>CAMAWP010000477.1 GCA_945861765.1 Akkermansia muciniphila | reverse complement strand
TTTCGCCTCTTTCGTTTCTTTCGGCTGAACGGCTTTTTTAAGGTTCATAGGATTTCTTGGGTCAACTGGACGGTTTCGCTCCAACGCGGCGAGAGCCAGTTGATATTCGTGGTCGAACTCTGTCGCTGCTGTTTGGGCTCGGCAGTCACGGCCGTTCAGACTATTTGGTTCAGCGTCGGCGTCACGACAAAAGACGTCTGCGCGACAAAGTTAAAGTTCATTCGACAAACGTTGCGTGCCAGCGATAGGCTGGAGCCTTAATGCTCCTCAAATTCATCAGCGCGTTTGGGCTCGTGGCGATTGTGGGATTGGCCTGGGCGCTCTCGGAAAAGCGGCGGCTTTTTCCGTGGCGCACCGTGATCTCGGGTATCGCCATGCAATTCGCCATCGCTGTTTTTGTTCTCCGCACCGACGCTGGCTTAAGTTTTTTCAACGGCTGCCAACGCGCTGTGAACCGCTTCATCGCTTTCGCCGACGAGGGCAACCGCCTGGTCTTTGGCCCGCTGGCTCAACCCGATGTTCTGGCCAAGTCGTTTGGCCCGGAAAACACTTTCCTGTTTGTTATCACGGTGACAGGAACCATCATCCTGGTCTCCGCCGTTTCCACGCTCCTGTATCATTACGGTGTCCTTCAAGTCATCGTCCGCGCGATGGCGTGGGTAATGCGCCGCGTGATGGGCACAAGCGGCAGCGAAACACTCGCGGCCGCGGCAAACATTTTCGTGGGCCAGACCGAAGCGCCGCTCGTCGTCCGACCCTACCTCTGCGGAATGACCCGCAGCGAGTTGAATTGCCTCATGATCGGCGGCTTCGCCAATATCGCCGGTGGAGTGCTGGCGGTTTATTCAGGAATGCTGAAAATCCCAGCGGGCCATCTCATCACTCAATCCGTCATGAGCGCGCCGGCTGCGCTGCTCATCGCCAAAGTGCTGGTGCCCGAAACCCAGGTCAGTGAAACCGCCGGCGGCGCCGATGCCAAAATCGAGCGCGAAAGCATCAACGGGATCGACGCTATATGTATCGGCGCGAGCGAGGGCATGAAGCTCTCGATTAATGTCGCCGCGATGCTGATCGCATTCACTGCCGTCGTTGCGGCTGCGAATTGGCTGATCAGCTCTCTGGTCAGCCCTGTTGGCTGGCAGACCGATAAGCCGTTGCAGGAGTTCCTGGGCTACCTGAACGCGCCTTTCGCATGGCTCATGGGCATCCCCGCCAAGGACTGCGTAACGATCGGCCAGATTCTGGGCGAACGCATCGTGCTCAACGAATTCTTTGGTTACATCTCGCTCAACGCAAAAAAGGCCCTCCTCGACGAACGGAGCTACACTCTTGCCACCTATGCGCTCTGCGGCTTCGCGAACCTTGGCAGCGTCGCCATCCAAATAGGAGGCATCGGCGCCCTCGCGCCCTCGCGGCGCAACGATCTGGTTCGGCTCGGCATGAAGGCCATGTTTGGCGGTTTGCTCGCGTGCTACATGACGGCCTGTATCGCGGGCGTGCTGCTGTAGGCTCGGCTTTTGATGTCGATACGGAAAATGTCAGCGACCGAAGGCCGAAGGCGCATCTCCGAATGAGGACAAGCGCGCTGCGGAGTCTTCCTCCCTCTCTCCATGAACCTGACCTGGGAGCGCTGGCGTCTCGCCGGCGTGTTCCTAATTTCGCCACAGCAACTCGCCGGCGAGACGCCGGCGCTCCCAGGTTCATGGTCCCGATGCGGGTCCAATGTCGGAGGTGTTCCCTGCCCATGAACCTGGGTGGGGTGAGAGTCCCCTCGAACCCTGACCTTTCCTGGCGATCGAGCATATCAGGGCTCGACGGCTTCCGGCTCGGAGACTACAGCTCGGAGAGAGTCTCGCCCCACCGTTCAAGGGCGCAATGCGCGCACAAAGTTCGGGGTGGTCTCATTTTGGCCCGCCTGTAGTCCCGGCTTTAGCCGGTCGCCCCGTGAAAACCGCCTAAAGCCGGGACTACATACGACGAGCGGACAGTGTCCTGGGCCAAAGTGAGAATTGCTGCAGCTTCCCTTTTGCAATTTCCTCGGCGAAACCTTACAAGGGTTGATCGTGTGGCAACTATTCAAAGAATTCCTCTCCTTTCTTAAACAGGAAAAGAAATGGTGGCTGTTGCCTTTGGTGGTGCTTTTGCTGGTTCTGGGCGCTCTCATTTTTTTCAGTTCAACGTCCGTCCTGGCGCCATTCCTCTATCCGTTCATGTGAGTTCACCGCGGCCATGCACCACATTCTCGGCATCTCCGCTTATTACCATGATTCGGCCGCCGCGCTGATTCGGAACGGCGACATCGTTGCCGCAGCGCAGGAAGAACGATTTTCAAGAAAGAAGAATGATGAGCGTTTTCCCAACCGCGCCATCGAATTCTGTTTACGCCACGGCGGGTTGAGGGCGGAGCAGCTCGATGCGGTGGTCTTTTACGACAAGCCGATCACCAAATTCGCGCGCGTCCTTGAAACCTACCTCGACGTGGCGCCCGCCGGGTTGCACACTTTTTTCCAAGTTCTGCCTTCCTGGCTCAGTGAGAAATTGAATCTTCGGAAAACCATTCGTGATGAAATGCCCGGTTTGGCGGGCGGCTGCCCAATTCTGTTTTCGGAACACCACCAGGCTCACGCAGCCAGCGCGTTCTTTCCGAGTCCCTTTTCAGACGCGGCCATTCTGACGGTCGATGGCGTGGGAGAATGGGCGACCACGACCATTGGCAAAGGGAGCGGCAGCCAAATCCATATTCTGCAGGAGCTCCATTTCCCTCATTCTCTCGGATTGCTCTACTCTGCTTTCACCGCTTATTGCGGGTTCCGCATCAATTCGGGAGAATATAAGCTGATGGGACTCGCGCCTTATGGCGAACCGAAATACGTGTCAGCCATCCGCGAGCATCTCATCGATTTGAAGTCCGACGGATCGTTCTGGCTGAACTTGAATTACTTCAACTTCTTGCGTGGCTTCACGATGACCAATGCAAAGTTTCATCAACTTTTCGGCGGACCGCCACGCTTGCCCGAGTCGCCCATCGAACCTCGTCACGCGGATATCGCGGCGTCCATTCAGAGCGTGACCGAAGAAGTGATGGTGCGTCTGGCCAGACAGGCGATCGAGATCACCGGGAGTAAGAATCTTTGCATGGCCGGAGGCGTGGCCTTGAACTGCGTGGCCAACGGACGCATCGTGCGCGAAAAAATCTTTGACCGAATTTGGATTCAACCGGCGGCTGGGGACGCGGGCGGAGCTCTCGGCGCAGCCTTGGCCGTGTGGCATCATCGCCTCCGGGTGAGATCCGGCGACGAGGAACGTGCCTCTCCGAAATGTCGAGACAAGATGCAAGGCGCGCTTTTGGGCCCCGAATTCACGGATGAAGAAATCGAAGCAACGCTGCGGTCGCACCAGGCGGTCTATGAGCGACTGGACGATGAGGCGCTATTGACACGAACCGTTGAGTTGCTCCAACAGGAGAAAGTGATCGGCTGGGTCCAAGGGCGCATGGAATTTGGCCCGCGCGCTTTGGGAAACCGATCGATCTTGGGCGATCCGCGATCAGCGAAGATGCAATCCGTCATGAATCTTAAGGTGAAATTTCGGGAATCCTTTCGGCCGTTCGCGCCGGCGGTTCGAGTTGAAAAGGCGGCGGACTATTTTGAATTGGACGCGGAGTCGCCCTACATGCTGTTGGTCGGTCTGGTCAAACGATCGCTGCAACGCGTCCCACTCGAGCCTGGGCGCGGATTGGATCGAGTCAAACAAGTGCGCTCCACGATTCCAGCCGTGACGCATATCGATTATTCGGCACGCGTTCAAACGGTGAGCCGCGAGGACAATCCGCGCTTTTATGCGCTCCTTGAAAAGTTCGAGCAAGCCACCGGTTGCGCCGTGTTGGTGAACACCTCGTTCAACGTCCGCGGTGAGCCGATTGTTTGCTCGCCAGACGACGCTTATCGCTGCTTCATCAACACAGCCATGGACCATCTCGTGATTGGCAACTTCATCTTGGACCGCTCCGCCCAGTCGCATCGGCAAGTGGCGCGAACTTTCGAATCAGTTCCGGACTAATGAGGTGACGCGGACTTAGCGATGAAACTAAAGCTGAAAGAAAATCCGAGGGAATGGCAACAATTCACCGCGGTTGTTGGCGCGGCGATTTTTCTTGCCGGGTTTGTCTTGCAGAAACGTGGTGTGCTGCCCGGAGGGCCGTGGGCCGTTCTGGTTGCAACCGCCATTCCTGTGGTGGTCTGTTTGATCCGACCGATGTGGTTTCGAGGTTTTTACCGCGCTGGCACGACAGCCGGCTTCCACGTCGGGCAAGTCGTTGGAAAGGTTCTGTTGATCGTGCTTTTTCTCGTCGTGCTCACGCCGATGGGATGGCTGCTCCGCTTTGCAGGCAAAGATTTGTTGAACCGGAAACGGAAGCCTGAGGCTCGCAGTTATTGGCGTCCGAGCAAAAACGCAACTCACTTCGACCGCCAGTTTTGAACCGCGCATTCCGATTTGGCGAACACTCAGATCGCAGTTGCGCAACTGAGTCAGAAAGCTCACTTCCATTCAGCTCGGGGAGCATGTGCTTGGGACGGTTCGCGGAACGCGGCTGGAAGATCGCGGGCACCGTGCAAGATGCGGACGATTTCAATGCGATCAGGCGTGATGACGTAGAAGAGAATGTGGTTGTGGAAAACAAGTCCGCGCACTCCCGC
>CAMAWP010000476.1 GCA_945861765.1 Akkermansia muciniphila | reverse complement strand
TGGCTCGACATTGCCCAGGAAGCCACCGCGCGCGAAGTGGACCGCTACGCCCCGAGACCCACGATTGTTTCACGCACTTTGGCCATCTGGGCGACGGCGATGTACGATGCCTGGGCCGCGTACGACGAGCACGCGGTCGGTTCGCGGCTGGGCGGTGAACTGCGGAGGCCCAAGAGCGAACGCACGTTGGCAAACAAGGAGAAAGCCATCAGCTACGCTTCCTACCATGCGCTCCTCTTCGTTTATCCGGAGGACAAGGCATTCATCGATGAGGAGATGCGGAAGGTGGGCTTTGATCCTGGTGTCAGCTCGAAGGACCCTCGCAAACCGGAAGGGGTCGGCTTTCTGGCCGCGCAGGCGGTCAACGCATACCGCCGACACGATGGCGCTAACCAGCACGGTGACGAAGCTGGAGGCGACGGCACGCCGTATGGAGACTACACCTATTACCAACCCGTCAACCCACCGGACAAGATCATCGACCCGGACCGGTGGCAGCCGATTACTTTTACGCTGCCGGACGGACGGAAGATCACACCGGGCTTTCTCACGCCGCATTGGTATCGGGTGAAACCATTCGCGCTCACGAACAGCGCCCAGTTCCGGCCGGAACCGCAACCGAAGACCACCACGGATGATGCGAGGTTGCGGAAGGAGACCGAACAGGTGCTTGCTTACAATAACAGCTTGACCCCGGAGCAGAAGGCGACCGTCGAATTCATGCGCGACGGCCCGCGTTCGACCGGCCAGAGCGGTCACTGGCTGCGGTTCGCCCAGGACGTCTCCCGCCGTGACAAACACGGTGTCGATCAGGACGTGAAGCTCTACTTCGTCATCGCCAACGTTGCGATGGACGCCTTCATCTCGTGCTGGGAGACGAAGCGCTACTACGATTCCTCTCGACCATGGACGCTCGTGCGGCACTACTTCAAGGGCCAGAAGTTGAAGGGATGGGCTGGCCCCGGCGGCGGAGTGATCGAGATGCCCGCCGAGCAATGGCATCCCTATTCGCCCTACTCGTTCATCACCCCGCCTTTTCCGGGCTACACCAGCGGGCACGCGACCGTGAGCGGTGCTTGCTCCAAAATCCTGGAGCTCTTTACCGGGAGTGATGAATACGGATTTCTCGAACGGCGACGGCATTGCGAACTCACCGAGGTGCTTCCCGGCCACGAAGTGAATCTCGATCTGAAGACGTTTTCAGCAACGGCGGAGATGGCCGCGCTTTCCCGGGCGCTGGGAGGCTACCATATCCCCATTGATAACCACGTCGGACTGCGGGTCGGCCGCGATATTTCGACGTGGAGTTGGCCGAAGTACCAGGAGTATTTCAACGGCACGGCCAGTGTCCGGCCTTAGAGCGATTCCGCATGGAACTTGAGGCGCCCTTTCCGATTATTCCGAGCGTCGATCCGAGTGGTGGGAAAAGAGTGCAGCCAAACTTCCGCTGAATTGCCGCAAGAAACGGGTGGGCGGGTGGGCATTTCAATGGCAGTTTTCTCGCGTGAACGATTACGAACGCATTGCTCGCGTCATCGAGTACCTGGACGAGCACTATACAGAACAGCCGGACCTGGCGGCTCTGGCAGCGCACATTGGACTTAGCCCCTTTCATTTTCATCGTTTGTTCGTCGCGTGGGCAGGTGTGACTCCGAAGGATTTCATACAATGCCTCACCTTGAACCACGCGAAGGAACTGCTTCGCCATGGCGAAAATGTGTTGGACGCAGCCCTCGACGTGGGACTGTCGGGATCAGGAAGGCTGCATGACCTCTGCATCCACATCGAAGCTGCATCGCCAGGAGAACTGAAGTCAGGCGGGGCGGGCTGCGAGATTCAGTTTGGCTTCGCTCAAACGCCCTTTGGTGAGTGGTTGGTAGCGGAAAGCGCCCGAGGCATTTGCCATGTTTCATTTGTTGAGGAAGGAGCCTCCGCCACGGCATTGACCGCGCTCTGTGAGGCCTGGCCCGAGGCACAATTGACCCGCGATGACTCGATGGCGGCACGGCTCGCATCGATTGTCTTCGACGATGCGAGGCTTCCCGGATCGCGTCCAGCTCTCCGCACGTTCGTTCGAGGTACCGGTTTTCAGGTTCGAGTCTGGCGCGCGCTGCTTCAAGTGCCTTCCGGTGCCCTTGTAAGTTACGGACGACTGGCAGCCCTCCTCGGTCACCGGAAGGCCGCGCGTGCCGCGGGTGCGGCCGTCGGCCAGAATCCGTTAGCGGTCCTTATCCCGTGCCATCGGGTCATTCGCTCGACCGGCATTGTGGGGGAGTATCATTGGGGTCGGACGCGCAAACGCGCGATGCTTGCGTGGGAGGCTAGACCTTTGGTCGTTGCGAACCATGGCTTCGTGCCTGATGGACTCTGAAAACGGTATAGGGGTCAGGCCAAACAAATGATTGCCCGTCAGACAATAGGCACGCACCTGCCAGCCGGTCTTGAGACAAACTTCCCCCAGGGTTTTAGTCAATCATGAGAACCGACCCGTTTTCGACTCCGAACCGGAAGCCGGATTTCAAGAAGCGGTGAACACGAGCAAGGCCATGCTCAGAGCCGTGGCGCTGGCGGAAATGTTTGCCAAAACGCGGTAACAGCCGAGCTAAAAAGCTTTTACGGCTAGTCTTCGCCGTGTTGACACTGGTCGAAATCCAATCGCCGAAACTGCTCCAGGAAATCCGAGACAAATTCATCCTGTGGTTTCTGCTCCAGCACCACGCGAAGCAGTTTGAAATTGCCAGGCGCTTTGCCTTGCGTCGCGTTGTGGGTAAATCCGAAATCGCGCGCAAAGCAGAGGTCGAAATTCTGCAGGGCAAACTCGTAGAGCCTTCCGTTATCCAATCCTTGCATCTTCAACGTGTGAACCGATTCCGCCGCGTGCCCTTCGGCGCGTAACGCCGCGACGAGTTTCCGTGGCAGATTCTCGTCGAGCAGGATTTTCACGCCGGTTGCAGTTCCTTCGTGCGCGCGAGTTCCGCCAATGTGCCGCGCACCGATTCCTCGGTCAGGCTCGGGTAAGCATCCACGATGTCGGCCACAGACAGCCCGACGGCAAGGGATTCAAGGATCAGCGCCACGGAGATGCGAGTATCCCGGACCCGCGGGCTTCCGCCCAGATGTTCGCGGTCAGCCACAATCCAATTCTTCATGGCAATAAACTAAGCCAAACAAGCCTGCACTCAAGAGCCAGTTTGAACAACGACCCGTTTACTATCTCCCGGAGGGAGAATCGATAATAGCCCAGTAGTTCACTGCTGGGTTGGAATTGGCGATTGCACGCGTCCCGGAGGGACGGCTGAATCCCTTCTCGATGTCATACGCCAGAACATATTTTCACCGTGTGTTCAGCACAAACGAAACACAACATGGATTTCAACGAGCGGTATTTGTGGGAGTGATTCAATCGTCCCTTCGGGACTTGGACTCTCCGCCACACAATCCCACCCTTGAAAGGGTGGGCTATTCTCAAATCTCCCATCCGGGAGATGGCAGCCTCCACCTCGCGGACTCACTTTGTCTTTGCGAGCAGGCGCGTGACGGCAGGACGGCTGGCCTTCGATTCCGCAGCCGGCATGACGGCGCGCGGCGGCGAGCGTTCAGCGTTTGGCGTTCAGCGCTTTGCGAAGATCTCGAATCACGTTGTTCCAATACCGCACGGCTTCGATGTGTTGTTGCCGACTCAGGATTGTTTTGTTCGCCGGGTCGGTTGCGCTTCCTCCCAAGATGACGGGCTGGATTTCAAAAATCTCTTTCCCGGCACAGTCTTGGAGTCGGCTTCTACGAATGTCGTTCGGGGCTGGCATTGCTGAACGGTCAAGACTTGAACAGTTCCTCCAGGAACGCTTTGAAGTTGGAAGCCACGGGGCGAGCCAGTTTCAACTCCATGCCGACGAACGGAACGGAGACTATTGGCTTTGCATCGGAGCGTGTGTCGAACGCAAAAGCTTCGCCTCCGCCGTCCGAGCCAAACAGAAACAGACTCGGAGCATACTCGGCGACCTGATAGGCTTTGTTCATCTCAAGCAACTCCCCGACGCGCCAGAGGATGATGTATGCGTCGCCGACAAAGCCTTCGCCACCGTTCGCCTGCCGCAAGAACTCCGCATAGTCGTCCGGCAAACGAACGCGCGACTCCGCTTCAAACTGTCGAATGACCGCGACACCTGCAGACGGGTTGCAGTTAAACTTCGCGAGCAGCCGCTCTTTATCGGATGGCGTCATCGTCTCCTATTCTATCTGGCGCTGTAGCTGATTCCACCAAGTCGTTGCCGGTGCGTGCTGCTGCGGTGTCAGCGGGATTTTGTTCAATGGGTCAATAGGGCTGCCGCCGAACTTCACCGGTTGTATCTCGTGAAGTTGCAGACCACGCAGAGACGGCTCGGCTTGATGGAGTGCTCGGTTGGCGTTGTTCGCCGCTGCTCTGGCCGCGTCATACTCCGCGCCTTCCAAAAGTCTGAACGGCCCGGTTGGTTTGGGCAGGTTCGCCGGATAGCTGCTCCAGTTGGCTATCGAAAAACTACCCTCTGGAAGTGTCGCTCCACTTTTTCCGACGAATGCTCTCGCAAATCCGCCGCCTAGCATTCCGCCCAGTCCGGCCGAAACCGCTGTCTGTTGCCAACTGTAATGGCAACGCCAGCCAAGTGCAAGCTCGGTGCCTTGCACTGCCGCATCACCCACCGCACCACCGAAAGCTCCGCCCGCGATTCCCGCAGCCACAGT
>CAMAWP010000475.1 GCA_945861765.1 Akkermansia muciniphila | reverse complement strand
GCCCATCGATGACAGCATCCAATGAAGGAACGTGGAGTTTGGATGTGACTTACCCAGCTCAAAATTGCAAAATGCCTCTATGAGCGGTCACTTGCCTCGGCAAACATCAAGAATACGAAATACAGTTATCCGCCTTGTGGCGGCGGCATTCATCAGCTCGGTCTGTCTGCCAGGGGTCAGCGCAGAGGGTGAATGGCACCGCGAAAATGGCTTTCGATGGCTGGAGCTAACGACTCCAAAAGAAGGCAAGCCCGGCTTTACGCTCCTGACATCCGAACAAACAGGCATCACCTTCACCAACACGCTGACAGAAATTGATGGCGCAGCAAATCGCGTTTTGCTTGATGGCTCGGGCGTTGCGGTCGGAGATTTTGACAACGATGGGTTGCCTGATATTTTTCTCTGCGGCCTGAACACACCGAACGTTCTCTACAAGAATCTCGGCGATTTCAGATTCAAGGACTTTACCGAATCAGCCGGCCTTCGTTGCTCTGGAAAACATTTCCGAGGCGCGGTGTTTGCCGATATCAACGGCGATGGCTGGCTCGACCTGCTGGTTACTTCGACCGGCCGGGGGGTTCTCTGCTTTCTCAACGACGGCCACGGAAAGTTCAGTGATGCAACTCAAGAAGCTGGAATCACCAGCAAGTTTGGAAGTATGACTCTGGCGCTGGCGGACGTGGACGGCAACGGAACGTTGGATCTCTACGTCGTGAATTATCGCAGCGAGGATATTCGAGACCGCGGACAGGCGAATCTTCAGTTTGTGAACGGCCAGTTGACGGTTCCACCCTGGTTTAAGGACCGCTTGCTGATCGTCAATGGTCAGGTGCTTGAATACGGCGAGCCGGATCAGCTTTACCTCAACGATGGCAAAGGACGCTTCACGCCGGTTTCGTGGACGGACGGCGCGTTCGTTGACGGCGAAGGCAAGAAACTGAAGCAGCCGCCGCTCGACTGGGGATTGAGCGCCACATTCCGCGATTTCAATAACGACGGCGCTCCCGATATTTACGTTTGCAATGACTACTGGCCGCCTGATCGGATTTGGTTGAATGATGGGCACGGCAAATTCCGTGCAATCCCAGAGCTTGCGCTCCGCGGCACCAGCGCCAGCTCGATGGGCGTGGATTTCGCTGACATGGATCGCGATGGTCGCATGGACTTCTTTGTGGTGGACATGTTGAGTCGTGATATGCGTTTGCGCAAACGCCAGATGCGCGCATACACGCCCGGGCTGATCCCCGTTACAGCGATCAAGGATCGTCCCCAACTTATGCGGAATACACTCTTCCACAATCGTGGGGATGGAACGTTTCAAGAAACAGCAAACTTCAGCGGCCTCACGGCTTCCGATTGGTCGTGGCAGCCTGTGTTTATCGACGTGGATCTCGATGGCTTCGAGGATTTGCTCATCACCACGGGAAACGTGAAGGATGTGCAGGACCTGGATGCGACCGCGGCAATAGATCTTCGGCAGCATTCGTGGCAGAGCTACACGAACGAGTTGGAACGACAGAAGGCATTTACTCACGAGCGGATGATCCATAACCGGCTCTATCCTGACCTGAAAACACCCGTCGTCGCCTTTCGCAATCGGGGTGACTTAACTTTCACGGAAATGACCCAAGTCTGGGGGACAGCGCAAGCGGGAGTGCATCATGGGATCGCCATGGCTGATCTTGACGGAGATGGCGATTTGGATTTTGTCGTCAATAACCTTGGCAGCGCAGCGGGCGTTTACCGAAATGAAGGCAGCGAACCGCGCGTCGCTGTGCGGTTGCGAGGTTTGCCTCCGAATACACAAGGCATTGGCGCTCGCATCCGCGTGTCCGGCGGCCCCGTGAGTCAGTCGCAGGAAACGATCTCGGGTGGACGCTATCTGTCCGGCGACGACCCGCTGCGCGTGTTTGCCGCGGGCAACGTGACGAATGACCTGAGTATTGAAGTCACTTGGCGGAATGGGAAGCGAACCATTGTTCGGGGTGCCAAAGCCAATCGGATCTACGAGCTTGAGGAAGCCACATCTCAGCCAGGCTCACAAATCTCAACCATGAGCGCTCAACCACTTTTTGAAGATGTCAGCTCTCTGCTCAAACATACCCATGTCGATCAACCATTTGATGACTTTACGCGACAACCGCTCTTGCCGCGCAAACTAAGCCAGCTCGGCCCTGGCGTGGCGTGGTTCGATGTCAACGGGGATGGATGGGATGATCTGATCATCGGGAGCGGGCGCGGGGGCCAACTCAAAATCTTGCTCAATGATTCCAAAGGCGGATTCAAGCCTTTTGAAGAGCCCCGATTCGCGACGCCAATCACTCGCGATCAAACCACGGTGGTCGGATGGCGGCGTGAAGATGGAAAAGCTGTCGTGTTGGCTGGCTCGGCAAATTACGAAGATGGACTGCCAGTGGGCGCTGCGGTTCGCCAGTACGATTTCGGACAAAAGACAATTCACGATAATTTGCCCGGACAGCCGTCGAGCACTGGTCCTCTGGGGTTGGCCGATATCGATGGTGATGGCGATCTGGACCTGTTTGTGGGGGGGCGTGTTATCCCGGCGCGCTATCCTGAATCAGCGTCATCGATCCTTTTCCGCAACAACCTTGGGCGTTGGGAAATCGATGTTGAGAACACAAAGGCGCTGGCCAAGGTGGGGCTGGTAAGCAGTGCCGTATGGAGTGATTTGGATGAAGACGGCTTTCCGGAATTAATTCTGGCTTGTGAATGGGGACCCGTGCGTCTGTTCAAAAACGAAGTTGGCCGACTCCGCGAGATGACGAAGGAATTCGGTCTGGCCAAGTATCTCGGGTGGTGGAATGGCGTCACCACGGGCGACATCGATGGCGACGGAAAGTTGGACATCATCGCCAGTAACTGGGGGCTGAACAGTCCCTATGCCGCAACCTTCGAACAGCCGCTTGCTCTGTTTTATGGCGATTTCACACAGCGAAATGCGGTCGATCTGATCGAGACCGAAGTTGATCCAGCCACTCGTGCCGTTGTCCCTCGACGAATGCTAAACCCGCTTGCAGGCGCAATTCCCTTCCTGCGCGAACATTTTTCATCCCACAAAGCTTTTAGCGAGGCATCAATAGATGAGGTATTGAAGGCGTTGCCCGTAAAAGCGAACGAGGTGCATGTGACCACATTGGCTTCGATGATTTTTTTCAACCGGGGCAAACGGTTCGAGGCTGTGGAGCTTCCGCGCGAGGCGCAACTTGCGCCAGCCTTCAGTGTGAACGTCGGTGACTATGATGGCGACGGTCACGAGGACATTTTCCTAAGTCAGAATGTGTTTGCTGAGGAACCGGAAATAGCGCGATCCGATGCGGGTCGCGGCGTCTTGTTGAAGGGCAATGGCGCTGGTAGCGTATTCGCAGTGCCGGGTCAGGAATCCGGCATTCAAATTTACGGCGAACAGCGCGGTGCCGCAGTCTCAGACTTTGATGAAGACGGTCGCCTCGATCTGGTGGTGACCCAAAACGGAGTGGCAACACGTCTGTTTCGAAATGTCGGAGCGAAGCCAGCGCTGCGAGTGCGCTTGAAAGGCCCAGTCGGAAACCCCACGGGGATTGGCGCGACTCTTCAACTTGTTTTCGCCAGTGGCAAAGGACCGTTGCGCGAAATCCATGCGGGGTCCGGTTACTGGTCACAAGATAGCGCAGTGCAATTGCTGGCGCTTCGGGAAGCCGCGGCGACCATTGCCGTCCATTGGCCGGGCGGTCGATCCACTACCACCGCAATTCCGGCGGACGCGAAGGAAGTCACAATTGATCGGTCAGGGGTGTTGCAGTTACATCGAGCCCGTTAGAGCCTGTTTGGAAATCAAATTCATTCGTAGCAGCCGAGGTAACGAAGCTCAAATTTCTTGAACCTTTCGCGCCCTTCCGTCAGATCAGAGCCTCGTTACCTCGTAACCGTCCGGGGGAGCCGTGGGGCACCGGCGGCGGGGCGGAGAGTTCCGCGGGTTGAACGAACGGGCGGGTTTAGATTGCGGTAGGAGTCAGCCGCTGGGACTGGCCACCGGGCCCTTGGGCGCGAAGGTTTCCTGCCAACCCCTGGGAGTCAGCTGCCAGATATCCTTGTTCGGATGACTGGGCAGCCGTCGTAGGACGTCGTGGAGGTAGGCATACGGTTCTACCTTCAGTCGTTTGCAAGTGATCATCAGCGAGAAGAGATTGGCCGCCTTCTCTCCGCCCGCCTCTTGGCCGACGTGCAACCAGTTGCGTCGTCCCGAACACGAAGGCCAGCGGTTAGAGAAAAGGGTTGTTGACGAATCACTCAAAGAGCAAAAGCAATAAATCACGAAATGGCTGCTAAACAGAAATGTAGTGCCAACGAGCAAATCTAGTTTTCGTAACCATCTTTTCTGGAAGCACTAACGATTTTCAACTGTCGAAGATCGGCCATACGTTGCAAAGGTCCGCAGACGGCGCTTGCCTGCGACGTGGTAAGCCAACCTAAAACGAGGGTAACTGGCGCTTTTGCCGTAGATCGTGGCTTCAATGCGCCGGTGCCGGATGATTTGCGGGAACTTCACTTTGCGCCGTCCAGATTCACCCGAATTCTGTGCCAGAACGTAAACATTCGGTAAACCCGGTGGCGAGGGGCGTTAAGCGCAAAGGATTTTGCGGAAGTGTGGGTGTATTGGATAGAGCCAGATCTGTTTAATGGAACAAGCCTGTTGGTGTTGCTTTTCCAATTTGCCACGGCCTTGAGTTTGGCCC
>CAMAWP010000474.1 GCA_945861765.1 Akkermansia muciniphila | reverse complement strand
AGTCCCCTCGAACCCTGACCTTTTCTGGCGATCGAGCATGTCAGGGCTCGACGGCTTCCGGCTCGGAGACTACAGCTCGGAGAGAGTCTCGCCCCACCGTTCAAGGGCGCAATGCGCGCACAAAGTTCGGGGTGTTCTCATTATGGCTTTCGACCGCCTGAAGGCGGGACCCCGTGCGTTCGCCAGGTAGGTAGTCCCGGCTTCAGCCGGTGAGGCACCGACACTTCCAGAGGCGTTGGATTGTTTGACGCTAAAAACAGCAGTTCAGCCGAAAGAAACGAAAGAAGCGAAAGACTTCGAGGGCTTGACGCAAACGCGGCCACCCACCTACCGGGTGAATGGCAGTTGCCGCAGAACTTCTTTTCTTTCGGCATTTTTCGTTTCTTTCGGCCATCCGACTGCCGGATTAAGTTTGACGCGTTGCCGCCTGAAGGCGGGACTACGTGCCTAGGGAGTCCCGGCTTCAGCCGGTTCTTGGTGTTATCCGCGGCCATACTGAGAATTGCCCTATTTTTGCTTTGACACTTTGCAAGTTTCGCGGTGGCATCTCCTTGATTCAATCGACATACACACTATGAAAAAAATTGCCTGGTTCACTATCCTTACCGTTATGGCTTCCACTGGAATCGCATTTGCCGCCGAGAAAGATCCGCGTTGCTTCGAGATGCGCACGTATTACGCAGCGCCCGGCAAACTGGACGACCTGAACGCGCGCTTCCGCAATCACACTTTCAAGCTGTTTGAAAAACATGGGATTGTGAACATTGGCTATTGGATGCCGATGGACAATCCCGAGAGCAAATTGATTTATATTTTGGCGTACCCAAGCAAGGAAGCGCGCGATCAATCATGGAAAGGTTTTATGGCCGATCCCGACTGGCAAGCCGCGCAGAAAGCCTCTGAGGTCAATGGCCGACTGGTGTCGAAAGTCGAGGCGCGTTTTCTGAGTGCGACTGATTATTCGCCGGCGGTCAAGGCGTCGGTTGGTGCCGAGTCGCGCGTTTTCGAAATGCGCACTTATACGGCGACTCCTGGCAAGCTGGACAACTTAAATGCACGTTTCCGCGATCACACCGTGGCCCTTTTCAAAAAACACGGAATGATCAACTTCGGCTATTGGACTCCGATGAAGGATCAAAAAGGAGCGGATGATACGTTGATCTACATCTTGGCCCACAAGAGCAAAGATGCGGCAGCCGCGTCATTCAAGGCCTTTGGCGCTGATCCGGGTTGGGTGACAGCCCGAAAGGCGTCCGAAGAAGGAGCTGGTGGTTCTCTTACCGCACAAGGTGGAGTCAAGTCGGTTTTCATGGTGCCGACGGATTATTCGCCCACAAAATAGTTGGTTCCGCGATCTTGTTGCGACGACGAAATGTGTCCTCGCTTGCGGATTAATTGGGGCGTCCTGATTCCAGGGCGCCCTGATTTTTTCTCGCGTTGGGCCTCTATCCCATCAACGGAATCTGAGCCGCCAAATCCTCGGCTGGATAGGTCCAGATCTCGGCGAGGGTCGGATGATAATGCGGCATGGCGGCGAGTTCGTGAACCGTCATTCGTTTGTGCATGGCGGCGGTGATTTCATGGATTAGTTCACCCCCGAGCGGCCCGACGACGCATCCGCCGAGAATTTCACCCGAGCGCGGGTCGGCGAGAAGCTTCACGAACCCATCACGCGTTTCCATGATGAGGGATTTACCGTGGTCGCTAAATGGATAGCTGGCGGTTAAGTAAGAAACGCCTCTGGATTGAGCTTCCTTCTCAGTCAGCCCGACGGCAGCCACTTGCGGATTTGTGAAGATGACATTCGTCAACAGGCGATAATCCATGCTGAGCGTCTTGGCAGGATGAGCGATGTTGTGAGCGGCTACTTCGCCTTGTTGAATGGCGATATGGACGATTTCGTGCGGTCCAGTGCAATCTCCGGCGGCATAAATATGAGAGGCGCTGGTCTGCATCTGAGCGTTGGTGAGGATACGGCCTCGATCGGTGGTGACTCCCGCTTTGTCGAGTCGGAGATGAGATGTGTTCGCGCTGCGGCCCAGGGCGAAGAGGATTTCTTCCGCCTCGATTTGAACGTGTTTGCCTTCGCACAAGAAGGAGATGAGCTTGAGGCCATTTTCGCGCGATGCGTGCGTCAACTTCGTATTGTGGTGGAGAATCATTCCGTCGCGGCGGAAAACCTTCTCCAGTTCCAAGGCGGCATCGGGGTCAACATCACGTAGGATGCGAGCGCTGCGCTGCACCAAAGTCACCTTTACGCCGAAGCGCAAAAAAAGTTCCGCGAACTCCACCGCCACCGATCCGCCGCCCAAAACGATGAGAGACTTGGGGAGCGTGGTCAGTGACAAAGCATCGTCGCTGGTTAAGTAACCGAGGTCGCTGAGCTGGGGCAGGGGAGGTGGTGACACGATCGAGCCGGTGCTGATCACGAAATGCCGAGCTGACAGGCTTTGGCCGCTGCTCAATTCCAGAGTGTGCCCATCCTGGAACCTGGCCAGGTCTCGAACGAACTTGAACTTGCCGGCGCTGAGCTGTTGAAACCGATATTCGGCAAATTCTTTTATCAGCGCGTCTTTGCGGGCCATGACCCGGGAGAAATCAAACGTCACATCCCGAGCTTCAATTCCCCAGGTGGCCGATTGCCGCGCCAGATGCAGGACTTCCGCCGCGTAGAGGAGCGCCTTGGTCGGCATGCAACCGCGCAATATACAAAGTCCGCCGACTTCTTTTCCGCCTTCGACGACGACGGTTCGCAAGCCGGCCTGCGCAGCCGTGCGCGCTGCTGCATAGCCGCCGCTGCCGCCCCCGACAATCGCAACGTCGTAGTCGAATTCGCGCTGAGTTTGCGTCATGGCCACAAGCTAACCCAAGAAAGAAAGGCCAACCATAAAATACCCAGTGAACTGGAGGCGCGCGCAAAGCGTTCGCCTTTGAAGCGGTAATTTCTTGTGAGGCAAATGAGCTACATGGGACGAAGGGCGATCTTCGCCGACATTCCCGAGCCAGCGCCCAAGGTTGCCTGTGTCCTCGCTCATGCGAATTGACCCTGGATCCAGTTCCTGACCTTTTCCACTAGGATGGGTGTGAAGTCTCCACCGAACACATGGCTAGCTCCTTTGATTTCTACGAGCTGTTTAGGTTGGTTAGCCTGGGCGAAGATGTCGTAGGAATCTTGAATTGGCACCACATCGTCCTCGGTTCCGTGAACGAGCAGCCATGGGACTCGGATCTTAGGCGCCAAGGTGACCGTGGTGCCGATTTTCGACATGTCATCCATGTAAGCTTGAGAAAGGGGACAACTCGGTTCATCCCACATAGAACCTTCGCCAGGCTTTACATTTCCAAATTCCCGTTCTGCGAATGCTTTGGTGTGAACCATGCCCGATAGAGAAACTAAAAACCGAATGCGATCATCCTGACTGGCTCGCACCACGCCGACCGCTCCTCCCATGCTGTGACCAGCGTAACAAATCCGATGTTCCTTTAACGCATCCACTACGCATCCTAAGTCGGCGACTTCTTTGGTGATATGCGAATCGACAAAGCTGCCTTCAGAGGCGCCGTTCCCTGAAAATGAAAATCGCAGAACGGCAATTCCCGCCTGACTCAGCCCTTCAGCAAGAGCCACCAAGAAAGGCCGGTCTTTGTTGCCCGTAACACCGTGGCCCAGGACAACAATGTCCTTTGAGTTGTTCCTGGCAGCGTGAAAGCTGTAGTCCAGCCGTTCACCTCGATCGTTCTTAATGTCGCCAAACATAGGTTTCTTTTGGGGTCTATTGTGTTTTCCAACCGCGCCTTCGGTCGATTCCTCGGGCGAGATGCGCCGTTTGTATCCGTCGAAGCAGATTTGAGCAATTGCAAAGCGCGTTGTCCGACGGCATAACGCAAGCGGGCAATACCCCGATTGCTCCACTCGGCGGCTTCTGGTCCAACGCAACCGTTCCAAAAGACAGGCGATGTACACCAGACCGATAACGAGCTCCTTCCGTAGCATCCAACATTCGTGCTCTCCCCGCTGGAAAGCCGTTGGGAAGACTTGCGGAACGGATAAACACAACCCGGCGAAAGCGAGAGGATTTGCCAAAGCCGCGCATCAACCCCGGTTCAATCCTCAACTTCCAAAGCCGCCAAGTCCATCATTCCGTAGCGAACTCGCAACAGAATCACTCTGCTCTCGCGAATCTCGTAAAAGATCAGCCAGCGCCGGAAGTGGTCCACGCGCCAAGAGCGGACTCCTGGCGGTTTGAGGTCTGGCCTCTCTCGTCCGATGCGGGGATGGAGAGCCAATTGTTTGATCGTCCGCTCAACAGCCGCGTGCCAGCGTGCGGCAGTCTCAGAATTGGCCCGGCGCGCCAGACTCTCGACTTCTCCCGCAATGTCCAGATAGAACCGCGGGCGGATGGCCAATTCCATCATGCTGGGCGGGACTTGGCCTTTTCCAACCCACGGTCGAGCGCCGCCTTGAATTTTTCGTTGCTGAACGGCTCTTCAGATCCGCTGGCCAGAGCCTCATCTATCCATTTCTGATCGCGTCGCGTTGCCGTATCAAAGTCCAGACTGCGTTGCAGCCGCGCCAGAATCTCCTGGGCCAGACTGCGAAAATTCGCATCCGCCTCGTTCTTAAGTACCGCGTGCAAATCCTCTGGGATGTCCTTCACTGTGATGCTCGCCATGCAGCCAGCATAGTGTCACCAGCGCGCTTTTCAAGAGACACTTTGCCGCACCTTGCCAAAACCACGCCCCGC
>CAMAWP010000473.1 GCA_945861765.1 Akkermansia muciniphila | reverse complement strand
TCCCGGTGGCGAGCGTGAGCAAGATGCGCATGAGCCCGCCCGCGATGGCCTGCATCACGCGCTCGACGGCGATGTCTTGGTAGTAACGGCTGGGATGCGATCCGCCCTTGTCCTCAAACGGAATGGCGGCGAAACGGTCGCGCCACAGTACGGCATGCTCACTGACCGCCCGCTCGGTTGCTGAGCCTGTCGAAGCAGTCGAAGGGAAGGTCATGGCCCAGAGTTCATCCGGCGTGGGGTAGGCGGCGATTTCGCCTTCCATGCCCGTCTCCATGTCGATGGCGTAGATGCCCTGGCCGTTCGTGGCGTAGGCAAAGCGCACCGCCATCTTGTCCGCGTAATCCTTGGCCTGGCCCACGCCTTCCGTCAGCGGTTTGTCCCATGCCTTGGCTTCGTCCACGGCCAGCTTGCGGTTGCGATAGACCAGCACGTAATCGGCGGTGAGCGCCTTGCCGCGTTTGCCGTGGCCCTCGATGCGGCCTGGCGTGATGGGATATTCGCGCAGGATTTTGCTGCCCTCGACGACGCCCCAACCCGCCGCTTTCAACGCGGGATCAATACGCTCGGCTCTGGTCTCGGCTTCGTTCATTTGATCTGCTTGGCGGCTTTGGCCGGCGGCAGATAATTTTCGCCCGTGACCACCTTCCGGCCGGTTTTCGCCTCCAGTTCCAATCGCGCTTTCTTGGCGATGCGTCCGCCCGTTTTGGCGGCGGCCTTGTTTTCCACCATGCCGGTGGCCGCCACGCTCTCGGCGATCTGGCGCGTGGAGAGCTCCGCCAGCGCGGTAAAAATTAATTCCGCCTCGCTCATGTGATCCCGCAGGTTTTCCGTCTTGAGGCCCTTGAGATTCTTGTGCGCCGTCACGCCCACGCCGGACCATTCCTGATGGATGATGTTCGTGAGGATGGCAAATTCATCGCCCTTTTTGATGTCGTGCCCGGCCCAGTAATCGGTGAGCTTGTTGCGCGTTTCCTGACCGGTCATGCGCTGCTCGATCCATTTGGCGCTGCGGCCCTGTTGCTGCCACGTCTCACGGGCGCGGGCGAGCGAACGGGCGGGGTCGGCCATTTCCTGCATCCGCTCGTAGCCGACCTTGGCCAGCCAGAGTTTGATCGGCTCGGCCTTGGGGCTGGGGACGCTTTGGACAAGGCGCAGCAAGGTCTCGGCGGTGGCCACGTCGGTAAGTCGTTGTTTGCCGTCTGCTGCCGTCATTTTCAGTTGGTTACAATTTGTAACCAACTGAGATCCCTCCTTGTTTAACCGGTGTTTCAGAACTTTCCAGTAATTCTGCGCCGCGTTGTAATTCGGCTGCTGCGTCAGCACCCGGATGATGTCCACCACGGAAAACCACCATGTCTCGGTATGCTCGTCGTAGTGGCGGCGGATTTCATGGCCTTCAAAAACGGCTAATTCCTGTTTCATAGTGGCGGGCTTAGGTTGCGTGGGTTTGTGATATTTTCAACCGGTTACAATTTGTAACCGGTTGGGCGATGAAGTGACGGGCGGTTTTCAGTCGGTGACAATTCGTCACCGACTGAAGGAGTTTCGGAGCGCGGCATTCATGCCGCTTCAGCGTTCGGACGGCTTGAGGTTCACGAATGTCAAAGCGCGATTCACGGTGAAGCGGCATGAATGCCGCGCTCCGGGGGATTGGGGATGGCGCGTTCATTTCACAGTTCTCCGGTGAAGGCTTGGTGCAGGAGCGACTTCTTCAACGCCGCCAGCGCGGCGTGCTTCTGCTCGTAGAAGCCTGCGTGGTGTTGGGTTTCTTCGCGGAGGGAGGAGAATTGCGCGACAACGGGTTTCTGGATTGATAGCGGCGGCAAGACGACACTCACGCTATTGAATTTCGACTTGTTGACGATCGGCACTGTCGTTCCCGATGCCAAGGACTCCAACTGCGACTTGAATCCCGGCGAGAGCGACTGAAAGAACATGAACTCTGGAATCGCTTGGCTTTCGTCCGGCAGGATCGCGTTGATTTGTTGGTTAAACGCGACGGGAACAATGTTCAGGCCGATTTTCCCCAAATTGCCGATGCACGAGACCAAGATTGATTTGGCGGGAAGCGTGCGGGCAACTGCCGCGCCCGCTTCCGAAAGGCCATCAGGCGCGGAATCGAAAGCCTCGTCGCATAATTCCGGCGGCTTAACGAGGGGCATGAAATCACCGTAGAAATCTGGGTTGTTCTTCGGTGGAGTTGTCCCGGTGGCGGTCGTGAATACATCTCCTAATCGCTTCTCCACCCACCCCGGGCCGCGCTGGGTGAAGACGGATTGGAGGTGGCTTTCGAAGAGGGCGCGCGCGTTTTGGAGGTTCTTTTCGGCGTTGGCTTTGGCGGTGGCGAGGCCCTCAAACGCTTCGTCCAGCAGGCCGACGATCCGCTGCTGTTCGGCCAGCGGGGGGACGGGAATCTCTTGCGCTCGAACGTCGCCATCTGTGACCGCCGGATAGCTCGCGCCTTTCTGAAGGCTCTCCATTTGCCCGATGAAGTTTTCGGTGAAGAGCGAATAGAAGACGAAGCGGTGGTCGATTCCCTGTTTCGGTCGGAGAACAAAGTAGCCGGTGCTGCAAACTTGCTTGTCGAGGTGTTCCGGCACGACGGCGATTCGTTGGAGCGTGGGGCGAATCGTCGCGAAGATGATGTCATTCGTCCGGACGAGCTTCCTCGCTCGGCTCGGCGCGTCCTTTCCTTTGAGGCGCTGAGTTTCCTCGATTTCAAAGGTCGTGTTGGAAACGCTCGACACGTCGATGTAATCGAACTCGGCGTTCGGAGATTGGAGCGGGTTCACCGTCTCGGTCTTTTCGAGAACGTCGGCGAGCGTCTTTGTCTGCCACCCCTTCTTCATCGCAGCGCCCTGTTCGACAAGCTCAAGGACCGCTTGATGTTGCCCAGCACTTCCGCGCTCTCGGCCTTTTCGCTGGCTGAGGGGTTCATGGGCGAAGTTTACGCGGGTGGTCTTGCGCACCGTGCAGGAGGCGGAAGACGATGAGATTCTGCCCGGCGATGCGGAAAAAGATTTTGTAGGGAAATCGGTGAGCGAGGACGCGCCGGAAACCCCGGTAATAAACGGGGTAACGCTCGGGATCGGCTTCCAAGCGCTGCAGCGCGTCGGCAAGGTCGGCGAGGAATTCATCGCCCAGTCCGGGGCATCGTTCCTCATACCAGTCACGCGCCCGGCGGAGGTCGGCCTTTGCCCTGGGCCGGATGGTGACGATCCACTTCACTGGCGGGATTCGCGAAGCTGCTGGAGGACTTCGCGCCACGGCTCGCCGGGGCTGGGGTCGTGCTCAAATTCCGTAAGCGCCTCGTCGAGCGCCTGCCGCTCGGCGGGCGAGGGGGCGCCGCCTTCGAGCAAATCTGTTTCATGGATTTCGGCAAGGCGGGCGAAGAGTTGGGAGCGGTCGCTGGCGGTTAGCCTCGGCAGTTCTTCAAGGATTTTGGCTTTGCTCATGGCGTGAATTTAGTGCGCTGGCTGTTTTCCTGCAAGTGTGGTGTGAGGTTCATAGCAGCGCCTTGATGTGGCCCAGCACTGCCGCGCTCTCGGCGGGGCGGCAAATGGGAGGTATGGGTGAGAGGGGAATCATGGGAGTTATGTTTCTCATCGCTGGCCTCCGGGTTTCTTGGGCGTGGGTTTATGGGAGCTATGGGGTTGAGGCGACGGATGGGCCGGGCCTTTGAGCGGCTGGCCGGGTGCGCCACCACTCGTATTCATCCCCTGATTCCTATTCCGGTAGTCGAGCCGCGCCTTGAACATGCGCTCGCGGAGGCCGCCCTGTTCCAGAAAATCCTTTTCCAGCCGGCGGAGCTGCTGGTCGAGCAGGTAATTCGTCTGGTGAATCAGGCAGATGGCGATGTTGGCGATCACCTCCGGCGGGCGGGTCTCCACAAACTCCCGGTAAAGTTCAAAGGTGTGCGGCGTCTTGCGGCCCAGCCGCCGGACGAACAGGGCTTCTTTGGAGTCTTTGTCCCAGATGGCGTGGTCGCGCACCCGCAGGTAATCGCGGTAATCGGCGAGCAGTTCTTCGAGGCTGGCCCGGCCCACATTGGTGAGCTTGAGCTCGGTTTCCTTGGAGGTGAGCGCGGCTTTGCTGCCTTCGAGGATGTTTTGTTTGCCAGAGCGCGCGGACTGGATCATCTGGTCCACGGTGCGGTCGCCTCGGCCGAGATACTTGTGCGCGAAGCGGAAGGTGAGGTCGTAGATGACCTCGGCTTTTTGGTAGGAGAGGAGGGTTTGGTAATCGCCGCGCGGGGGGATGATGGGATGGGCAGTGGGCGACGGAGGCGGAGTATGGGAGGGAGGGGAAGGAGGGGAGGTATGTTTCCCATCGCCCGCATTCTTCGCATTCTTTCCATCGTTTTTCATAGCAGTTTCCTGATGCCCACCAGCACTTCCGCGCTCTCGGCGTCCAGCGCGGCGATTTCGTCCATGATCTCCTGCGGGCTGCGGTGGGCGATTTCCTCGCCGCCGTTGGGGTTCTTCACGGAGAGGTCCGCTTCGGCAGATCTCAGCGACCCGTCTGGTGCCCGCACGTCCACATTCCAGCTCTTCGGCGTCTCCGGTCCTTCGCTGGCTGAGGCTCTCGAAGCCGAAAGCGCGATGAACTCGGCGAGGTCGGCGTCGTTGAGCGGGTTGGTCTTCCCCATGTTGCGGCCGGGGTCGAGCTGGTAGAACCACACCTTGCGCGTCTTCGTGCCTTTCTCAAAGAAGAGCACCACGGTCTTCACGCCCGCGCCGATGAACGTGC
>CAMAWP010000472.1 GCA_945861765.1 Akkermansia muciniphila | reverse complement strand
GCAATACTCGACAAAGCTTGTCATCCCGTGATGGCGCATCCGCTTGCCCAGTCGCGACTTCATGAGCTCCTCCTTGCCGTCATCGAGCCTGATGCGGCAACGCTCATAAATAAACGCGATGATGTACTGGTAGGCTTTGGTTTCCTTCGAAATGGCGCTCATACGATCCTGTGAAAACAACTCTAGAAACTGTTTAGGTCATCGTGCGGGGGAACCTTTGATTTTTTGCGATCCAATTGCGCTCCGCCGTGCTCCGGCCCAGTAAGGCGGCGGGGGCTCGGATCGCGGCCAGCCAGAGCCGGGCGCGCAGGCCGACGGCCTACCGCGGGCTTCATGCGGGCGGATCGAACCGCTGGCGCGGCCATGTATTCCGTAATGGGACCGCCCGAGCCGCCCACCAGGTCCTGCAAGCTGGCCACCGCGTCCTGCAGCCCCTGGGCTTGGGCGTTCAGATCATCCCCCGCGCTGGCGCTTTCCTGGGCGCTGGCGGCGTTGCTCTGGGTCACTTTGTCCATCTGTGTGACCGCGCTGTTGATCTGGGCGATACCCGAGCTTTGTTCAATGGAGGCCGAGGCGATCTCGGACACCGTCTGGTCCAAGTGCCTAACATTGCTCTGGATCTCACCGAATGTCTTGGCCACCTCGGTGCTGATCATCGCGCCCTGCTGGCTCTTCTTCACACTGTCGTCGATCTTCACCGCGGTTTCCCTCGCGGCGGCGGCGCAGCGTTGGGCCAGGTTGCGGACCTCATCCGCCACGACCGCAAATCCAGCCCCGGCTTCCCCGGCGCGGGCGGCTTCAACGGCGGCATTGAGCGCCAGAATGTTCGTCTGGAATGCGATCTCGTCGATGTTCTTGAGAATCTTCGTAACCTCCTCGCTCGCCGAGTTGATCGACCTCATCGAGGTCAACAGGGTCTTCATCTGCTCAGCTCCGGTGTCGGCGGACTGGCGTGTCTGCGTCGCTGTTTGTTTCGCGTTCTGCGCGTTTTCAGCGTTGCGCTTGGTCATGCTGGTCACCTCCTCGATCGACGCGCTGGTCTGCTCCAGCGAGGCCGCTTGCCTGCTCGCGCCATCCGCAATCTGCTGGCCGGTGGACGTAATTTGAGCGGTCGTTTCCGCCGCAGCCGTGGCCGACATAGCCAGATTATCGGTGATCCGTTCCAAGCGAAGGCTTAGACGTCGGCTGAATAAAAAGCCTGCCACTTGGATTGTAAGAAACCCGCCGATCACAATGGAAAGGATCAACCGATTTTCTTGCTCGGCGAGCGCGGCGGCATTGGTGGAAGCTTGCCTGGCCTTGTCTTCAATTCGGTTCCCGAGTTTCTCCATCGCATCCTCCAGATGCTTGAACGATTCCTGGAATTTGGGGAGTTGAGCGATCGCTTTGGTTCGATCTTCAAACGCCAGCGCCACCAGCAGGCGAGATGTGGACAGATACTCGGACAACGGTGCCTCCACCTCACTCAAGGCTCGTCCGGCGTCCGTTCCGGCCAGCAGAGTTCTGAGTTCACCCACCGCCTTGGTGAAGGTTCCGGAGAACTCCTCCAACTCCTCCCCGATCTCCTTTTTCGTCGCATCATCACGCTTTTCCGCCGCGACAATGGCTCGGAAAACCACCGCCCGGAGCCCGTCGTGCATCATATCCGCGGTCATTTGCGCCCGCACCGCCGGGACATCCACCTCTGCGTTGGCCTTGAATGTCCTGCCGAGCTCCTGCATTGCCGAGAAGCTGACCGCTCCGACAATGAGCGTAGCGAGTGAAACTCCGGTAAAGGCGAGAATGAGTTGTGTTCTAAGTTTAAATTGCATTCGTTTAACTTCGATGGTTTGGATCGGAAATCTAGAATCGCCAGGACAGGCCGATGAATGGGTTGATGTCGTCCGCGGACCGCGTGACCCCGATGTTCACTCCCACATCGAGCTGGATGTTGTCCGTCAAGCCGTACGTGAGTCCGACATCGGCGGTCCCTACCCATCTCGATCCGCGCTCCGCGCTGACCGCGCTGAAGAACTCCGCATAACCGCCCAAGTTGCCGACGATATCGTGGCTGAAGGTGATGCTGTTGATAAACTCCGCGTGGTGGCCGCTGCCGTCTTCATCGCGATTGACATCAAACTCGGTCATCAGCCCCATGCCCCATCCCGCCGGCAGCTCCACGGCCAACGGAAAGATGATGCCGCCTTCGACACTGCTGTTGCCGATTTGATCCTGACTGGTCGGGAATTTTACGAATGGCATCGCCGCCAACGCGGTCGAGCCTCCGTCGTTACCCCAGAAATTGACTTTGAGGCGGCTGGTGATGTCACCGAAGCCGGATTGACGCAACTTGGTGCCGGCGATGCGGTCCTCGGTGGTGATATGGTTGTAGGTCTCGATGACGGTCTGGAGATCGATGCGATTGTTAAGGCCGAGCTTGAGATTGACCGGCGCGACAGCCCACGCGTCAACACGCGTGTCGGCACCGTCGGACCGATCGCGGTCATGGGAATAGGTGACGAGATCGGCCTCGATCTGGAAATGTCCTGCATCGATGGTGTAGGCGCTTTCGGTTTTGTCAGGCCGGTCGGTGCTCATCTCCCTCAGGTACATTCCAGGCGTTGGGCTGAAGAGCGTGTAATGGCTTTTATCGATCTTGCTCAGATCCACTTTTTCCGTGGCCTTCTCCGCCGCGAGCACCGGCAAGGATAACGTGGCGCAGGCAATCGCAATTACAGTTTTTTTCGTCATGTTCAATTCCAAGCTTTTGTCGAATGGTCGTTTTGATTCTTAGTCCGATGACTGTCGGGCCGGAGATCATTAGAAGCTGAACGTGGCCTGCAGGTAAAGCCAGTCCGCGCCCGTGGACCCTCCCACGCCGGCGAGCGAGTTCTCGACATATTTCCCCACGAAGAAATGACCGTAGCCAGCCCGCAGCGCCAGCCAAGGCTTCGGCGCGTAGGTCGCGTCCAAGTTCAGTTCCGACCCAACGAAACTGTCGAAGGTCGGATTGAGTCCGTAACTGCCCGCGGCGCTCCGTCCCCCGCCGGCTTCGGGATAGAACAAGTCCGCCGTGTCCGCCAGCCAGAACAAATGGTAATCCAGCGTCAAGGTCAACGGCTTGGCCGGCTTGAGCGAGGCGCTCAATCGGGGGTTGTGGATGTTCCGCCACCCGATGAGGTCCATGTAACCATAGTGCTTGTGGTTGGTGGGGAAAAGATTCTCGAACGTGCCGCTCTTGCCGTCCTTGGAGTTGCTGTCCCCCGACGCGAAGTTGTATTCGATGCCGAGCCGGGGCGACCCGAAGGACTTCGCCCATGTGTAGCCGCCGCTCGCGCTCGCGGCGAACGCCCGCTGGTCCAGCCGCACGCCCCCCAGGTTGATGCTGCCAACCTGTCCGGCGGCTTCGGCTCCGTAATCCCAACCGTTGAACTGGCCGGGCAGCGACTTCACCCGCGCGCCAAAGGTGTAAATGTCCCGCGCCCCCGGGCCGCCCGCCTGCGGAGAACCGGTCGTGGCCGTCGGTGAACCAGCGCTGGTGTCGCGCGCCAGCAGATACAGTTGGGTCTCCTGCTTCGGGATCAGCGTGCGCGTCGAGGCATACACCCCGGAGAACCAGTCATAGTCGTTGGCGATGTTAAAGTTCCCGTCGTCAGCCAGCACGACGCGTCCGCTGAAGGCATCGACCCATAGGTTCTTGTCTTCGTAGCGGAGCTTAGCGGCATCGAACACCCGGCCCAAGTTGTTCCAATCGGCATTGCCGACCAGTCGCTCATCTCCATACACAAACTCCTGCCGACCGATCTTGGCGGTGAGCGGGAAGTTCTTGGTGTTTCCAAGCGCCACGAATGCCTGATGCAGATCAGCGCGATCCGCCTCGGGATTCGGATTGCGATCATCGCCCGAGGTGGAGCTGTCGCGGCCCTCGACGTAGGCGCCGAACCAGTTGTCCGTGTAGCCGACATGAAGCTTCTCGCGGAGGAGGAAATAGGAGTTGTCATTGTCCACGCCGCTCCTGCGGAAGTCGCGCGCGGGGAATGATCCGCCGCCGTCCTTCACCTCGTAGCGGGTGCGAACCTGGCCGCCGATGTCCCAGGGAGTGAGCGATTGGTGGTGTTCCCTGAGCCAGTCGTTGGCAAGCCCGGCGCTGGCGGCTGGCTTGGGCGGAGTGGCGGAGGCTGGCGTGGCCGATGGCTCCGCGCCATTCACGGTGGAAACGATGGCGAGCACGAGCGCGCCGGTGGCGAGATGAGTCGTTTGGTTTGTTTTCACAATTTTATTCATGTCACTGATTGGTTTGCGTAAAGGTCATTGTTGGGTGGGGCGAGACTGCCGTCGAGCTCTGACTGTTTTGTCGGCAAGGATATCAGGACTCGACAGGAGTCTCGCCCCACCGGGAGGTTCATGGAAAGCCATGTGTGAGAGCTAGAAGTTCTTGAAATCATCGTCCATGGGGATGTCCGCTTCCTTGCGCGGTGATTGCGCGGAGCCGGAGGTCGGCTCGGCAAGCCGTCGATGACTCGGACCATGGCCCGGCGTCGGACGTGCAAGCTTGCGGATCGGCGCGGGTTTGACACGGACGGATCGCACCGCTGGCGCGGGCGCGTATTGCGTGGAAGAACCGCCCGAAGCGCCGCTCACCAATTGCTGCAAACTGGCGACCGCGTCCTGCAGCGACTGGGCTTGCGCGTTCAGTTCCTCGCTCGCGCTGGCGCTTTCCTCGGCGCTGGCGGCATTGCTTTGCGTGACCTTGTCCATCTGGGTAACCGCGCTGTTGATCT
>CAMAWP010000471.1 GCA_945861765.1 Akkermansia muciniphila | reverse complement strand
GCGTTAATGCTCATTGGCATTCAGCAGATCCGTCGGATCGCGTTCGCTGTCGCCACGATCGGAGCTCTGTCGGAATTCAAGGCGAACGTCGATTGGAGACGCTTCTGGCTGCACAACGTGCTGGTCGCCCGGTTGACGGACAAAGTGGCGTCCACGTTCCGCCCGACCAACGGCCTCGAATATCTGGCCGGTCTGTTGCACGATGTAGGGAAGCTTTTCATCGAGAACTATTTTCCGAAAGAGTTCGAGCAGGTCATAGCCGGCGCGATAGAAAGACAATGTACTCATGCAACGATGGAACAAGAGATTCTCGGATTGGATCACACCCAGGTTGGCGCCGCGCTTTGCGAGCGCATGCAAGTCCATAACCATATCTTGCAGGCGGTCTGCTACCACCACGATCCTTTGAACAGCGGTCACACGTCCGACCGCCTCGCGGATGGCGGGTTTTTGGCAGTGTGTGTCGGCATCGGGGATCGCTTGGCCAACAGCAACCCCAGATCGAGAGAGGATTTCGTTCAGGCGTCGGAACACATCGAACGCTCATCCGAGTGGATATTTCTCCAAACGGTTTTTCTCCCGCAAAAACTCGAGCTGGATCTGGAAGGGGAAACCAAGAAAGCCCAGGACGACCTGAAAGTATTTCTGGAATAAAGGCCGCTGATCGGCAGGCGCGCGCCGTTCACGCCCCTTCGAAATCGGAACTTAATTCAATAGCCGTTCCCCTCCTGGGAGGGGTAGGGGTGGGTTCAGGGTCGCCCTGCGCGCGCACGGTCCGCAGTGGTCTCTCCTCGGGGAGAGGGGAACACGCACTCCGACTCAATCCATTCCCCCGCGACGGAGATCGGTTCTCCCTCTCCCCCAGGGAGAGGGCTGGGGTGAGAGGAAAGGCGGCGTCCCACCGCCTGCGATCTTGAAATCGGCGACGCGAACCCGCTATCTTTTCGTCATGGCTTCGACCAAAGTGGCGCGACTCCTCCGCAAAAAAACGAATCCTGGGCTGAACGCCTGATGTGGAAATGGCTTCGAGACCGGCGTTTCTCTGATTTTAAATTCCGCCGCCAACATCCCTTCGGTCCGTACATTCTGGATTTCTTCTGCCTCGAAGCGCGGTTGAACATCGAGTTGGACGGCTTTCAACACGGCTCGCCGGAACATCGCTCCAAGGACGCGCGGCGCGATGCTTGGCTCGAACAGCGCGGGATCAAGGTTTTGCGATACTGGAGCAGTCACCTCCGCGGAGACAAAGAGGCGATCCGGAACACGATTTGGCGGACGCTGCAGGAACGTGTGCCTCAGCCAGTGCCGGATTACAGTCGTCCCGATTCGCCGGACGCGGCTGAAAAAGGGAAGTGCTGAATCAGGGAAGGTCGGCACTGAAGTTTTGAGCCGATTGAGGAGGCGTCCGCGGCCTTTCCCCTCACCCTGGCCCTCTCCCCGAGGAGAGGGTAAATCGATCACAGACGCTGACAAACCGAGAGATCCTCGCCTCACCCACGACGGAGATCCATCCTCCCTCTCCCCGAGGGAGAGGGAAAATGAATGTCGAGTCTTGCTCCTCCCCTGCAGCCCCCAGCCTCTGCCGATGCGGAAATCGATTCTCCCTCTCCTCGGGGAGAGGGCCGGGGTGAGGGGAAGCTGAGCCTCATCCAATCCCAACACGCTCGACTCCACCGCCGCCGCCTTTCCCCTCACCCTAACCCTCTCCCCGAGGAGAGGGAAAATGAATGTCGAGTCTTGCTCCTCCCCCGCAGCCCCCAGCCTCTGCCAATGCGGAACTCGATTCTCCCTCTCCTCGGGGAGAGGGCCGGGGTGAGGGGAAAGCAGGCGATGGAAGAGCGATCCCACCCTTCAAAGGGTGGCTATTGTCAAATCTCCCATCCGGGAGAAACGGTCGGCTATGCTCGAATGTTCCGTCCAGGAGATGTGTGTGGGCTATTCCGGAAGGTCTCCCCCGGGAGGCGAAGGCTGCCAAATGGTCCCTTTGTCTCCACCCTTCAGGCCATGACTCCGTCCAGTCCGCTCCGCCCGATCCCAAACAAAAACCCGCGCTGCTCCTCACCAATCGTCCCCAATAAACACTCCTGTTTTGCTAACTCCAAAAAATTCCTGTTTTGAAAACTACGCGACAAGAGGCACACAAGAGCTTGACCTTTTCAAAATAGCCGCCACATTACCGGGCTAGTTTTTCAAAGTCGGCTTTAGTTTATTTTATGCAGCATATACGTAATATCGCCATTATCGCTCACGTCGATCACGGCAAGACCACCTTGGTAGATTGTTTATTGAAGCAGTCGGGGACCTTTCGAGCCAACCAGCACCAAGCGAACGAGGAACGCTTGATGGACTCGATGGACCTCGAGAAAGAAAAGGGCATTACCATTCGCGCCAAGAACGCTGCCTTCAAGTACAAGAATTTTCACATCAATATCGTGGATACTCCAGGCCACGCCGACTTCGGCGGTGAAGTCGAGCGGATCATGAACATGATTGATGGCGTGCTGCTCGTGGTGGATTCGGTGGATGGCCCGCAAGCGCAAACCCGTTTTGTCCTGCGCAAAGCGCTCGAAGCCGGCGCGAAGCCTATCGTTGTCATCAATAAGATCGACCGCGACAATGCGACGCCTCACAAAGTGCTCGATGCGGTTTTTGAACTCTTTGTCTCCCTCCACGCGACCGATGAGCAACTCGATTTCCCCGTCGTGTATGCCAGCGCTAAAGATGGCTATGCCAAAGTCGAGCTGGAGCACGTCAGCGGCACGATGGAACCGCTCTTCGACGCCATTATCAAACACATTCCGCCGCCACGAGCGCATGCGGGCGAAGGTTTCAAGCTGCTGGTGTCGAATCTGGATTATTCCGATTACCTCGGACGAATCGCGCTCGGAAAAATCGTCTGCGGCAAAGTAAAGGTCGGCGATCCGGCCGCGTGTATCCATGGCGATGGACACAAGGAGACCGCCAAGGTGACGGCGATCTATCATTTCGAGGGGATGAAACGAATCGAGATTCCCGAAGCGCACGCGGGCGACATCATCGGGTTGACCGGCTTTGAAGGGGCCTTCATTGGGGAAACCATTACCGACAGCCCGGATCGCGAGCCGCTGCCATTTAAGCCCATTGATCCTCCGACCATTCAAATGGAATTTGCCGTGAACGACGGTCCGTTGGCCGGTATGGAAGGAAAGCTCGTTACGGCCCGACATATTCGCGAGCGCCTCATCAAAGAAACACGCACGAACGTGGCTCTCCGCGTGGCGGACACCGCCGCGCCGAATATTTTTGCCGTGAGTGGCCGCGGTGAAATGCAGATTGCCATTCTGGTCGAACAGATGCGCCGAGAAGGCTACGAAGTGCTTGTTTCGCGCCCCGAAGTCATTTACCGCAAAGACAAGGACGGGAATTTCCTCGAGCCCATCGAAAAGCTTTTTCTGGAAATTCCAAAAGAAGCCATGGGCGATGTGTTGCAAAACTTGGCGGGTCGCAAGGGTGAAATCGCCACAATGAACCACCACGGTAACGATGTGAGCATCGAAGCCTTAATTCCCACGCGCGGCTTGATCGGTTTCGAAACCGACCTTGTGAACCAAACGCGAGGACTCGGAGTGATGAGTCATCTCTTCCACGAATACGGCCCGGATCGAGGCGACATCGCCGCCCGCAAAAACGGTTCGCTTGTCAGCATGGAAAGCGGCGAAGCCATGGCGTATGCCCTTAATATGGTCCAGGAACGGGGCCGACTGATGGTGGAACCGGGCGACCAGATTTATATCGGCATGATCGTGGGTGAAAATGCCCGCGAGAACGACATCCCCGTCAACCCGTGCAAGGCTAAACGCCTCACCAACATGCGTTCTTCCGGCGACGGCAAAGGCATCGCACTTGGCGCGCCGTTCAAGATGTCGCTCGAGCGCGCACTCGAGTACATCGGTCCAGATGAATACGTCGAGGCGACTCCTAAAAACTTACGGTTGCGAAAAAAGCTGCTCGACGAGACTCAACGCAAGCGCGCCGCCCAGAACCGTACCGTGAAGGTAGTCGCCGAGTAGAGGCGTCTTCACGGCGCAAGCAGCCTCCGTGCTGCACAACGGCTATTGGAATAATGAATGGAATAGGTCCACAGCGGATGAAGATCTTTTTTTCATCCCGCCGGGCTGACTAGAGTTTGGACCTATTGGCTGCCTTCGTCTCCCGGAGGGAGATTCGAGAATAGCCCGGCAGTTGACTGCCGGGTTCGCATGAGCGATTGCATAATTCCCGAAGGGACGGACGAATCCCCCCAATGTCCTACGTCAGCTCCGACTGTCTGTTCAGGACAAAGGATCGCCCGAGAATAGTTCAACCGTCCCTTCGGGACTTTGGGTATTGGCGACGCAATCCCACCCTTGAAAGGGTGGGCTATGCTCGAATCTCCCTCCGGGAGATAGGGGTCGGCTATTCTCGACTCTCCTCTCCGGGAGATGTGAGTCGCAAACCTCATCGGCACTAGAGTTTGGACCTATTGGCTGCCTTCGTCTCCCGGAGGGAGATTCGAGAATAGCCCAGCAGTTCACTGCTGGGTTCGAATTAGCGATTGCATAAGTCCCGCAGGGACGGCCGAATCGCCCAATGTCCTACGTCAGCACCTATTCTCACTGCCTGTTCAGGACCAGGGATCGCCCGAGAATAGTTCAACCGTCCCTTCGGGACTTTGGGTATTTGCCACGCAATCCCACCCTTGAAAGGGTGGGCTATTCTCAAATCTCCCTCCGGGAGATAGGTGTGGGCTATTCTCAAATCTCCCCTCCGGGAGATGTGAGTTGCAAA
>CAMAWP010000470.1 GCA_945861765.1 Akkermansia muciniphila | reverse complement strand
GACGGCTGTTTTGTTTGCGCTCGCACTCTCGTTTGGAATTGTCCGAACCGCCCAGGCAGCCACGGCTCCGGACTACGAGCGGGACATCAAGCCTATCCTCCAGCAGCGATGTTATTCTTGTCACAGTCGGCTGAAGCAAAAGTCTGAATTGCGTCTCGACGCTGGCGCGTTGATCCACAAGGGCGGCAAACACGGACCAGCCGTCATCGCGCGCCAGAGCGCCGAAAGTCCGATTCTGCTCCGAGTCTTGTCCACCGTCGAAGATGAGCGCATGCCTCCGGAAGGCAAGCCGCTCGCGCCGGATCAGGTCATGCTGTTGCGGCGTTGGATCGACGGCGGCGCGGGGTACCCGAAGGACGAAATCACCCCCCAAACGGCCGCGGAGCATTGGGCCTTTCAACCCGTTGGCCCGAGGCTGGTGCCGGCAGTAAAGAACCTAAATTGGCCGCGAAATCCCATCGACGCATTCGTGCTCGCCGCACTCGAGCGTCGTGGCTGGGAACCCGCTCCGATCGCTGATCCAAGCGCGTTGTTGCGCCGCATCTATCTCGACCTCACCGGTGCGCCGCCGACGCCAGCCGAGCAGGATCGGTTTATCGAGACGCCTTCCGGCGGCGCGCTTGACCACGTCGTCAGCGAGTTGCTCAGCCGTCCGACCTACGGAGAACGCTGGGCGCGGCACTGGCTCGATGTGGTTCGTTACGCCGACAGCAACGGATACGAACGCGACGCGGAGAAGCCGTTCGTGTGGCGTTATCGGGATTACGTGATCAACGCCTTTAATGCCGACAAACCATTCGACCGCTTTATCCTCGAACAACTCGCCGGCGACGAAATCCCCGAGGTTTCCAGCGAGACGGTAATCGCCACGACTTTTCAGCGCCTCGGTCACTGGGACGATGAACCCGCTGATCCGCCGACCGATCGTTTCGATCAACTCGACGACATCGTGCGCACGACGGCGCAAGCATTTCTCGGGCTCACACTAGGCTGCGCGCGCTGCCACGACCACAAGTTCGAGCCGCTCACCACGCGGGATTACTACAGCATGGTTGCCGTGTTCAATCCTCTCCAACGTCCGCAGAATGGCCGCACGGAGCTGTCCATGCCCGCTGGCTCGCCCAGGGAACTCGCTGCTCTCGCCGAACGTGATATCGAGATGGCCCGGCTCAAGCGACAAACCAACACGCTCGCCTCGGCCGAAATCGAGCGCCGCACCCGAAAATTGCGCGACACGACACCTGACCTTCCCCAAGCCTATATTCTGCAGGAGCCATCGTCCAAGCCTCCGGTGACGCACGTTTTGCTCCGTGGGTCGCCGACGCGCCCCGGCGAAGTTGTTTCGCCCGCGGCGCCGGCCGTGTTGGTGAAGCAGCAACCGAGGTTTCCGTCGTCTGGCGAGCGTACTTCGCAACGGCGCCTTGGCCTGGCCCGCTGGATCGCGAGTTCAGACAACCCTCTCTCGGCGCGCGTCATTGTCAATCGGGTCTGGCAACAGCACTTCGGTCACGGTCTTGTGCGCACGCCCAATGATTTCGGCATCATGGGCGAGCCGCCGACACATCCAGAACTGCTCGATTGGCTCGCGCATTGGTTCGTCCACGAGGCGCAGTGGTCGCTCAAGAAGTTGCATCGGCTCATCCTGACCAGCAGCACCTGGCGTATGAGCAAAGCGGGGAATCCAGCTTACGCCGCCTCCGATCCGGGAGACCGGCTTCTGTGGCGGATGCCGTATCGGCGTCTTGAAGTCGAAGCCATTCGCGACTCGATGCTGGCGGTGAGCGGACAATTGAACGCGAAAATGTACGGGCCGTGCATGAAGCCCCGCATTCAGCAGGCGGCGCTCGAAGCGAACACCGACAAGGAGTCAGTCTGGAAACCATCGGATGAAACTGAGGCTTCGCGCCGGACAATCTATGCGTTCATCAAGCGCGGCCTTGTTGTGCCGATGCTCGAGGTGCTTGATTTGGGCGACACTGTCCACAGTTGTCCGCAACGGCAGATTACGACCGTCGCCCCTCAAGCGCTGAGTCTCTTCAACGGCGAATTTGTCAACCAGCAGGCGCGTTACTTCGCCGCGCGGCTGGTCCAAGAATGCGGCGAAGACTCACGAAGTCAGATTGAGCTAGCCTGGCGATTTGCACTCTGCCGTGCGCCGACAGCAGCGGAGTCTGCCGCGATGTTCGCTTTCCGTGAGGTCGAAGCCGAGCGGCTTCTGGCTGAAGCGGCGCAAGAGAACCGTCCCTGTTCGAACGCCGATGCCCGGCGTGCCGCGCTGGAACAGATGTGCCGAGTGATTTTAAATCTCAATGAATTCGTTTATCCCGAGTGACGCGACAATGGTGTGCTTACCTGCAACACAAGAGTCCGGAGCAGGGCGTCGTGCTCCATTCGAAGAATGAATTATGAATTCCACGAGCCGTTTCATTCCTAATCGAACGCCTTGCGGCCGCACGCGGCGTGAGTTTTTGTGGCAAGTGGGTGGCGGGTTCGCGGGGCTTGCGCTGATTGATCTGTTTTCTGAGAGCGGTTTTTTCGAGAGCAAGGCTCATGCGGCCAGTTCACCGATGATGGCCACGAAGCTCCCGCATTTTCCCGTGAAAGCCAAACATTGCGTGTTCCTCTTCATGAATGGGGGGCCGAGCCAGGTGGACACGTTCGATCCCAAGCCCGCTCTGACGAAGTTCAACGGATCTCCCTACCACGGTGAGGCGAAGGTCGGCTCCAACGGCCGGCCCATTGGCCACTTGATGCAATCGCCATTCGAGTTCCAGAAGCATGGCCGCAGCGGGTTGGAAATCAGCAGCCTTTTCCCACACACCTCGAAATTCGCGGACGACCTCTGTGTCGTACGCTCAATGTTTACGGACACAGCCGCCCATGCGTCGGGCTGTTTGCAGATGAACACAGGCAGTATTTTCATTGGCAAGCCAAGCCTCGGCGCGTGGCTCAGCTACGGACTCGGCGCGATCAAACGCAACCTGCCGAGCTTCGTCGTGATGACCGACCCGCGTGGAGGGCCCATTGGAAGCGCTTCGAATTGGACGGCGGGCTACATGCCCGCCGCGTATCAAGGGACGCTTTTTCGCAGCGGCGGCTCCCCGTTGCTCGACCTCGCCACGCCGGCGGGCACGAGCGACCGCACGCAGCGCCAAAGCCTGGACTTGCTGAAAAAGCTCAACGAAGAGCATCTCACGCGGCATCCCGATGAATCAGAGCTGATGGCGCGCATCGAGTCGTACGAGTTGGCCTATCGCATGCAAACCACGGCAGCCAGTGTCGTCGATATCGAGCACGAAGATGCTGCAACGAGGGAGATGTATGGCTTGGACGAGAAGAGGACAGCGGACTTTGGGCGCAAATGCCTTATCACCCGGCGGCTGTTGGAAAAAGGCGTTCGCTTCATCCAGCTTTACTCGGGCGGCGGCCATATCGAGGACACCTGGGATGGCCACAATAATTGCATCGAGAACCACAAGCTTCATGCGGGTGAAACGGACAAACCGATCGCCGCGCTCATTGCCGACCTGAAAAGAACCGGCCTTTGGGATGAAACGCTCCTCGTGTGGGGCGGCGAATTCGGGCGCACGCCAACGAGCGAAGGCGTTGGAAAACCAGGCCGGGACCACGATTGGCACGGCTTTTCCATGTGGTTGGCTGGGGCTGGGGTGAAAGGCGGCCAGGCCATCGGGACCACGGACGAGCTCGGCTTTAAAGCTGTGGAGGAGCCGTGCCATGTCGGTGATTTACACGCCACAATCCTGCACTTGATGGGTCTCGACCATACGAAGCTCACTTACTTCCACGAGGGCCTTGATCAGCGGCTGACCGGTGTGTTGGATCGACGAGTCATTCAAAAGGCCCTCGCCTGACCCTGACTTTGCGATGGATCGTAGTCGCCTTCTGATTAGTTTGACCTGCTAGGCAAGCAGGTCGCTGCCAGTGGGTTCTCCGTTGTTTTGAGTGGAAACATTTCCGTGTCCGGACAGGAGAACTCACTCCCGAGGGGTGCGTAGAGATTGGACATTTTCCGGCCGTGTGCTGTTGTATCCGATGAGCTATTTCCTACCGACATCTCCCGGAGGGGAGATTCGAGAATAGCCCACCCATTCAAGGGTGGGATTAGGCAGTCAATAGCCAAAGTCCCGGAGGGACGGTTGAGCCATTCTCGGGGGGGGATCCTTTGTCCTGAACAGACAGTGAGAACAGGAGTTGACGTAGGACATTGGGGGATTCGGCCGTCCCTGCGGGACTTATGCGATGGCTCATTCGAACCCAGCAGTGAACTGCTGGGCTATTCTCGAATCTCCCTCCGGGAGACGAAGGCGGCCAATAGGTCCAAACTCCCATCATCTCGGCGAGATGGAAAAATGGTCTTCATCCGCTGTGGAACTATTCCACTGAAAACAGCGAGGAACCCAGTGCCGCGACCGCCCAACTCGTTGCGCTGATGGAAATAAACTGATCTTTGCCATGAGGGAAATCGGACTCGTAATAGGTTTGAACCGGTTTGGAGCGCGTCTTCACTTGCCATGAGCCATCCGTGAGTTGGGTATTGAGAAGAAACTGAAGGCCGCGCTGATACGCTGGCGTCGAAACGGATAATCCACTTTCCTGGAGCACGAACAAGGTCTGACCTGTTGCGTAAGCGTCGCTTTCCATTAGAGCTGACATTTTGGCGATAAAAACAGGGTCTTTTGTCGGCACTTGTCGTGCTATTTTCAAGCAAATGCTTGCGATTCGATGCAGCGACTCTTCGAAATGTCAGGTGCGCGATCGGCCCGCCGATGTTGGCCGGCGCATCTGACCTATGGA
>CAMAWP010000469.1 GCA_945861765.1 Akkermansia muciniphila | reverse complement strand
CGACTTCGCGCTGATGGCACCGAGCGGACCATCGTTCGAGAAGACGATGAGGTCCGGGGCAAAGCTCTTATGAAAAATCAGGGCCAACACTGCGCCCATGACAAGGATCGCCATGAGGAAGGATTTAGGGCCGGTTCGCGGAGTCGTGGTGAGTGAGGTGCTCGGAGGCATGACGTGTTGATTAACTGAGACTTTGTATCGGGTCCATTTGACTAAATTGAGCCGACAACATAATGGAAAAGCTACCGGAGTCCAACGGGTAAAATGATGGAAGGCGATCTGGGCGCTGATTGTATTACGACTGTCGCGTACTGGCTTGTCGATCTGCGGTGAGGAGGCTTCGCTTGGCCTGGTGAAGCTGCTTTTGGAAAATCTGCCCGCCTCGCTGCAAAGCCAGCGCGAAACGCTGGCGAAGTGTTTGAAGGCGATGGACCAGGTGTTGCCACTCACAGCGGTTTACCTGTTCGGCTCGCATGCGCGAGGTGATTCGCGCCCTGAGAGTGATGTGGACCTGTGCCTCGTGGCGGAGGGGGCGACTGAGCAGTTGAAGGCGGCGCAGCGCGTTCGCGACGCCATTTGGGACATTCGGCCCAAGCCGGCCCTCACGTTGATCCCGATTGCTCCCCAGCGGCTCGATGAGAAAAAAGCCGTGGGCGATCATTTTTTTCAAACCATCCTTGGAGAGGGGGTGCCCCTTGCCACGAAAGACTGACTCGAACAATCCGTCGGACTGGCTATGGATGGCCGAGTCGGACATGGGAATGGTTCGTTTCGCAGCCGCTCAGGAGGTCAGTTTCCAAGGGTGCCGGAGCAAATTGGCTGAAATCGCTGAGAAGGCGCTGAAGGCTGAGTTGATACGCTTGGGCTGGCAATTGGAGAAGACCCACGACCTCAACCGGTTGGTGGACGAACTGACAAATCGAAACTCTGACTTGGTTGCCACGGCCACTCCAATCGCCAAAGCACTGGCCGAGGTCTATTTCACCGACCGCTATCCCGGCTTTGACCTCGACGATCCGGACTGGCCCGGATTGCGCGCGAAAATCGACGAAGTCGCGAACCTGCTCGGGATTGTGAAAGCGCGGGTCGTGACAAAGAGTTGAGTGAATTCACCTCTCGACAGCAGCCGATCATCCCGTCGGCGGCATGGGGTGTAAAAATTCAAAGTGCAAGTCTGCGGTGAACCCTGCTCGGGCGAAGTCGGCGACGGAACGGTGCGTGAAAGGCACGATACAATTGACTGACACCTTTACGGTTGATTTGGAGGCCAGCTCTTCTTTCGAGCTAACAGGTTGCCTCGTGGAGGCCAAGGGAGGCTTGTTTCCTCACAATTCCGATAATGCAAATTCTTATCCTTACTGCTCAGACCGTGGGACCGACCTGTTTTCGCCAGCGCCGCTGTTAATTGTCAGACCAAAATTACGCTGCCAATTTGCAATCGGGCCGTGATCCATTGCCGATGGTGAGAATTGACCCGTTTACTTTCGCCTCGACGATGGCCGTGTGCGCGAGTCATCTTTGCCGGTCGAATCAGAATGAAATCACCAGCGTTGACGTTTCCGGAGCCGCGTTTTAGCTTCGGCGTGTGATCGCCAGCTTTGCGTGCAACGAGACGGAGCGCATCTGGCAGCGTGGATTCTCACGGCGGTTGGATCACTCCATCCAGGCGGTGGCGTTGCGCAAGTTGCGCATGTTGAATCATGCGCGGCGGCTGGAAGATTTGGCTGCGTTTCCCGGCAGCCGTTTGGAACCCTTGAAGGGTGATCGGATTGGTCAATGGAGCATCCGTATCAATGACCAGTGGCGAATCTGCTTCCGCTGGCGGAATAGCGATGCCCACGGTGTTGAAATTGTTGACTACCACTAAATGACATGAAAAGAAAAAAGGACAAATTGCCCCCAGTGCATCCGGGTGAAGTCCTCCGTGAGGAATTCATGATCCCCCTCGGGATCTCGGCCTCGATTGTGGCCAGTGGGTTGAGTGTGGCTCCGACAACAGTGAGCCGACTCGTTCGTGGCCAGCGCGATGTCAGCGCCGAATTGGCCATGCGGCTGGCTCGTTATTTGGGCACGACGCCGGAGTTCTGGATCGGATTGCAAGGCCAATATGATTTGGACTTGGCGCAAGACGAAAGTGACGCTCGCATCCGCCGCGAGGTTCAGCGCTGCCCGCTGGTTCCTGTCGCGGCATAGTTAATTTCTGTCTTGTTCGATGCTTCAAGTCGAAGCCGGCTTTTGTCTCTCCTTGGCCAGAAACCTCAGACAATTGAGCCGCACATGCGCGCGGAAGGCGCCGAATTTGATGTCCGGGTAGTTCTGCTGGACGACAGACGTAAACAAGGCGTCCACAAGATGGTTGAACTCGGCCTCGGCCTCCTTCGCACTGGTTGAATCCGGATCCAGCGCGTTTTCAAACTGATCCAGCAGCTCCGCCAACCGGTTTAGGTTGGCTCTGGAAATAGACCGGCTGGCATCGTCTCGTTCTTCCATTCCACTGCCTCGCGATTCAGTTCGTACCGTTTGTTGGCTGCGTTTTTGTAATCGAGCGCCAAGTCGTACAGCTCCGGTGTGCCACAGAGCGGATAGTCGTCCTTGAGCGTTTGCAAGATCCGCAATATTTCGTCGCACGCCCTGCTCACGGCTTTCCAAATCTCGGCCAGCATCCCCACGTCATCCGTGCGCTTGGCGAGATGAGCCGCGAGTCGGTACGTGCTGAGCAACGAGATGTGCAACGCCTTGACCTGTTGCCCAAAGATCGCACTGGCGGCCGGAGCCTTGGAATCCAGGGACGCCGCTTTCTCCGTTGTCCGCTGGACTTCTTCCTGATTTAGCTCAACCAAATCTTTGATCGTGAGGCAAGGATTCATACGGCTTCCAACATAGGCCGGCTCCACGCGAAGAGAAGCAGAAAACGCAGGCCAAGGGAGGCTTGTTTCCTCAATCAAATCCAGACGTTTGTGTCCAGCAGGCGGCGCATCAGCGGTTGTCCCACTGTTTGCGCTCGCGCTCATCCCACTCGTTGCGCGCCTCGCGCTCGACCGCCAGCCCGTCCACCTTGTTCTGCATCGTGCCGAGCAGTCCCATGACCTTGTCCCAATCCGGCTTGTGCTCCGACGAATCCAGCACGGTGAGCAATGCCTTGCCCGTCACCGGCAACTTCTCCGGCTCTGCGACGGTGATGCGCCCGTGGTCAATTTCCGCTTTCATGGTCAGGTTTGCCATACGGCCAAACTTTAACACGGGACAGATGCCAGACAAGGCGGGATTTGATGCGGCGGCAGAACCACGTGAAAGGAAATTGCACTGGTCATCGATCACGGATCGGTTAACCTGCGCACAAGCAAGGCGAGCCATGAGCGACGAAAACATCCTGCGTTACACCGACCTCGCAGCCGTCATCCAGATGGCCAAAGCACGAGGCTGGTCAAACCAAAGAATTGTTCGTGAGATGTCGGCGGGACTGCCTTATGCGGAAGCGTTGGTATTGGCCCGGAAAGCAGCGCCGTTGTTGGACATCAGTGTTTCGGAGTTCATGCGCCTCCGAAAAAATGAGTGAACCTCAAGCTTTCTCCATTTTGGCAAGCAAACGCTCGCTGTAACCTTCCTTGCGAAGCTTGGCGTAATCCACGCGGCCTTCAGATTTGACCATGTCCTTTTTCAGCGCCCGGAACAGATTGCTCGTGGCATGATCCAAAATGGCCGCCCCGGATTTCGTTCGTCGCTTGGATGTAGCTTTCACGCGCATAGTCTGCCTCAATCGAATTGTTTGCTCAAATCAAATTCTTAGCGCGCGCGGTTCCGTTCAAAGTAAGGCTGGCGGCCAAATCAAGGGCGCAAACGACGGTGGCGGCGATCTGGGATTGCGGAGCGACTGGGCATGGGCACGCGAGGACATCTGACCCATTTGCTGTATCGGCATGGCCAAGGCAAGGCCGCGAATCCAACGGTAAGCTCTGAATGACAAATATAACAATACTATTGACTGACACGTTTTCCTTTTCGACCCGGCAACGAGAGAAGCAGACGTGGTTTTCTATGCGGGACGAACAATCCGGATGCGCAGGCCTTTCAGGCTTCCGACGGACGAGATGGCTTGGTGAATACGCTGCGCCTGGCCAACGAAGTCGGCATCAGCCGTGCAGAGGATCAAGCCGGCGTGATTGGGTTGCGTCTGATGGAAGCCGCGAAAATGGCGGCGGTTAATCGTCAGAATTGCTCTCCCGGCGGAATTCGCATACGCGAACACCTCTGGATCGGGCCACGCTTGATTTGCCTTTCCGATTTCGCGGGTCGTCACCACATCATGTCCCAAGCGGCGCAGTTCCCGCACGACGGGCAGCGGAAAGCCTTCGTCCGCGAACAGGTTTGCCATGCTCACTCCTGGCCATCGTGCTCACTGTCCGCGATCTGCTGGTCGATTTCATCGCGATGGGTGGCAACGTAGGCCCTGGCGCGCGCCAGATCCTCCGCGTGCAGGCCGGGGTAAGCTTCAAGCAGGTCAGGCTCTTTCAGGCCCTGGCGGCCCAATGACTCCAGGACCCAGACCGGAATGCGCGTGCGACCGACGCACGGGTCGCCGCCACACACGCCCGGCGTGCTGAAAATGCCAGGGGCCAGTTCAACCGACTGGCTGGTGAGCCAGAAGGCAAGCTCTGCTCGGTCGGATGGCGAAAGCCTGCTGACCACGCTCTTGGCTTCCTCAAGGATGTTCATGGCAGAAAGCTACACCAAAGCCGCTTTGGATGGAAGTCCCGGTTTGACGCAATGGCGCACCCCGTCTGCCTTTTCTCCCAAGCAGTCGGCCCACGACGAACGCGGCCTCGGTTCGGCG
>CAMAWP010000468.1 GCA_945861765.1 Akkermansia muciniphila | reverse complement strand
CCGCCTGTCCGGTTCGATGAGGGGCGAAGCGAGACGGTCATTGGCCTGTGCCTCTCAATCCGTCCGCTTCGCCTACTCTACTGTCACTTCAGCGTGGTTAAGCGGCGGGATACCCGCGTCAGGGGAGGCGACCTCGGATAACGTGAGTTGCACCCTGAGGAGACGCAGGGCTGATTCAAGAAAACAGCGGATGCTCAGCCAGAGGGGCCGGAGCGCCGATTTCCAATCGGCTTGGCTGCGCGACCGACGGATCGTTGAACCAAAGCCGGCTGGAAGCCAGCGCTCCGTTTTCTTGAATCAGCCCTGGAGGAGACGTGCGCGTCCCAAGGTTGTTGGAGGTTTTTGCCGCTTCGACCTTCGTGCGGCGGACCTCTGGTCTGCCGGTTGACGACTGCTCCGAAGGCGTCGATTCGCTGCGCCAGAGGCACGGCGAACCGGCAGGCCAAAGATCTGCTCCGCAACCATTTGTGGATTTGCCCTAACACTCCAGCGATACTTTTGGAAATCGACCACGGATTGCACGGATTGCACGGATAAGATGAGGGTGGATTCCCGCCCATCCGTGTTATCCGTGACATCCGTGGTTGAATTCTCGGATGAAGTGTCGCTGTAGTGTTAGGAGCAGGGAATTGGAGTTGCTCGAGCATCATGCTAAACAGGGTCGTTTTACCGAGTTCAGTTATAACAGAATCCCCACAATGCAGGCCGTCGCATAGCAGGCGAGCAATCCCCCGACCATGGATCGGAGCCCCAATTGTGCGAGCTCGCTCCGGCGTTCGGGCACGAGAGCGCCGATGCCTCCAATCTGGATGGCAATACTGCCGAAGTTGGCGAAACCGCAGAGGGCGTAGGTGGCCAGGACGAAACTGCGCGGCTCAATATCTGACTGATGCTTGATGAGCGTGACGTAGCCAAAGAATTCGTTCAGAAGGATGCGCTCTCCCAGGGCTTGCCCGATGGCAGGACAATCCCGCCAGGGAATTCCAAGGAGCCAGGCAATCGGTGTGTTGAGCCATCCCAGGACCTCGCGGAGGGTCCAGTGTAATCCGAGAGGGCGGAGAGCCCAGGCAAACAGGAACTCCGCAAGCGACACCACGGCCACAAAGGCGAGCAGCATGGCCAGCACATTCAACGACAGCATCAGACCATCGCTCGCGCCACGGCAGAGGGCGTCGATGCTGTTCCCTGCGGTGCTAGGCTCGAGCACGGGGGTCGTTCCGACAGTCCTGCTTGAAGGAATTTCGGGCATTAAAATCTTGGCGATCATCAGCGCGGCGGGGGCGCTCATCACTGAGGCTGTGACGAGGTGGCCTGTGTCGGCACCCATGGAGGCGTAGATGACGAGCACGCCGCCTGCGATGGTAGCCATCCCACCCACCATCAGGGCGAGCAGCTCGCTGCGTGTCATGAGGGCAATGTAAGGGCGCACCAGCAGCGGAGCTTCGGTTTGGCCCATGAAAACGTTGGCGGCCGCAGCCAGTGATTCGCTGCCGCTGGTGCCCATGGCGTGTTTCATCACCCACGACATGGCCCGCACAACTCGCTGCAACAGGCCCCAGTGGTAAAGCAGGGAACTCAGGGAAGCGACCACGATGATGCTGGCTGTGATCGAAATGGCAAAAACAAACGAGTTCGACGGGCCGAAGCTCCTCGCGAGGGTAGCGCCCTCGGCGAGTGGGCCAAAAACCATTTTGGCACCTTCTGTCGAGACCTGTCCCAGCTTGGCGACGACGCGGCGGGCGAGTTCGAAGGCACCGAGGCCCAGCGGGGTTTTGAGTATGAGAATCGCCACCCCAAGTTGGAGTCCGAGACCCCACAGGACGGTGCGCCACGGGAACCTTTTGCGATCTGTGGAGAGAGCCCAAGCGATGGCGATGAAAGAGACGAGGCCTAGCAAACTGACAAGTTTGTGAGACATGGCATTAGAGTTGGATGTCTTGGGCAACTTGGTTGGCAAGCGCTTCCAGCAACGAGGCAGGGGCCGATCGCCATGCCGCATCAGCATCAGAAGCGAGTGTCAGCGAAACCGCATGCACCGGTTCGACTTCTGGAATGTTCGACGCCGATCCACACGACGTGTTGTCGAGGCTGCCGTGGGCATCCAAGCGTGCGATATCAATGGCACTTGCGTCGTTGTCGATATTGAAGTTACCAATCATGACGATGCAGCCGTCTGTCTGCGCGGCGAACTCATTCACGGAGCCGGTATTTGTGCCGGCCTCCACCACCACAACTCCTCGGAGGGCCGCGGCGGGTTTTCATAGGCAAACTGACTGGCATTTCTTGGATCAAAAGTCGCCGAGAATTATTGCATCAACAACTAACTCTTCGCAAACCAGGAAGCCTCTGCTGTCGGTCGCGCCACGCGTGCGCATCTCACATCTAACCGGCATGATCGCCAAATAGCTCGCTCCGGTCGAAAAGTGCGACGACGCGATGTCCCAGGGCCTCGATTTTCGAACGCCCACCCTCCTGACGGTCGATCAACACCGCCACGAAAGCCACCCGCCCGCCTTCATTTTCGACCGCATTGATGGCGGCGATCGTTGAATCGCCGCGAGTGACGACATCGTCGATCACCACGACCGAATCGCCCTTCTTGAAATTGCCCTCGATCAGCTTCGTCTGGCCGTATGCTTTAGGCGATTTGCGGACAGAGAAAACCTGGAGAGCGGGAACGCCTTCCATCCGTCGCGCAACCATCCCGACCGCGAGTGCGATGGGATCCGCTCCCATCGTCAAGCCTCCCACGGCATCCACATGGATGTTTCTGGACGCTTGTTCGTTGCGGATGAGCGCGTGCATCGACTGTCCGGTCAACCAAGCTCCCTTGGGATCGAGCGTCGTCAGTTTGCAATCCACATAGTAGGGGCTCTTGACTCCGGAAGCGAGGGTGAAATCACCGCGAAACACGGACCGTGCTTGCAGCGAGATCAGCAACGCGGCCCTGGCTTCGTCATCGTTCAACATCCCGGCATCATTCACTTCATTGACCTTCCCCGAAACCGAAAGTTGTTCTTACTTGTTCACAAGATATTCGCATCCCGGCCACCCCTGAGTTCGGTGACGAGCGAACTCTGACTCTCCTGGGCTTGCGCTCCAGACGCAGAGGTTTTAAAAGGCGAGTCAAGGGAACCACGCGGATGTTCCTGCATCCAGATTAAAATATGTTCCGGAGCAAGGCAATTGTGTGGGACCCTGAACCTCTCCCTTGACCGTCCTCATCGCCGACGATACCCCTCCTGCCATCCGAGGTATGCTCAAGCGGTGGTTTGTAAAACCGTAAATTACAGTTCACTTTTTAATTGTGGCAACAAGCTTATCAATAATTACTTAAAGCAAATTTAAAGCCTCTATTTTGCATTTTTGTTGAAAAAAGTGTAACACTTATGTAACAGTGACGCATGAACACGAAAGCGTCACGAAAGCCTCTTCAAAAGCCGAGTTGGCCGCGCAAAGTTCAGCTTGGACGTGTTACCGTTTCAATTTACCAGCGCCGGACGCCATCGGGAGGCGAGGGTTACATGGTTGCGAACTATTCCAGCGGCAAACGCCGGTTCGACAGCTACGCTACCGAGGACGAAGCCCTGGAAGCCGCCCAGCGCCTTTGCCGGCAAATGAGCGAAGGACAAGTTATAGCGGCGAGGCTAACAGACGCGGACGCCGCCGAGTTCGCCGCCGCCAAGCAAGCCCTGCAACCGTTCAAGGTTAACTTGCTGTCCGCCGCCGATACACTGGTAACGTGCCTAAAGATCGTTCCCGACTTGTCCGCCCTGGTCGCCGCCGCGAAGTTCTACGCCACCCGCAACAAACAGGTGACGCGCAAGCCCGTCTCCGAAGTCGTCGCCGAACTGATCGCCATCAAAAAGGCGCGCAAGAGCTCCGCCAGTTATCTTGCGGACCTGCGTTCACGGCTTGGAAAGTTTGCCGACGCCTTCCGGAAGGATTGCTGCGACGTGACGACGGCCCAGGTTCAATCATGGCTGGACGGCCTGAAGTGCGCCGCCCAGACAACCAAGAATTACAGGACGGTTCTGAATCTGCTTTTCGAGTTCGCCGCTGCCCGTGGATACGCCGCCGACAATCCCATTGAAAAAGTCGAGTCTCTCAAGGTCCGCGGTGGTGAAGTTAAACTTTACAGCCCGGAAGAAGTTCGCCGCTTGCTGGCCGTTGCCTCCCATGAATTCCTGCCGTGCCTCGCGCTTGGCGCGTTCGCCGGACTTCGAAGCGCCGAGATTCAACGCCTGGCATGGTCGGATATTCACCTGGCGGAACGGCACATTGTCATCGGAAAAAACACGGCGAAAACCGCAAGCCGCCGTGTTGTGCCTATCTGCGACGCCCTGGCCGCATGGCTCGCGCCATACGCTTCAGACACAGGCCTGGTATGGGCGGGAGCGTCCAGAACCTTCTATGGCAGCCAGCAATCGGCCGCAGAGGCCGCAGGCCTTCAATGGAAAGCGAACGCCCTACGCCATTCCTACGCTTCCTATAGGCTCGCCCTGATCGCCGACGCCGGACGCGTGGCGGGCGAACTTGGAAACTCCGCCAGTATCATTCATCGGCATTACAAGGAATTGGTGAAGCTGGCCGACGCGCAACGCTGGTTCGCCGTGACGCCCGTCACCGGCACAGGTTTCGTTGCCTTTTTATGATATCTTCACAAGATGGCAGATACGAGAGGGTTACATCAACCTGACATTTTGGCGATAAAAGCAAGGTAGTTTGTCGGCCATTGTGGCACTATTTCCAAGGAAATACTTACGTTTGGATGCGAGGGCTGTCAAAAATGTCGAGTGTTCGATGAGTTCGTTGACTTTGGCAGCCGCATCTTACCCATTCGA
>CAMAWP010000467.1 GCA_945861765.1 Akkermansia muciniphila | reverse complement strand
AGCCAAGGGATATTGCTGGCAGCCCGCGACGTGGACGGGGATTTGCTCCCCTATCGAGTGGTTGACCCGCCGAAGAACGGATCGGTTTCGGGCGTCGCGCCCTATCTCATTTACACGCCGACGCTTGATTTCAACGGCGAGGACCGCTTCACCTACAGCGCCTCAGACGGCCAACTGGAATCACTCCCGGCCACGGTAAAAATCTCCGTGCGTCCGGTCAACGACGCCCCTGTCGCCAATAATCAGTTCCTGACCGTGCCTCAGGGTCGATCGCAACTCGTGGTTCTCAACGCCACGGATGTTGACGGAGGAACGTTGCAATTCATCCTCACAAGCCTGCCAACCAAAGGTTTGATCACGGGCAAGCCACCGAACCTGACCTATCTCCCGAATCCTAACGAACGCGGCTTGGACAGTTTCTCCTTTAAAGCAAGCGATGGATTGTTGGAGTCCTCACCTGGAACCGTTCAAATTGCCCTTACCGAGAAGACGAGCGGGCCAAGCGTCTCCACGATTCCAAACCAAACCTCCCGGCCAGGAGAGCCTACCCCGAAGCTCCCTTTCACGGTTCGGGACGCCGAAACCCCGGCCGAGAAACTCGTTGTTGCCGCAAGCTCATCGAACCCCGCGCTTGTCCCTTCGGAGAATATCAGTATTGAAGGAATCGGAACGGACAGAACCGTGAGAGTCACGCCCGCGAAGGCAAAAACCGGCACTACCGCAATCACCTTGGTTGCTTGGGATGAAGATGGACTGGCTGCCAGCATTCAGTTCACGCTGACCGTGGTTTTTGAGAACAGCCCGCCAATTGCGGTCGATATCTCACTCTCGACGCCTGAAGATCAGCCGGTGGCTATCGACTTAAAAGCAACGGATCCGGACAATGACCTGTTAACATTCACCGTTGTTTCTCCCCCCAAGAACGGCATCCTTTCCGGGCAACCTCCCAAACTCGTTTACACACCTCAATCTGCAGTGACTGGCACGGACAGATTCACTTACAAAGCCAGTGACGGGACGTCCGAATCGGGAGTAGCGACCGTAACGCTCCAGATTCTCCCGATCAACGATCCACCCACCATCTCCCGCGTTTCCGACCAGACGATCGATCGAAATCAATCATTGGGTCCGCTCATGATCCAGGTGAGTGACCCGGATACGCCTCTGGCTAATCTTAAAATATCTGTGAAATTTTCCAATCCCGACTTGATCCTTGCGAGTTCCGTCTCCTTGAGCGGATCGGGAGCAAGCCGCATCCTGACGGCAGCGGCGGCAGTTGGCAAAGCCGGCATCACCTCGGTCACGATTAGTGTCACCGATGGTGAGTTGTCCGCGAGCACAACGTTTCAACTCACCATTATCCCCCCAAATCAACTGCCGACGATCGAGTTGGTAAACCCGGAGGACCTTTCCGTGATCGATCCCACGAATCCACTGGTGCTCGATGGCAAAGCAACCGATTCCGACGGCACCATTGCCAGGGTCGAATTTTACGTGGGATCGACTCTGCTCGGCAGCGCAGCAACCGCGCCTTTTCAGTTCACTTGGAAAACGCTCGTGAAAGGCCAATATCTCCTCACAGCGAAAGCGATCGATAACCGAGGGGGAGAGTCGGTGTCCAAACCCGTTAAGGTTTTGGTGGATCGGCCAGTCGGCCGCGTCGCCATCCTGTCGAGCTCCAACAACGCAGACCTGGACCTTATTCGACGCTATCTTTTCGAGCTGCCCGCTCGGTGGACTCAGATTCCAAGCGTGGCTGCAAAGCTGGAGGATTTGGTCCGCCAATACGACGCCGTTGTGTGGCATCAACCGAGCGACGCCGATGTCCAATCCCGCGACCTTATTCTTTTGGAGTCCTTGGCGAAGATTGGAATGCCCCTATATTTCCAAGGAGATTCGTTGCTGGCAGCAAGTCGGCGGCTGTCGAGCGAGGAGCGCTCACGGTGGCAAAACCTGATCCACTTGAAACCGGGTGGAACAACATGGCTTAACCAAGTCACGATCCTTAAGGAGACCGACCATCCGGTGATTCTGAATGGTTCCGCTGGAGCGAGCACGGATTTCACCTACCCAGTGACGGTGCAGCAGGCGGGCGTCCGAACTGGGCTCCCTGGAGAGGTGGTTCTGGGGAGGAGCGGCACTTTTGACATGCTGGTAGCAGCAGTGGACACCAAATCCTCGACCCGCACGTTCACTCACCACTTCCGATTGAACGGCGCATCGGATGCATTTGGAACGGTGGAGCAAGCAAAGCTTTTCAAAAACGCTGTGGGATGGCTTATGGACAGGCTATACAACTTAGACCTCAATCTTGAGGTCGTGCCTCCGGTCGGGACCGTGCTTGTTGGTCAGAAATTCCAATACCGGATTCTGGTCCATCATTCAGGCGAGAGTCCGGCAAGCCAGGTCGCTGTTACGGATGCGCTGCCGCAACAGATCCGACTCCTCACCGCCGAGCTAACATCGGGAACGTGGAGTCAACTGAATAATACGTCCACTTTTGAGCTGGGCACAATCTCGCATGCGGCGACCGAGTCGATCCTGGTAACGGCGGTGGCAACTCGAGCGGGTTCGTATTCGCACACCGTCGAAGTCAAGATGCTGGGAAATGATGCGATCCGGGAGAACAACACCGTCAGCACTACCGTCACGGTGGTTGACCCGACTGGTACACTTCCAAAACTGAACATTCGGAGGGAGGGCCAGGACACGATCCGCGTGGAGATGGCCGGAGGCGGTGTTGGAGCGGATTATGTCCTCGAAGTTTCCGACAACTTGATCGATTGGTCACGGATCAACATCGGAATCACCGGTGTCGGCCCATCGGTATCATTCTCTCCTGGGTCGGCTCCTCGGCGGTTTTTCCGAGCCGTATCCGCGACCGCGCCGACCACAATTCCTCCAGTGGCTAAACCCTGATTCATTGCGCGATGGGTGCCATCATCTTCCGGTTCATCAGAAGCGCTGTGCGGTTGTTATCTACTGCTGCCTTCCCGAACTCCTGCCATTTCTTCAGTTCGTCCGGGGTGAGAAAAGCAGCGGCTCGCGCAGCTACGCGTTCGAAGACGTTATCCATCAACTTGAGGCTTTGCTCACCGAATTCTTCGGAGGCGATGTTGCGGAAGTTTAGCATGGGCAGCGTCTGAAAATCGGCTGCGAGGCCGGCGGCGGCGAGCGCCGATTGGATTTCCTCCTGCATGGTTCGTGAAATCTGAGCCTTCTTCTGCGCCTTCGCTTCGGTGTCGCCGGCCAAACTTTTCTCGAATTGCATGGCGGTAATGTCGGTGACGATATTCTTTGAGTAATCCTTGTATTCCGCCAGCCCGTCCGGTCCGAGTAGCGTCGCCACCTTGGCTTGCATGGCCAAATCCTGCGCGGAAAATAATTGTTCGATTTCGGAACTGCTCTTCTTGTCATGCAATGCCTGCGTTATCGTATCAATATTGTCCATGACACTATCTGCGAGCAGATCGTTTAGTTGTCCCGCAGGTTCGGGAGCGAGCTTCAGTCGCTTGACCAAATCACCGTAAATGAAACTCATCCCCATCTTTTGCTGCTCGCGCATAGCTTTGCGGGTTTCCGGGTCCGCCGTGATCTTGCTCAAGGCGCTTTTGCTTCCGATTTCGGCCTTTTCTTGACGCAACACACCCACTTGGCCGCGTAATTTGAGAACCTCAGAAGGGCTTTTGTTCGTGCTGGCCAGTTTATCCGTCAGGGCTGCAATCTGCCTGGTCGCCGCGTCGTGGTTACGTTGCAATTGCTCGATTTGACTGGCGAGCGGGGCGTGCTGTTGCTGCAGGGACCGGTTTTCCTCACGCAAGCGGGCGACCTGGCGAGCTTCGTAGAAGGCAACTCCCACAGCAGAGATGAAGGCGGCGGTAACGATGGTTTTTTGCAAGGTAGTCATGGTGATGGCTTTCGTGGCAGTTGCGATTGCGGTGGTGGGTATGGATGTTCCGGCAAGAGCGGCAGCAGTTGAAATCGTGATGGCTAATCCAACGGGCGCGGCCTGCACAGCGTTGGCGGAGATGACGACGACGAGTCCGCTCGCGCTGACGGTGACGCCGCGTTGGGCGAAACATTCACGGAGACGTTCCACGGCGCGGCTGACGCGCTTCTGCGCGGCCTCGTCGCTGATGCCGAGGGTTTGCGCCATCTCGCGGGCGGACTTGCGTTCAAAGTAGCGTAACAACAGCGCGTCCCTGTCGGCCTCGCTCAGTTCGCCGAGCGCGGCGTCGAGATGCGGGGCGATGCGCTCCCAGGGGGCATCGGATTCGTTGGCGAGCAATTCACTCATGGCGGCGGCCTCCTGTTCACGGGCGCGGCGGCGCGCGTCGCCGCGAACGGCTTTGGCTGCAAGGTTGCGCGCCGTGCAATGCAGCCATCCAAACAGCACCGGATGATTCGTGAGTTGTGGGGCGTTCTGCGCCAGCGCCACAAATACTGCTTGGGTTACGTCCTTGGCGGAGTGTGCTTCGCAAACCATGCGGAACGCGGCAGAATAGACCAGATCAACATGTCGGCGCACGAGTTCAGCAAACGCGATGTCCGAATGACATTTCGCGTAGTCGCGGAGGAGTTGCTGATCGCTCAATTCGTTCACTCACTTGACAATACCCGCCGCCGCCCAAATCGGACAGGCGATAAAGACACGGCTGTGACCCACGCGGCTTGCATTCGACTCAATCTGAGGGGAGCTTGTTTCCAAGCAGCAGTTCTGCCCATGAACCCTCGAATGTGCCGCCAGGTTTTGGACTGCGGTGACGGAGTCTGCGAAGTCACCGCTTTGGCAACGCTCACAGCTCCGAAACTCGCCGACGCCGAAACCATCCCAACCCAAAGCGGCAACTCCGCAGACTCCGT
>CAMAWP010000466.1 GCA_945861765.1 Akkermansia muciniphila | reverse complement strand
TAATTCCGGCTTGCACGAGAACAGACACGATGTCCTCCTCGCGGCCCTCGAAATCGCCACGGAGGATCGCGATAATTCGCCCCGCCTCGATAGCTTCAGTAATCTTGTTGAGTTGCATTGTCTTTGAACAACGACCTCGATGACTCACCAGGGTCTGTCAGAAGGCATATTGATTCAGATTGTCAGCGCCATCAGTCTCGGGTCCCCTCAACGGTTCCCCGCTGTTTTCAGTGGAATAGGTCCAAAGCGGATGAACACCTTTTTTTCATCCCGCCAGGCTGACCGGAGTTTGGACCTATTGGCTGCCTTCGTCTCCCGCAGGGACGACCGAATCCCCCAATGTCCTGCGTCAGCTCCTACTGTCTTCCAGGACAAAGGATCGCCCGCGAATAGTTCAACCGTCCCTTCGGGACTTTGGCTATTTCCTACCTAATCCCACCCTTGAAAGGGTGGGCTATTCTCGAATCCCCACTCCGGGAGATGTGAGTCGCAAACCTCATCGGCTACAACAGCACACGACCCGAAAATGTCCAAACTCCACGCACCCCTCCGGAGTGAGTCTTCCAGCCCGGACACGGAAATGGTTCCACTGAAAACAGCGGGGAACCCCCTCAACCGCGTCTGCACCTCCGGCAGGCCAACTTCATTCAAGGGTAAACCACTGAGCTTCCACGCGGCGGTTCTGTTCGTTTTCCGAACCAACCGCTTCTTCCCAGCCCCGGCCAACAGTCTCGAGACGGGAAGCGTCCACGTTGTGCTTTTCGCCAAGCAAGCGCTTGATTTCACTCGCGCGTTGCTTGCTAAAATCAATTGCTCTCAGCGCCATCTGCCGCACATATTGGTCCCCACCCTGTTTGCGAAATTCCTCGACCCGTGAATTGTCCACATGGCCCCGGAGCAGAACAGTAGATCCAGGGCTCACCTGCAACAGCCTCTTGATAGCTTCGAGGTTCTTGAGGTTTTCCTGAACGCCGAGGTCAAGAGCAGTGGAATTCGGATTGAAAAGGAATCGAATATCTTTGGTCAGGAGTGGATCGCCTTCAACAGCGCCTCCGGCTGTTGATCGGATCGGAGTAATCGTTACCTTTTGATCTTTGAACACACCTGCTTGTTCCAAAGCTTTCAAGTGCTTCAAATCCATAAATCGATCTGCATCGGCCGGTTCCTTGATGAGGTCGCTTCCATAAGCAAGGATCGCGGATTGATAAATGCCGCCAAAGCTTCCGGCGGCATCGATTGCGCCGGAGAAGAAGGCGAGGTTTTCCGGTAGGTTAGAAAGATGGATCTTGGCCAGTTCGGCTTTGGCCTGTTCACGATCCCATTTAAAAGTCTTTGCGATGAGATCAATCTGGGCTGCTTGATTATCGCGGACCATCCGGTTGCCCTCCATCAGTCCATTCACCAAACCAGCCACTTTATCAGGGTTTTGCTGAGCAAAGCCCTTGTTCACGATGAGAACGTCCGCGATGATCAACAGATTCTTGCTGGTCGTGAGGATATGAGCCTTCCCGCCGCTTTGCTGGACGATCTCGGTCGTTTTAGGAGCCCAAGTGACGCAGCCCGCAAGCTGGGTCCGCCCCGCTTGAAGTTCTCGCAGGAAAATATCACCCGCCTTAAACGCGTCGGCAGCATAAAGCAAATTGAGCTTTTCCGGGTCATGCTTCGTCTTTAAATCCGGAAGCATGTTGATACCAATCCCCGCCTCTTGCGCGAGATAACGGATAAAGAAGTCCGCCTCGGTAAACTGCGCGGTGACCAGGATCTTTCCTTTGAGGTTGTTAATGCGCTTGATGTCGCTGCGAACCACCACACCATCGGCGCCGCGCGAATATCCGATCTGCGCCGGGACGGTGACCTGAAATTGGCGGCAATGCACGGCCAACACATCCACGGTCGTGGCGGACGCAGCCATTTTTCCGCTGTTCAACGCCGACCAGCTTTCCTCCTCGCTCAGCGTCAACTTCACTTTGAATCCGTGCTTCTTGAAGAAAACAGAATTCTCGTTTGGCTCGAGGCCGCCATTGGCGACAACGAGTCCGGAATAGCCCGCGTATTCGCTCAGCTCGATCTCAATGATATTGTCCTTCGGCTGATAAATTCCCGCTGGCGCGATCTGGGGGCAGCTTGTCTGAGTTTCGACAAGCTCTGGGATTTCAGCGGAGGCGGGCTCTGATCGAGCCGCCGAGGAGCGTGAGTCTGCGCCCGCCGGCGATTGTTGTCGGGCTGAGTTGGAATTGCCGACGGGATCAAGCTTGTCCCACCAACGGTAAATTCCAAAACCGACCACTCCAAGAATCAAGATTGTGACGATAAATTTTCCACGGCCTGTCATTGTAATATCTCCTTCGGTTGGAACCAGGTGGCCGGGATCGTGGCAGTTCGACACGATCTCAAGCAGCCTCTGGCCCGAGTTTATGTTTTACATTTATGCCCGAGCAAACGTGCCGGTAAAAGCAGGATGGCTCTTACCAAGGCGAAGACCCCTTCCCCGACTATAAACAGTAAGCGGAAGGGCAATACCACCACCCAGATCAACGGCAAAAGCACGAGAGCCGCAATGGCCAACGGCCAGCACAATACGAACAGAACCAGCCAGAACAGCATCAACAAAAACAATTTCATCTCAACTCTCCGTTTGTTACCTGTGGTTAACAATACACTACTTACTCTCTTCTCACTTCTCATCAATCTTCTGACGCTCGGGAGGAGCCGCGGCGGCTTTAGCCGTTGGCGCTGCTTCACTCTGCACCATCCCCATTTTCTTTTTGTATTCCTGGAAAAGCATTCCGCCTCGGGCCTTGCGCATTTCCTGCTTACGCTGAACGCCCGATCCCATTTCTTTCGCCAGGTCCAGAGTCGCCCGCATCTGCCCTTCACCGGAGGAGGCTGACTGGCGAAGCTGTTGCATGGACTGACCCATTTCCCCGCCCATCATGCCCTGCAACTCAGTGATGGACCCTTTCATCATGGTTGCCAAGCCTTCCAACGAACGCCCAATAGCAACCTTCGCCTTGACCGCTTCAAAATCCCTTTGGAATCTTTGTATCTCTCGCAGGCTTTGAGCAATGATCTGAGTGTTCTGCTGATAGAGCTCCTCCAAACTATCCCGTTGACTCGTATTCTCGGCAAGTTCTTGCTCGAGCGTCGCCAACTCCTCGGCGTAATGCGATCCGTTCGCTTCATCATTGGCCGCGGCAGCCGCCTGCAGCATGCCTTGCAACTCGTCGCGCTGCCGTTCCTGGCGCTTCAGTTGATCCTTCAAGAGAGCGATCTGGCCGGCAAGCTGGCCGTTGGCGTAGTGCGCTTTGTCGGCCTTTGTTTTCGAGTCCCTGATCCCCCGCTCAACAACGGCTTGGTTAATGGCGTCGGTCTCCGTGGCCTTTTCTGCCATCAGGCCCATCCAAATGAATAATCGTTTAATGGCTCGAAACATAAGTTGCATCTCCGCTATTTCTTCTTCTCACTCGCGTTTGGAGGAGTCTCCGCTTCGAGCAGAATTTTCTCCTCCAAAATGAATTCAAGCTGGGTGTTCAATTGCTTTTCGTCTGCCGCGGCAACCACCGTAGCACCCAGCTTTTTTACACGGGTGAACGCCTGCGCATCGACATCAAATGCGACAAAGTGGAAAGAGATCATGGTGCCCCTCTGGCCTGCGGACTGAACCAACCTTGGAATTACGGCGGCTGGATCAGCCCCGCGGGTGTTCACTCCGTCGGTGAGGATCAGAACATGTTTCCGAGTCAAATTGGATGTAAGGACTGTTTGTCCAGCGAGGCGGACAGCTTCTCCGAGAGGAGTTGAACCTTGTGGATGCGAGAACGTCTTAAGCCAATTGACCATTGTTTGCGGGTCGAACGGCCCGAACTTCACCGCCGCAGTGGCGTTGTCGCCATCGAACACAATCAGCCCGGAATGGATCGGGCACGGTTTCTCTTTCGGCGTCGCAGCAGCCAGAGCCTGCAAGCGGTCGGTGATAGCAACGAGGGCGCGGCTGGCAACTCGATATTTTGGAACCATCTGCCCTGAACCGTCCTTGACTTGGTCCAACATGCTACCCGAAGTGTCATAAACAATGGCAAGGGCAATCCCATCTACGGAAAGCGGCGGCGACGCCTTCTGGCCCATCACGGCAAGACCCGCCGTAATGTACAAAATGAAAAACCAAGCCAGTTTGTGAGTTGCAGCCGACGTATTCATATTAAAGGTCCACCAGACTCGCCCAGTGATCTAAACAGGCTACAACGCGTGTGTAAATTGCAAATGCGCCCGCCGTACGATCCACTCTACCGAAGCCGAATCGTGCCGATGCGCCCAAACCATTCCAATTACGAAATCCAGATCTGCTTGTAACTGAGAATCGTAGAAGCGTCTTCGCAAAGACGAGCAATTCTCTCCATGAACCGACCCACCCCTACCCCTCTCAGGAGGGGACCGGACAAAGCTCGCCCCCAGGAGAGGACCGGAGAAAGCTCCCCTCCTGGGAGGGGTAGGGGTGGGTTCAGAGTCGCCCAACGCACTCGACTTCTCCGCCGCCTCCTTTCCCCTCACCCTAACCCTCTCCCTGAGGAGAGGGAACCAGGCGCGCTCTCCGCTCATCGTCCAGCACCACTCGCCCCTCCCACGACGGAATTCTATTCTCCCTCTCCATGAACCTGGGTGGGGTGAGACTCCGTCGAACCCTGACATTTTTGCCGATCAGAACATCAGGACTCGACGGAGTCTCGCCCCACCAGTGGATGGGTTCATGGCCTCGATTCACGTCCAAATTTGGGAGGTGTTCCCTGCCCATGAACCTGGGTGGGGTGAGAGTCCCCTCGAACCCTGACCTTTTCTGGCGATCGAGCATATCAGGACTCGACGGCTTCCGGCTCGGAGACTACAGCTCGGA
>CAMAWP010000465.1 GCA_945861765.1 Akkermansia muciniphila | reverse complement strand
ACCCAATCCCTGAAGCCCTAGAGAAAGGCCAAGTTTGGAGAACCAAAAACGCCGGCTATATCTCCATTGTTTTCGTGGGCAAAACCTTGATCCATTTCAGACACTGCTTGCGACCCACTCAGCGCGGAAGCCCCTTTCCGATAGGAGCGCTCGTCAAAGTTGAAAGTCTAAAAACGCTTCGATCATTCCTCAAGCGAAAGCACGCCAGCCTCTATCAAGAAGCCACGTAACGCGCCAAGCCTCACGAGTTCCCTAGCGGATCAGCCTAACAACAGCACTTCAGCGGTTCCCCGCTGTTTTCGGTGGAATCATTTCCATGTCCGGACAGCAGAACTCACTCCCGAGGGGGTGCGTAGAGTTTGTAGAGTTTGGACATTTTCCGGCCGTGTGCTGTTGTATCCGATGAGCTATTTCCGACTGACATCTCCCAGAGGGGGGAAACAACTCACCCTGATCTCCCGGAGGGGAGATTCGAGACTAGCCCACACCTATCTCCCGGAGGGAGATTTGATAGTAGCCCACCCTTTCAAGGGTGGGATTACGTCGCCAATACCCAAAGTCCCGAAGGGACGGTTGAGCTATTCTCGGACGATCCCTGGTCCTGAACAGACAGTAGGTGCTGACGTAGGACATTGGGCGATTCGGCCGTCCCTGCGGGACTTCTACGAGGGCTCATTCGAACCCAGCAGTGAACTGCTGGGCTAGTCTCGAATCTCCCTCCGGGAGACGAAGGCGGCCAATAGCTCTAAACTCCCGTCATCCCGGCGAGATGGAAAAATGGTCTTCATCCGCTGTGGAACTATTCCACTGAAAACAGCACTTCAGCCGAAAGGAGCGAAAGAATTCGAGGGCTTTACGCAAACGCGGCCACCCACCCACCGGGTGAATGGCGGTTGCCTCAGCACTTCTTCTCTTTCGGCATTTTTCGTTTCTTTCGGCCATCCAACTGCCGGAGTAAACTTCAGTTGCGCCGTTGGAATTCAAGAAAGCCGGACTTCCGATCCATTTTCTCCCATTTGGCTTCGAGCCGTTGGATCCGTTCGTCAGTCGTTGGGTGAGTGCTCAATAGATTGAGGCCGCCATCGATCTGGCGGGATGGGCTTATGTCGTCCTGGACTCTTAATTTCTTGAAGAAATCAGTCATCCCGCGCGGATCGATGTTCGCCCCGATGAGATACGTCCAACCTACATCGTCCGCTTCTCGTTCAAAATCCCGCGAGTACTTCTGCTTGAGAAGAAACTCCGAGCTATCGGCAATCAGAGCCAACAGTCCGCTCACATCTCCGAACACCGACTGGATCAGCAGATACAGCCCGGCGGAATCAATGACTTTACGAAACCCGTGCTTCTGGGTCACGTGAGCAATCTCGTGCGCCAGGACGCCGGCGAGTTCCTCCGGCTTATCCACCGCATTCAGCAATCCGCTATGCACGATGACATGGCCGCCTGGGATGGCGAACGCGTTCACGTTGGTGTCTTGCAGAATATGAAACTGCAATGTGTAACCCATGCCGGAGATACCGCGAAGCAACGGCTCTACGGCCCGCTGCAACTGCTCGGCGAGCCTTGCGTCATCCACAAGTTTTCCATTGCTTTGGATCTGCGCGAAAATGGAACCCCCTAACCTCACCTCCCAAGCCACGGGAGCTTGGTTAGCCAGGAAATGCACCAAGGCAGTCTTCCGCGCGATGACTAAGCCCGCCAACCCGATCAAAACAATTAAAGCCACAGCCGAGACGATTGCCGATAATGGCCAATGCTTTTTCTGTTTTGCAATTGCCTCGATCTGCTCCCGTTGACGAGGGTTCTGATTCAGAACCGCGTTTCCCAAGATCCTCTGGTCCGAGGTATAAACGGACCAGGCGTCATACTCGGGGTGGGAGAACAACAATTGCTCCTTATTGTGGCCACCCCATCGAATCTGCAATCCGTCCAAAGGCAATTCAAAATTCCCCGCCTCGGATTCGAAACGCAAGCTCTGGCTCTCCACGAGGAGTCTTCCGTTGACCGTACGGTTCCCAAACGTCGGGTGAAGGGCAAGTGCCTGATAATAGTTAATCATCGCGCAAAAGTGTTTTTAGCAATCAGACCGTTCTCAAGCCACTCGATAAAGAGGCTTCCGCAGTTTCGTTCCGTCGGCCCTTTCCTGGCAAGCGAACTTTCCGCGAGCTGGAATGGCAGTTCTATTGCCGATTGTGAGTCCGACTGACATCTCCCGGAGGGCAGATTCGAGATTAGCCCACACCTATCTCCCGGAGGGAGATCTGAGAGTAGCCCACCCTTTCAAGGGTGGGATTACGTGGCAAATACCCAAAGTCCCGAAGGGACGGTTGAGCTATTCTCGGGCGATCCCTGGTCCTGAACAGACAGTAGGTGCTGACGTAGGACATTGGGCGATTCGGCCGTCCCTGCGGGACTTATGCGATGGCTAATTCGAACCCAGCAGTGAACTCCTGGGCTATTCTCGAATCTCCCTCCGGGAGACGAAGGCGGTCAATAGGTCCAAACTCCATTGCCCATGAGGTTTGCAACTCACATCTCCCGGAGGGGAGATTCGAGACTAGCCCACACCTATCTCCCGGAGGGAGGTTTGAGAATAGCACACACCTATCTCCCGGAGGGAGATTTGAGAATAGCCCACCCTTTCAAGGGTGGGATTGCGTGGCAAATACCCAAAGTCCCGAAGGGACGGTTGAACTATTCTCGGGCGATCCCTGGTCCTGAACAGACAGTAGGTGCTGACGTAGGACATTGGGCGATTCGGCCGTCCCTGCGGGACTTATGCGATCGCTAATTCGAACCCAGCAGTGAACTGCTGGGCTATTCTCGAATCTCCCTCCGGGAGACGAAGGCGGTCAATAGGTCCAAACTCCCGTCATCCCGGCGGGATGGAAAAATTTGATTGATTTCATGGCTGCGCTCAAAATATCCGCGCCCCGCCAGGGTCATGACAGAATTCTTTGAGGGAAACCTCCAGTGCGAGCACGCTGCCCGAAGATCTCTTTCCGGGACAAAGAAACTACGAAAACCCTCAGAGTTGGCTCGATTCCTTCAATGAGTGCCCGGAAGTGATCGGAAAGTCCAATCCGTGTCCAATCTTGGGTTGTTCCTGAGATCAGTGTGTCTCAATGTTGGATTTACGGGATAGAGGAGAACCGCCCGTATCGAGACAACCTAAAGCCAGTGACAGAATTATGAACCAGTATCTACAGTGCAACACAGTGGCGCGCATGAGAGACCTATCTCGGAATCTGCGCTGCTTCATCAAGTCCACGTCACTTCGCTTCTTTTCTATGACAAACTCGGCTTCACAACTCCCGACTCGAACAGGCAGAATACGCGATTCACGATGGCGTCGCGGCTTCGCGCTGTTCGCCTCCGCGATCTTCTTGATGGCCACAACCCAACCCGCCGACGCCGCCAAGGTGCCGACGGTGACTTCGGTGAACTCGTCCACGGCCAACGGCAATTACAAAGCGGGCGGAACGATCAGCATTCAAGTCAACTTTAGCGAGGCCGTGACTGTGACCGGCACACCTCAGTTGACACTCGATACCGGCGCAACGGATCAGGTCGTGAATCTCGCAAGCGGCAGCGGGAGCACCGCTCTTACATGCACCTATACCGTCCAAGCCGGTGATACATCGTCGGATCTCGACTACCAATCGACAACCGCCCTAACTCTCGACGGAGGGGCAATCAGGGACGCGGCGGGGAACAATGCGACGTTGACGCTGGCCAGTTCGTTCGCGGTCGTCGCGGTCAGCAGCACGATCGTGGGCACCGTGGCTTCGATAAGTCCGTCCAGCGGCAGTTCGGCCACGTATGACGTGACGGTCAACATCACGAGCGGGGCGGGCGAGTTTCGGCTGACTGTGCCAAGCCAATAGCGCCGAATGAAATAAAAGTTGTTAAAACCTCCTAAATTACTGATGCGCTGCTTCAAACCAATTTTCGATCTTCAGCCCTTGCACGCGCTCGAAGTGCCTTGTGTTCCGGGTAACAAGCGTCAGGCCGTGTTGCAACGCTGTGGCCGCGATCTGCATATCCTCCGCTCCAATTATTCGCCCGGCGCGCTCCAGGCTAGCCTGCAGCATCCCGGCTCGCAGAGCCGCCCCGGCGTCGAAATCCAGCCAGCGTACCCACGGAAGGATTTCGCGCTCAACTTTGGTCCACACTCTTTCGGGCTGCGGATGAATCGCCGCTCCGTAGCGCAATTCTTGCAGCGTCACGCTGCTGGCCAGGCGCGTCGCCGGATCGGTGGCAAAGAAACGGTCGTGAACCGCTTGGTCCGGTCTCCTGTTGGAAAGTTCGCTCAGGACGTTGGTGTCGAAGAGATACATCCGGCGTCAACGATCCATGGCGGGCGGCGGGCGTGGGAAACGCCGGTGACGTTCCTCCTCAATTTTCTGGAGGATTTGAAAGAACGGATCGTCTGGTTCCAGCGATCCGCCAGGATGTCCTCCTGTTGGCTCCGCTTTCAGCACTCGGCCAATGGCCGCTTCAGCTTCGCCGCCCCCGGCGCGAGCCAGGAGTTGCAACACTTCGGCCCCGACCGCCTGAAGCTCCGCGGGAGCCAGCGCCCTGATTTCATCCAAAACAGTATGGGCCTTCGCGCTCATCCCTTGAAGCCTACCCACACCACATCAGAACGGCAAGCATCCCTTGGACACGACAGCAGTTCTCATTATGCGCGCATGAAAGTCCAGCCTTTGTTTAGATAACGCCAGAACCCTGCTGGGTTCGCATTAGCGATTGCATAAGTCCCGAAGGGACGGTTGAATGCCCCCCAATGTCCTACGTCAGCTCCTATTCTCACTGTCTGTTCAGGACCAGGGATCGCCCGAGAATGGCTCAACCGTCCCTTCGGGACTTTGGGTATTGGCGACGCAATCCCACCCTTGAAAGGGTGGGCTATTCTCAAATCTC
>CAMAWP010000464.1 GCA_945861765.1 Akkermansia muciniphila | reverse complement strand
CTGCTTCCGGCCAATCTGGATATTTCGCGCGACGCATTCGAGCAGTTTCTCCTGAGCCTGTCGTTGTGTCGCGAGCCCGTGACGTTCGAGCTGCTCGGATTGCCCGGTCAGATCGGAGCGCAATTCGCGGTGAGCCGGCGCGATGCTTCGCTGGTGGGTCAGCAACTTCAGGCCTTCTTTCCCGAGGCGGTGTTTCAGCCGCAGCAAAACACTCTGGCCACCGCATGGATGGAAATGGAATCGGCGGTGGTCGAGTTCGGGCTTGGCAATGAGTTCATGCTGCGTTTGGCGTCCGGCAAACTCGATCCGTTCGTCGGGATTATTGGAGCCCTGGCCGGACTGAGAGACCATGAGCTCGGCCTCGTTCAAGTCATCTTCCGGCGGGCGCGTCAGCCGTGGGCCGAAAGCATCATGCGCGCGGTGATGGATAACAACGGCGATGCTTTTTTCTCCAATCATCCTGGATTGCTAGAGGAAGCTCGGAAGAAAATCTCGCGTCCCCTCTATGCCGCAGTCGTGCGCATCGCCACTCAAAGCGAGGATTTTGATCGGACCTGGGAGATTGCGCGCCATATCGCTGGGTCCTTTAACACGTTCACAAATCCGGCCGGAAATGAACTGATTCCACTCACGAACGACGAGTATCCCCATTCCAGCCACGTTGAGGATTTGCTTCTCCGTCAATCCCGGCGGTCAGGAATGTTGCTCAACACGGACGAATTGATCGGGTTCGTTCACTTGCCCGGAGCCGTAGTCAGATCCCCGAAACTGCTTCGGGAAACGAAGAAGACCAAGGCTGCTCCAGCCAAGCTTTCGCGCTCTGGCGGCGTGTTGCTCGGACGAAATATCCATCAGGGAAGGGCCATCGATGTTCGAATTGGATCAGAGGAACGGGTGCGACACATGCACGTCGTCGGAGCGTCCGGCACGGGCAAATCGACGCTACTGCTCAATTGCATCCGCCAGGACATCGAGAACGGGCAGGGCGTGGGCGTGCTCGATCCTCACGGTGACTTGGTCGAGGACATCCTGGCCTTGATCCCGCCGGAGCGAATCGACGATGTCGTCTTGGTTGATCCGGCGGACGAGGAGTATTCGGTAGGATTCAACATTCTTTTGGCGCACAGCGATCTTGAGAAGACGTTGCTGGCGTCGGATCTTGTTTCCATTTTCCAGCGACTCTCGACCAGTTGGGGCGATCAGATGGGCAGCGTGCTCCAGAACGCGATCCTCGCATTCTTGGAGAGTAGCGCCGGCGGGACGCTCGCGGACATGCGCCGATTTCTGGTTGACCCTGCCTATCGCGCCGAATTCCTGAAAACCGTGACCGATCCGGACGTGGTGTTCTACTGGAAGAAAACGTTTCCGCAGCTCACCGGCAACCGATCTATCGGCCCTGTGCTGACTCGGTTGGAGACGTTTCTTTCCCCGAAATCAATCCGCTACATGATGTCGCAGCCGGTGAATCGTCTGGACTTCGCCGACATTCTGGATTCGGGCAAAATCTTTCTGGCGAAGTTGTCGCAAGGACAGATCGGGCGCGAGAACGCGTTTCTGCTTGGGTCGCTCATGGTGGCGAAGTTCCAACAGACGGCCATGAGCCGACAGCGGATGGCGGCGGAAGCCCGACGCGACTTCTGGCTCTACATCGACGAGTTCCACAATTTCATCACGCCATCGATGGCGGAGATTCTGACCGGCGCACGCAAGTATCGACTGGGCCTCACGCTTGCCCACCAGGAATTGCGCCAACTTCAACGCGACGCGGAGGTCGCTGGTGCCGTCATGTCGAACACCCACACTCGGGTCGTCTTTCGTGTCGGCGATGAAGACGCCCGAAAGCTAGGCGAAGGTTTTGGCTATTTCGAAGCCAAGGACCTGCAAAATCTCGGCACAGGCGAAGCCATCGCCCGCGTCGAGCGCAGCGACTTTGATTTCAACCTCGCTGTCCCCCAGTTCGAGCGTCCACCACGTTGGGAAGCAGAGGAAAACAGGCGACGAATCATCGAGGCGTCGAGAGAAAAGTACGGGACATCCCGGGCGGACATCGAGGCAGCATCCTTAAGAAAGCAAGCCGAAGCCTCTCAAGAAACTGAGGAGCATCGACCGAAGTCGAGGGTCGATGCTCTTCCGAAGAAAGCGAAAGTAGAACCAGCCGACACGCCAATATCGGTCGTAAACGAAACTCTGGCAACCGCTCCGTCCGTGGTCATTCCACCACCGGCAGCGGAGTCGCTCCTTCTTGTTCCGTCAGTGATTCCGAGAGAACCACCGGAACCGCCCGCCACTTCTCCCGCGCGGGACATGGGGCGCGGCGGCGAGCAACACAAAGCGATTCAAAAGCGACTGAAGGAAGCGGCCGAGAAACTTGGTTACGCTGTGACTACCGAAAAGCCTGTTTTAGACAGGACCGGCAGCGTTGACCTTGCCTTGGAAAGTCCGAAGAGAACAATTGCTGTCGAGATCACCATCACAACGACGATTGATCATGAAGTGGGTAACGTGACGAAATGTCTTCGAGCTGGCTTCGGAACGGTGGCCGTGGTTTCGAGCAGCGAGACGAAATTACGACAAATGAAGGAGGCGGTGACCGGAGCGCTCGGTTCGGAACTGTCGGCTCGCGTTGGGTATTTCCTGCCAGACCAGTTTTTGGCCCACCTGGAACGGTTGGCCAAAGAAGTTTCTGCTTCCGCAGTTCCTCAAACGGTAGAGAGAACCCGCCGTGGCTATAAGGTGAGGCATTCCGGACCAAAGCTAACGCCCGAGGAGCGCAAGGCGAAGGAGGATGCCGCGTTACGCATGTTGGCTGACAGGATGAAGAGACAATAACCGAGTTGGGAAAAGTATTGTCCGGAAAGAATAATCATTTTTCGTCGATTCGAAAGAACGGCCCCGACACCTTTAGATTGGAATACGCTTCAATCATGCGACAACGCAGTTTGGTGAAAGATTGCTCCGGGCTTTCTTCGGCGTGAAAAATTGAGGGTTGTCGAATGCCCATATCTCTTGCCGCTTGTGCCCTTGTTTTTCCAGCCTCTTGGCGGTATTTTTTCGTGAGCGCCACGAGTTCCTGTGCCTCGACATATTTCGATGACTTCATCGTGGCGAGTATGTTCAGATAAATGCAAAGCGGATACAAAATTCCTTGCTAGCCATATTCATTCCAGATACACATTTGCCACAATGAAGACTTCGATTCACCCCCTCGCGCCCGATGCCAAGAACGTTGGCATTTGGATTCGTGTCAGCACGGAAGAGCAAGCCAAAGGTGAGGCTCCCGAACATCACTTGGAGCGCGGAAAAGCCTACGCCCTCGCGAGGGGTTGGAATGTGGTTGAAGTCTATGACCTTGCAGGTCAGTCCGGCAAAGCCGTCGTGAATCATCCAGAAGCCAAGCGAATGATGGCTGACGTCAAGCGGGGGCATATCCAGGCATTGCTCTTCAGCAAACTCGCCCGCCTTTCCCGCAATCTTCGCGAGGTCCAGGACTTCGGGGACTTCTTTCGCCAGCAGAATGCTGACCTTGTGTCGCTCAACGAATCAATCGATACGAGCACCGCTGGAGGGCGGATGTTCTTCCACCTTTTGGCAGTATTCGCGCAATGGGAGCGGGAGGAGATCGTCGAACGAGTCAATGCGTCGGTTTCTATTCGGGCCAAAATGGGCAAACCCATCAACGGCCAATCGCCCTATGGATTTCGGTGGGTGGACAAGAAACTTGTCCCGCACCCGGACGAATCTGTCATTCGCCACAAAGCTTATGAGCTTTTCCGCCAACATCGCCGCAAAGGCACAGTCGCGAAACTTCTCAATGCCTCAGGTTATCGCACGCGCGAAGCCAAACTTTGGACGGACGTCCATGTGCGGCGTATTCTCATCGATACCTCAGCCAAAGGCATCTATTTCTTCAATCGGGTTAAAAAAAGTGGCGGCTGGCGATCTGTGGAAAAACCAGAATCGGAATGGGGCAAGATAATCTGCGATCCAATTATCCCCGAACCACTCTGGAACGAGGTGAACCAGATCATCGAAGAACAAAGCAAGGTGAACCGGTTCCCGGGCAGGTTACCGGCTCACACGTTCAGCAATCTCGCTTGGTGCGCATGCGGCGGAAAGATGTATGTCCGCAGCGATGCACCCAAATACTTGTGTCGGAAATGCAACAACAAGATCCCGATTGTCGATTTGGAAGGCATCTTTCACGACGAGTTGCAGGTTTTTTTCACGGCCCCGGAGAAGCTTGCTACCCACTTGGCGCAGGCAAATCAGGCGCTTGCCACAAAGGAGAAATTACTAGGAACTCACGAACGCACTATCCAGAAGCTAAGAGACGACATGGCACGGACCCATAGGCTCTTCCTGGACGGTCACATTACCGGCCAAGGTTTCGGAGAATTCTATAAACCTGCCGAAGATCGCTTGAATCAAGTGATCAAAGAACTGCCCAAGCTCCAAGCTGAGGTGGACTACCTGAAAGTCAACGAACTCTCAGCCGATGCAATCATCACCGAAGCTCGCGCCCTCTACGGCCGCTGGCCTGCTCTGCCGACCGACGAAAAGCGCAAGATTGCTGAAAGCCTCTGCGAAAAGATCGTCATCGGACACAATGAAATCGATATAACACTTTCATACCTACCTACTTCTGAAGAACAGTGCAAAAACCAACAGCAGTTGTAGCAGCCGACGTGAGGAGGCTCTGGCTCATTTCTGATTTTTGATTTGGAAGAATGAGCCTCCTCACGTCGGCTGCTACGTACGGAGAGCGTGATTGTTCTCTTCTAGGTAAACTTCGCCGCGTTCGAGAGCAGATTGTAGAGCACTTGCCGCAACTTGGTCTGGTCGGCCCGCATATTTCCGATGTCCGCCGGGCAATCAATCTCCAGTCGGTTTTCCTTCTTCGTGAATAACGGCCGAACCGTGGCTTCGACTT
>CAMAWP010000463.1 GCA_945861765.1 Akkermansia muciniphila | reverse complement strand
GTGCTTCGCACAGTGTAGTTAAGCTGGCTGCCACTGCTCGCAATTTGGAATTCCTGTCCTGTGGCACCGGGTTCTGCGGCGTGGCAAAGACTCACCGCGTATTCGCCAGACTTGGCAATCTGCACCTCCCAGGTCACGGCACCGCTCCCGCGCCAGCCAAAGTTGTCTCCTCCTCGTTTCTTTACGTCCCCTTCCAGCTTCGAGGCCTGTCCGCCGTAGAGGTAGGTCGGAGCTTGAGAATTCACCTGCACCGCAGTCGTCTGGAAGTTTTGACCGTATGCTCCAAACACAGACATTCAAGAGTCCGGCGACCTGAGCGGCTTTACGTTCGTTGAAAGTGAACTTGATGGGTTTCATCTCTCTTCAAAAAGTGTCATGCGCGCTCCAGCAGCTTCATCTCCACGACTAGCTCGTGAATTTGCATGATGCAGTCTTGTTCGCAACGCCCGGCGTGTCAATAGCCGGGACTGCCGGCGGAATGAGAAAGTGGGCAACGGCTCGCGCGGGCTTGTCCCGCCATGGCGAAGCGACGGTGGATCAACCCAGCTTTCAATGAGGAGCGCCCGCGTGGCCAACGCTCAGCCTCCTCGCTCGGTTCGCTCCGGCATTGAAGTGGCGGAAAATCCAGCCGCAGTAGTGTCGGCTTTGCGTTCTTGATCGAGTCTGACAGCGAGCGCTCGGAACGTGGGCTTTGCGACAGGATTATGGAGCAGTTTTCAAGCGCCAAAACGCGTCCATACGGCGATTCCTGACCATCGCTTTTGATTCAAGCAGTTAGCCTTGTGCCAATTTCTATGGTCCGACAAGAATGTGACCAAGGCTTATGGCGACGTGCAGAGTCGTGTAGATTGCCAGGATCACAATCTCACGTTCATTTTGGCGGGCGTATGACCCGCCATCAAACAATGAGAGATTTCGGGAACAAATGGCTAAGCGCTCATTGACAGCCCAGAGGTGATGCTTAGAGTGAAACCATGATTGTGAGCCTTCCGAAAGAGTTGGAAGAGTTCGTCCGCAAAACGGCTGCCAGCGGTGAGTATCCGAGTGCTGAGGCCGTCGTGGTCGAAGCATTGCGCGAGTTTCAAAACAACAGGGAAGGCGAGAATGGTGCAGTTTCGATGCGCTCGGCGCCGGATGGAAACTGTCCGCCTGAGCTAAAATCAATTCTGTTGGAGGCCATTCGCGGACCTCACCATCCAATGCCGGCTGAATACTTCGAGCAGTTGCGCCAGCGTCTGCGCTTCAACAAAACGAAATGAGCTTGCGCGTTCAGAACGCGCCGTGGTTCGACGCCGACTTCCATTTTCGAATCGCCTGGTACGCTGAGCAGGGCGGTAATGAATTGGCTGAGCAGTTTGTGAATGCCGTCGAAACTGTGGTGAGGAAACTGGCTGAGAACCCGAACATCGGATGGCGTCCATACGCAAGAGATTCCGATTTATCGGATGTGCATGCCATATTGGTCGAGCCGCCCTTCCGAAAACACATCCTTTTCTACCGCTTCACGATGGTGAAGTTGCTTTTGCTCCCGAAGCGGGATAACACTTTGTCATGAAGTTTACTCGCATCACCGTAAACCAGACGCAAATGGGCGGCGTTCCCTGCATCCGCGGTCTGCGCATCCCGGTTGCCACGGTCGTCGGTATGGTGGCGGACGGAATGGCCGACGATGAAATCCTTCGGAGATATCCCGACCTGGAAGGCGAAGACATTCGCGAGGCGTTGCGCTTTGCGGCTGAATCGGTCCGCGAACGCGAACTGCCGTTGCTCGCGCCTTCGTGAAATTCCTTGTGGATAATCCGCTCTCGCCGCTCCTCGCCGAGGGATTGCGCCAGGCCGGACACGATGCGGTTCATGTACGCGATTACCAAATGCAAGCGGCGGATGACCCGGAGATTTTTGACCGCGCAAGAACCGAGGATCGCATTCTCATTTCTGCCGATACCGATTTCGGCGCGCTGCTGGCCGCATGGTCGCACAACAAACCGTCCTTCATCCTCTTTCGGCGTGGGACGGAGCGACGGCCTGAAAAACAACTGGCGCTCCTGCTGGCCAACTTGCCTGTGGTCAGCGAAGCCCTTGTGAGTGGAAGCGTAATCGTATTCGAGCAAGCCCGCATCCGAATCCGGGCACTGCCAATTGGCGGCTGAGCGCAACGGCTCGCGCGGGCTTGTCCCGCCATGGCGATGCGACGGTGGATCAACGCAGCTTTCAATGAGGCGCGCCAGCGTGGCCAACGCTCAGCCTCCTCGCTCAGTTCGCGCCGGCATTGAAGTGGCGGAAAATCCAGCCAGAGTAGTGTCAGCTTTGCGTTCTTGATCGAGTCTGACAGTGCGCGCTCGGAACGTGGGCTTTGCGAGAGGATTATGGAGCAGTTTTCGAGCGCCAAAACGCGTCCATACGGCGATTCCTGACCATTATTTTGATTCAAGCAGTTAGCCTTGAGCCAATTCCTATGGTCCGACCAGAATGTGAGTTGACCGAATCTGTTGGCATCAGATTGCCGCGAAGTAAATTGGGGAATGAAGCAGGTTACGTCGTTTCCCAGTTCTGCTCCTGAACGGGAACCATCTTGCGAATCAATTCGTCGATGACCTCCCAGTGCCAGACAATTCCTATGTCACTTTCTTTGCCAAACACCCTGCCGGAATAAATTCCAATAACATAAGTCATGAAGCCCGGTGGATACGAAGAACCCCCTGGCTTGCGTAACGCTGCACCCGAACAACGATGGATAGCGAGAGACCCAGAATTACCCGAGCGGCTCCGCGAATCGATGAGGAAGTATTTTCGTCCCTTTATGCCAGCCAAATCGTTGGCGACAGTTCCGGAAATCCAGATGGGATAAATATCCCTGCCGAAAAGCCCAAATGGGTAACCCAGAATGCATATCTGTTCCATTGGATACAAATGGAAGTGCGTGAGACCATTCCAAGGCATCCTACCTACTGCATTGTTTGGCTCGAAGGCCGTGACATCAAGGACAGCGACATCGATTGCGAATTTTGCATTGTTTTGGACAATCGGCAGCTTCCGCTCCAGGTGCTCGATCCACTGAGGAACATCATTGTCGAAAAGTGGTACCTTCACAGGTTTGTTTGAAATCGTTCCTCTTGTCGTGACACGAAAGAAGACATTGAGATGACTTGGTGTTGCGCCATTAAAAGCAAGCTCCTCGTGGTTCCATGAATGGCGTCCGGCAACGATATGCCAATTCGTAATCAACAGAGTTCGCGATCCGACCCGAATCAAAAAACCCGTTGCTGTTCCAACCACAATACCGGTCTCCTTGCCGATAATCTCTAGAAGGACCACCGGCTCAGAATATATGTCAACATCGTTCACATCGATCACCCGCTGAACACGGTCTTCCAAGCCCATTTCAGGACCGCTACAACAACAAGGGTTGCGGCTGCAAAGCCCACTGCAATCAATAGAAGAACTGCTGTGCATTGAAGCTGCATCTTTGCGGCTTCTTCGTTTGTGAATCCGAAGTAGATCAAGAGCGAGATGTAAAGCAGCGCAACAATCGAGACAAAAATTACAATTAATCCGAGCGCGGCGGTGAGATATAGAAACAATTCTTGGTGATTGTGCTTTTCTGCAAAATCGATAAGCCAACGGACCTGATTTACGCCGATTCCGTGCTGAAGCAACCACTCAAGAACTTTTTGTCCAATTGAAGATGACGCATACAAAAGAGGAATAACGACGACAACGACGAATACGAGCGTAAGACCCGCCATCCACTTATTGGGGCGGTCTTCTTGCGGTGTTTGCGTCGGCTTTTGGGTGGCCTGGGCAGCCATGATTGAATGATTGAACTACCTGCATAGTATTCGTCCGAGAACGATGTTAAAGAACAAAAGCTTCTGACCGCTACATCAAGATTCTCGATAAGCCCAGATTCTCGTCAGATCACGAAATCTGTTTGCGGGAGAAATGGTTACTTTGGATTTGGCTGCTAAAAATGGCCTATGGGGCGTTGGGAGAGAAAAGAGTTTGCGGGCTAAGCGAAATCTGCGACATATAGGAGCATGGACGTAGCCGAACTTCAGCACGAAATCGAACTCCTCTCGCAGGCCCAGCAGGATCGTCTCGCAGCTTTTTTGTTGGCACTTCGTATGCGCCGGGAAGGTGTCATCGCCGATATCAAAGAGCGGCTGGACGACAAGCGTCCAGAAAAATGGATTTCATGGGAAAAAGCAAAGTCCGAGCTCGGGATTGACGGATCGGGCAAGTGAAACGCTACCAAATGTTCCTTCGTCTGGAGGCGATGGAAGTAATGCGGTGGGTTCGAGGAGATCAGCGCGGGCGTATCTCAAGCTTTATTGATTCACTCGTGACGAATCCTTTCCAGGGCGGTGATTACACCGAACGAGACGATACGCAGCGAGAGATTCAAATCAAGATCATCGATCAGTATGCTGTGACCTACTGGGCGGATCACGCAGTCGCGGAGATAAAAGTGACCGGTATTGGCCGTGCGGACTAAAGATTCCCTTTCGCATTCAACGCGATATTCTTTGTGATCGCGAGAAAATTTGGCACGCCGCAAATCTCCCTATGAACACCACACATCTCGGTCGGATTTTAATACTGGCTCTTGGAACCCTCGTCGGCGTCGCGGACGCGCGGGCTGCGGGGACGTTAGCCTAACTTCCTTTAAAGTTCACTAAAAACCCCAATGAAATGAGGAGTTTCTCAAATGTTCCGGGCTACAATGCGGCCTAATCCGGCGGTTGAGAGAATAGTTTTAGCAAGTCCAACTTGGTCAATTGTTCGTGTTCCTTCGGCAAGAGTGCGTGAAGGTAGCGGGCGGGACGAGCTAGGGTTGCGGCATGAAATCAACCACCGAGGCGGACGAATTTTCCACGCGCGATCTGAACGCACTGCAAAAGCAACTCGACACCTGGCGCCGCCAGCAGCG
>CAMAWP010000462.1 GCA_945861765.1 Akkermansia muciniphila | reverse complement strand
CGCATTGCGCCCTTGAACGGTGGGGCGAGACTCTCTCCGAGCTGTAGTCTCCGAGCCGGAAGCCGTCGAGCCCTGACATGCTCGATCGCCAGAAAAGGTCAGGGTTCGAGGGGACTCTCACCCCACCCAGGTTCATGGGCAGAATTGCTGTCGGGCTGTGCTCCGATGCGGTTCGTCCGCCACCCTGTTCTCTTGCGTCACTCTTTTCGCCGTTGAAGAACTCGAAAGGGGAGCTACATTGGCGCAAAGCAATGACGCCGGACGTGACCAACCAATTAACGGCAGGACTCCTCCTTCTCACCCTAGGAAGTGTGCTCGCGATCCTCGTCGTGTTCGTGTCTCTGGTCGTCAGGTGCGTGAGAGAGAACCGAGAGGCCGGTGTTCCTCAGTCGCTGACCAAAGCCACCATGGGAAGCAGCACCCGGCAAACGCATCCGTCGGCAGGGTTCGACAGCTTATGCCGTTGGGCTGCCATTAAGAGCAGTAGTTTGGCCGCTGTACAGTCAGCGCTTGAGCTGCACAATCCCACCCCGTGCGCCTGGAGCGACGGTATCTCGAAACTGAGTGACCAGACTCTTTTTATTTCGCCTCCGATCCACGGTTGGATTTTGCTCATCGGGCAGGGATTGCCCGACCCTGCCGAGGACGTGGATGAATGCTTTCGCTTTGTGTTGAAACTCAGCCGGACGCTGGGCCAGGTTCAGTTCTTCAGCGTGAATCGGGCGGTCAATCATCATGCCTGGGTCCGCGCCGGAGATGGCCGAGTCCAACGAGCTTACGCCTGGGCCGGTGAGACCTTGTGGAATCAGGGAACAATCACGCGAGCGGAGATAGATTTGAAATTAAGATGCTTCGCATACGCTGAATCCGCCACAGCGAGTGCCTATTCGAACAAGGAGCCTCATCACTTGAATGCCTATAAAGTAAATCTGTTAGCGGCGCGGTGGAGCATCGATCCAAACGCCGTCGATGAAAACGTGTTACCCGGGATCTCCGGCGAATTGATCTATTCTCGCCAGCATTGACATCTGGATTAGAACCCTGCTCCGCATAATGGCTCCAGAAACTTGTCCCAATTGTGGCGTCGATGTTCCCGTGAAAGCGAAAGCGTGCCCGGAATGCGGAGCCTGTGAAGCAACGGGCTGGTCGGAAGAAGCAGGCACCGATGGACTCGGGCTTCCTGATGACTCGTTTGACTACGGGGAATATGTTCAGAAGGAATTTGGCGAAAGAAAGATCGTCCCTCGGGGAATTCGCTGGTACTGGTACGTGGTCGCGATAGCTCTTGTGGCCGCCCTGCTGAGATTCCTCTTCCGATTCTAAATGGACGAGAACAGGGAACGTTGAAGTTCCCCTCTCGATCGAGAGGTGTTGAGCGTTTGCCACCGGTGGCGTTACGCCAGGTCCAACCCGCGTTCGAACTCCTGTCTGCCCATCCCACAAGGTTCCCCGCTGTTTTCGGTGGAATCATTTCCGCGGCGGGGTTGGAAGACTCACTCCGGAGCGGTGCCTGGAGTTCGGACATTTTCCGGCCGCATGCTGTTGTAACCGATGAAGCTTCCGACTGACATCTCCCGGATGGGAGATTTGAGAATAGCCCACCCTTTCAAGGGTGGGATGAGGTAGTCAATAGCCAAAGTCCCGAAGGGACGGTTGAACTATTCTCGGGCGATCCTTTGTCCTGAACAGACAGTAGGAGCTGACGTAGGACCTTGGGGGATTCGGCCGTCCCTTCGGGACTTATGCAATCGCTCATACGAACCCGGCAGTCAACTGCCGGGCTATTCTCGAATCTCCCTCCGGGAGACGAAGGTAGCCAATAGGTCCAAACTCCCTTCATCCCGGCGGGATGGAAAAAAGGTCTTCATTCGCTGCAGAACTATTCCACTGAAAACAGCGAGGAATCATCCACGCGCTCCGCAAAGTGAGCAATTGGCGTCCCGAGGTTCCTCTTGAAATTACATTGTTGAAATAAAACCCTTTCCATAGTCTGTGAAGATGGCTCGGAAAGCAGCATCAGACTCAATCAGAACAGACAGTTCCAGCGATATTATCGGCATTATCCTCCTTGCTCTAGCGCTGTTGCTTTCCGTGGGGTTGTTTTCCTACGACCGCAATGACGTTCCTCTGAACCTTAGCTCACCTAACAACCCGCCTCACAATTGGATCGGTTCGATCGGGGCCTACACCGCTTACGGATTGTTCTTTGTTTTCGGTGCCGCGGCCTATTTGTTGCCCGTGCTTCTCTTGGGGTTTGGTCTCGCGGGCTTTTTTGATATTTTAGCTTATCTCCACCGCCGCGCGCTTTGGGTTTGGGGAGCCTTGCTGCTCCTGGCCTGCATGGGTATGTTGGATTTGTATTCCGAAGGTTTGAGGCTGACGATCAATAAAGACTCTGGCCGAGCGGGCGGGCTGATCGGAATGGTCATGAATCATGCGGTGTTCGACCATTTTGGGAGAGTGGGAGCGACTATTGTCTTCGCTACCGTTTATCTCATCAGTCTTCTTTACCTGACGAATTTCCAGCTAGGTGACTGGCTGCGAACTCTCAGGGAACGCCGATTGGAAGTTCCCGATGATCCGGGTGACTTCACCGCCGATGAGAAAGGCCTCGAACGCCGCGCGCGCGATCTCGAAAAACAAGCCAGGAAGCTTCAGGAACAAGTTGAAACCTCCGGTCTTGGGGCCGACCTGCAGCCCGTTCCTGAACCAACCGTTCGCGACCTGAGCGTGCCGCAACTTCGAAGTAAATCATCCTCCAAACCGAACCCTTTCCAAGCCGGTCTCCTGGCTGATCCCGTTCTTGAAGGCGAAGTCATCACCGCCAACGAGATCGCCGCCGCGATCACAGCCGATGTTCTTGGCAAGCCAGCCAACTCGAAGCCCGAGCCGTTAGAGAATGGGGCACCAGATATTGCGGGCAATGATGCCAACGGCAGCGCGAATGAGCGGGTGCCCACAATCCGCGATCTCTCGGGGGCATCCCTCAGGCAAAAACCTCGTAGAAACAAGCCAATCACCGTCGCCGCCACACCGCTGATCGGCAATTACCAGTTGCCCACGCTCGCTCTGCTCAACTTTCCCGATGCCGCAGTCAAACCTACAGAGTCGAAAGAAGAACTGATGGCGAACGCGCGCCTCATGCAAAACACTCTAGCGCAGTTCGACATCGAGGTGGCCCTGGGCGACATCACCAAAGGCCCGACGATTACGCGCTACGAATTGCATCCCGCTCCTGGTGTCCGGCTCGAGAAGATCACCGCCCTAAGCAATAACATCGCTGCCGCGCTCAAGGCCGAGCGAATTCATATTCTGGCTCCCGTCCCCGGCAAAAGCTCGGTGGGCGTCGAGGTTCCGAACCTCATTAAAACCAAGGTGATCATGCGCGATATCTTGGAATCCGAAGAATGGCAGAAGACCAAAGCCCGCATTCCCCTTGCTCTGGGGAAGGATGTTTATGGGCATCCGATCATCGCCGACCTTGGGGAAATGCCGCACTTGCTGATCGCTGGCAGCACCGGGTCCGGCAAATCGGTGTGCATCAACTCGATCATCGCCTCGCTGCTTTATCGCTTTTCTCCCGACGAACTGCGTTTCGTCATGATCGATCCCAAGATCGTCGAGCTTCAGCAATACAACGCGCTGCCTCATCTTGTTGTGCCAGTTGTAAACGACCCGAAAAAAGTGATCCTCGCGCTCCGCTGGGTTGTCAACGAGATGGAGAAGCGCTACCAAATTTTCGCCAAGGTCGGCGTTCGCAACATCAAATCGTTTAACGAGCGGCCCAAGGACAAACCCATCCCGCCAGCAGAACCTGAGTTGCCGCTGACCGTAAGGAAGGAAAAAGTGGAAGTCAGCTCGGAGGGGTTCGCTGTTGAGTTGGACGAGGAAATTGTCGTTCCGCGCGAAGACGAAATCATCATTCCCGAGCGGTTGAGCTACATCGTTGTGATCATCGACGAACTCGCGGATTTGATGTTGGTCGCGCCCGCGGATGTGGAAATGGCCATTGCCCGCATTACGCAAATGGCCCGCGCCGCCGGCATCCATTGCATCGTGGCAACGCAGCGCCCAAGCGTCGATGTCATCACGGGAGTAATCAAGGCGAATATTCCCGCGCGCATCGCGTTTCAGGTCGCGGCGAAGGTGGACTCCCGTACCATTCTCGATGCCATGGGCGCCGACAAATTACTCGGCAAAGGCGACATGCTTTACTTGCCGCCCGGCTCTCCGAAATTGACCCGCGCTCAAGGTGCGCTGATCACCGATCAGGAAATTCAGGGCATTGTTGACTTCATTGCCAAACAGGGCAAACCGAGCTACGAGATCGAAATCCACAAGCAGCTCTCGAAGCCGGTCAGCAGCATGGAGGAAGGCAGCGGTTGCGATGAGGACGAAGATTTGATCCAGCAATGTATCGAAGTGATCCGAAGCGAACAGAAGGCGAGTGTTTCACTCATGCAACGGCGGCTTCGCCTGGGCTACACCCGCGCCGCACGCATCATGGACGAGCTGGAAAACCGCGGCATCGTTGGACCCAGCAAAGGTGCCGAGCCGCGCGATATCCTGATCGATCTCGACGGCACTGGCGCTGACGGACAAGGCCAGTAATTCCAAGTTGCTTTCAAGTTGAGATTAACGCGCGCCAGAACGGTTCCCCGCGTTTTCAATGGAATAGTTCCACAGGGGATGAAAACCATTTTTCCATCTCGCCGGGATGACAGGAGTTTGGACCTATTGGCTGCCTTCGTCTCCCGGAGGGAGATTCGAGAATAGCCCGGCAGTTGACTGCCGGGTTCGCATGAGCGATTGCATAAGTCCCGCAGGGACGGCCGAATCCCCCAATGTCCTACGTGAGCTCCTACTGTCTGTTCAGGACAAAGGATCGCCCGAGAAGAGTTCAACCGTCCCTTCGGGACAGCCATTCTGCCCATGAACCTGACCTGGGAGCGCTGGCGTCT
>CAMAWP010000461.1 GCA_945861765.1 Akkermansia muciniphila | reverse complement strand
CGAAAGAATTCGATGGCTTGACGCAAACGTGGCCACCCACCTGCCGGGTGAATGGCAGTTGCCTAAGCGCTTCTTTTCTTTCCGCATTTTGCGTTTCTTTCGGCCATCCAACTGCCGGATTAAAGTTGACGCGTTGCCGCCTGAAGGCGGTGCTTGGTGTGATCTGCGGCCATACTGAGAATTGCTGAATGGTGTCGCGCTGGTTCGGTCGCGGATCGGTCTCTCTCGAATGCTTTGCGACATGGATCGGAGCTTTGTTTATCGCATGAGAACACTGGTCGAGAGCAGTCAGCGCGGTTTGCAATCCGAGCGCGTATCTGGGTCAATGCCGCTCAACATACTCTCTGGAAATGGGCGCATTTGAGGTTGCTTCAAGGCTGGCTGTCAGCCCAGCGTTGATACAAGATGCGGTTTGATATGTCGTTTGCTTCACCATGGATGCTTGGGGTTGCCGCCACGATCGTCATAAGCGTCATCGCTCTCCTGATGTTTAGGCAACGCAGACGACGCAGACGTGCCTTGGAGAGAATTGCAGATGAACTGGGCTTCACTTTCATTCCCGACGGAGATGGAACTCTTGCCGCCCGATTGGCAAGATCGCCCCTTTTTCCCAAGCAAGGTGTGACTGCGGGGGGGCGGTTGCGGACGACTACCTACGAGCCGGGCGATCTGCTTCGCGGCAAGGTCACGAACCTGATCATTGAGGTCTTCGAATTCTCCTCCTGTATTCGAACACACAAGATCGGTGGAGACAATCGGAGCATTAGTTGGCATAGCGCGGTATTGTTTCAGTTTAGCGGCCCTCCATTGCCCGCCTTTGAGGTCGAACCTAAAACCTGGTTTCACCTTCATAAATTTTTGGGAACCCCAACCGGTTCTCACTCTATCGCCTTCGATCTCCGGCCTTCATTCTCATCAAAATACACGCTGCGTGGGGACGATGAGACTTCCATTCTCCGAATCTTCAATGATGATGTCATCAATTACTTCGAAGCGGAACCAAGATGGATCACCATGGGCGGGCAGAATCATCTTCTTTTCCATGCTCCTGGAAGAGTCATTCCACCGGAACTTATTCGATCCACAGTTGAAAACGGAATCCGGCTCCTCACCCTCCTCGGGAGACTCGAACCGGGAGAGGTCTAAATTTAGGCTCGCCGTGGCCCATTTCCGTCGATGGATTCAATCCGCACCGAGAGACGCTCCTAGCGCCGACGGGGCAAGTTCAATGGAATGCTGTGATCCGACTTAAGCTACTTCTTCTGGTCGCTGCGCTAGTTGGCTTTGAGCAGGCCGCCGTCGATCCTATTCTACGAGTGATACAGGAAGTGTCCGGTCCCACTCCATACACCTCCATATGATTCGAGCTCGTCAACCTTCCCATGCGCAGGCGAAGGGATGCCGAGGAAAACCAGTGGCCGATTTGCGACGATGTTGTTAAATTGCGCCGTTGTTGCGAGACCGATCATGACACGCCTTACGAAACCGGCTCACGCTTCTTCCGGAGCGATAGCCTTGCTTTGCGCGCTCGCGCTCGTCTGGATAAGCTGCAAGCCGCCCCATCCACCAGAGTCAACGCGCACGGAAACCGCCACCAATACACCCGCCTCCGATGCCGCCAGCCTGCCGCGCATTGGCGGACCGGTTGGTTACGTCGGGTCAAAATCTTGCCGTGAATGTCACGAGGATCAATACGAGAGCTGGCACCGGAGTTATCATCGGACTATGACGCAGATTGCGGCTCCTGGTTCGGTTCAAGCCAATTTCAAAAATGTGACTTTGACGAATGACCAAAGCCGATTTGTATTAAGTCAAAAGAGCAACGAATTCTGGGTCCGCATGGAGAGGCTGCCAGCAGCAGCATCCGGAGAAGCTTCCGGAGCTTTTCTCGACGTCCCGATTGGCTTGGTGACCGGTTCACATCACATGCAGGTCTTTTGGGTCCCTGACGAAACCCACAATTGTCAGATCGGTTTTCCTTTCACATGGTTAATTCCGGAAGGCCGCTGGGTGCCGCGGAATTCGACCTTTCTTCGTCCGCCCACATTGAAGCTTCAATCGGAGACGTGGAACTTTGTATGCGCCCGCTGCCATGCGACGGGGTCCGAGCCCAACCTCGACCGCTCCACGCGCACATGGCATACACAGGTGGGAGAATTAGGCATCTCGTGTGAGGCGTGCCATGGCCCCGGCCAGCGCCACGTCACTCAACAAATCGAGTTCCAAAGCCTGCCCAAGAAACCAGAGTCGCAGAGTACCAACCTGGCGATCATCCATCCGAAAAAGATTCCCCCGGCCCGGGCGTCGCAGATTTGCGGGTCCTGTCATTCGATGAAATGGTGGGACCACAACGAAGGCTGGCCTGAGCGAGGGTTCAGCTACCGTCCCGGCGACGATCTGGAAGCGACCACGCCGGTGATGCGACCGAAGCAACTTGAAAAACAACCTTGGCTGGCGAAGGTTCTCGAAAACAACCCCAATATCTTCCACGATTTCTTCTGGTCCGACGGTATGATTCGAGTGAGCGGTCGCGAGTATAACGGGCTGATCGAGTCTCCGTGCTACTCCGGCGGGCAGTTCTCTTGCCTGTCATGCCATTCTCTGCACAACAGCGATCCAGACGATCAACTCGGGCGGGACCGCAAGGACAACCAGGCTTGCCTACAGTGTCACGCGCAGTTCCGTGGAGATCTGGCGGTAGCCGCGCATACACATCACTCGGCCAACTCCAGCGGGACCCTGTGTTACAACTGTCACATGCCTCACACGACCTACGGTGTGCTGAAGGCAATTCGCAGCCATCAGGTCAGCAAACCCGATGTGGCAACCCAACTCGCGACAGGACGACCGAATGCCTGCAATCTCTGCCATCTAGACAAGCCGCTGGCATGGACGGCTGACCAACTGACGCGATGGTACGGTCATGCGAGGCCGAAACTTTCTGATGAGCAGACCCAAGTCGCTGATTCTGTCCGCTTGGCGTTGGCCGGAGACGCGGGCCATCGAGCGCTAGTCGCGTGGCACCTTAGCTGGGAGCCAGCGGTGCAAGTGTCGGGGAAGGCCTGGATCCCACCCATCTTGGGTCGGCTTCTAGATGATTCCTACGCGGCGGTTCGCTGCGTCGCGGAGCGGTCCATCAGACAGGTGGGGCAGCTTCCACCGACTGCTTATGACTTCACCGTTTCCCCCGAGTCGCGCGAACCTGTGGAAGCTTTGGTTTACGAGAAATGGAGCAATGAGATTTCCGCGACACGAAATCCAAGTCTGCCTGCACCAACGCTTGTTCGTCCCAATGATTTTCAAGCGATGCAAAATGGATTTCTGCGGTTAACTCGCCAACGGGATGAGTCGGCCGTTCGATTGAGGGAATGACAGCACGCTGGCAAGTTTAAAAAGAAAAACGCCCGCTGCTGAGCGGGCGTTTGTGTAGAAACGATTATATCTCCAGAGGTCAACGCCCGCCCGTAGCCATGGCGCGCAAAGTTGCCACGGCTTCGGCGGCTTTGGGATCTGTCGAAGCCGCTTCGTTGATCTTGTCTCGAGCCATCCGGGCTAGAACTTTAAATTGAACATCCTGCTCAGTCGTGGTGACGCCCATTTTAATCTTCATCAAGCCCGCCATCGCGCCGTCGTAGTCTTTCTTCTCGATGGATGCCATCACGTTGGTAGCTCCGGGCAAGTTCGAGGCACCTTCAATGACTTTGAGATCGACGCCGGACTTGTTGCAACCGGCGCCGAAACCCATCGAGAATCCAATCAGAATTAAACCAACGTATTGGGTCAGCTTGTTCATGCACTTCAGTTCGACTCCAATTATTTCCGATAACGAGGGCCGTTCAAAATGTCGTTGGGTGCCTTTACCCTTTGAGTAACCAAATCGGAAGCAATGTTCCATTTAATGAGGTGAGCACTGCCGCCGAACGCACCGACAACCGCTCCTCCAGGCAGATTCCTCGCACTGGCGAACGGTAGATTAATATAATTCCCAGAACCCGAGTGACGCATCGAGAGGGTTTCGCCGATAGACTCCGGGTTATTTCCAGCGTCATTGAAGAAAAACGAATCCGCCTCGTTCTGTTCCCATAGCTGCCAGTCGCTCGGCAGGAAGTCCGTGGTCTTGTAAGTTCTCCCTGAAGCAGGCTGTGTCCCGAACGATCCCGTATAACCGCCGATAGTGCCATTCCAGCAGTATGACGTCACTTTAACTGGTCGTCCGAGCCACAACGTCTTCAACTTGCCGCTACCGCGCGTCGCGACATCCTTCGGGCACCACGTAACATGGTAATCAGTCAGAAACGGGCCTAACTGGCCGATCTTGAAGAACGAAACCTGATTGCTGAATTGGGGGGAGTTAACATCCTTGCCAGCGGCGCTTCCCGGAGTTGCCGGCCCACCCGGAATCCGCCCGTTGTTCGCCGTGGCGTATGCCCAGCCGTCGGGACCTGACAAATCTCCTCCCCAAGTGGGATGGGCCAGATAGTCGGAATTGTCTGTCGAATACAAGTGGCTCGCCAGGAGCATCTGTTTGACATTGTTGAGATCCGTGGCCATCTGGGCTTTGTCCTTCGCTTTGGCGAGAGCTGGGAGCAGCATCCCGGCGAGGATGGCGATGATGGCGATGACAACTAAAAGTTCGATCAATGTGAAGGCCAAAGAGCGGCTCGGGCCGCGAGCTTGGATCATAGAAGGTAAGGATTCTGGCTTTTTTTGCATAAACTCTAGGTTTGGTTTATTGGTTGTTTTCTAACTCGCACCGGTAATTGGTTTGGGTTTTGCGGAAATTACTCTTCGAGAATTCGGAAGTCAACTGTGCGTTTCCGTGCACACAGTAATTCGTGCGCATCTCAGATTTTTGCAGAGGAATAAAGCGGAAGGTAGAAATCGATCCTGAGGCCGAGGGGCCGGAAGATCCAAGAAGGTCGGAATGGGGCCTTGGGCATCCGGCAAAATAGTCTAACTTTGAGCGGGACTCTTGGCTCCGGT
>CAMAWP010000460.1 GCA_945861765.1 Akkermansia muciniphila | reverse complement strand
CCTCGGGGAGCGTTCGTCGTTCCGGTGCCAACGGTGTCAGTGATCTTGTGAATGCCCACATGGCCGTCGAAGAACAGATAATTGAAGCGTTTCCCATGAAGACCATAAGCCTTTGCTCCCCATTGTTGTCTTCCTCCAATGGCGATTTGGTAAGGAGTTTGATCTCCGCTTGAGGGGCCGGTGGGCCCCTGAGAAAACGAAGGCCAGTCGTTGCCGGCGATGTTCCCTCCTTCGGGTTGCTCAACAAGCTGGATCGTTCCCGACGGATTCTCAGCTGCGCTGCTCTTGAAGCCCCGCGGTTCCCAGTCAGGCTGTGACCCGGCTGCGGTGCCGCGGAGGTTGTAATAGATTCCTACGCCATGTGTGGCGGGAGGCAACGCTGCATTCGCCGAGCTTAACATGAAATTGGGCCCCGCATAGTTCATGGCATAGGTTCTCCTTTGGCCGAACGTCGCCCAACTAATGCTGATCTGAATAGTGTCCGCGGGACATTTCAAGATTTTGGGGATCGTGCTGCGATCCGCAATTCCTCCCGAGATTCCGACCGCCAAGTCGCTATCTGGCGCGCTGCCGCCGATGTAACGGTGGATATAATCGTCCCACGACAATTGATATTGATAATCGCCCGTAGAATAGGCCGTGGGCGGGTACATGTCGTTATGATCGAGGGTGAAGAGATTGAAACCGAGCCCAAGCTGTTTCATTTGCGCGGTGCATTTGATTCTCTGCGCCCGTGCCTTCGCGCTCGATAGAGCGGGCAGCAACAGACTCGCGAGAATGGCGATGATCGCGATGACCACGAGCAGCTCGATCAAAGTGAAAGCCTGCTTGAAGGGCGCTAGGGGTCGAGAGTTCTCCTTCATGTTGGGCTTGTCCTTTTGCTGGCTATCTCACGATGACTTGGAGGTTCTTTGAGTCGATCCCGAATGCTTTTCCGGGAGGTGCTTGAGGCAGATTTTTGATGTACCCAGCGGCCACCATCTCGTTCAGAGAAGCCGGCACCTGACGTTTCTCGACGCTGAATTTGCGAAGCGCTTGCGTCAATTCCGCCAAAACGTTCGCGAATTCCGCTTCGGATGCGAGGGCCGAGGCTGCAGCGTTCGTGGCTCCGGAAGCAGACGGCGATGGCGAAGGACTTTTTCCACACCCGTTGCACAGCCACAAGACTGCGCAGGTCAAAAACAGAATGCGTGGCATTGCGCTAGTTTGCTCGATAATACTCAAATTTCAAGCCGTGTCTTTTTGCACGGCGCAGAGGCGGAAAATATCTGTCGGCGAACTCTCAGCGTTGCGGGCTCGACAAATGGCAGGCATCCCACTAATTAAGGGACGTTCGAGTTGGCTAAATTGTTGCAAGCACAGGACAGTAATGAACACGATTGATTTGCATGGAAAGTCCGCCGTTGTCACGGGCGCGGCTCGCGGAATCGGCTTTGCGATTGTCGAGCGGCTGCTGGCTTCGGGGGCGCGCTGCAGCCTTTGGGACATCGATCGCGAAGGCCTGAATTCAGCTCTCAAAGCCCTGGAAGGGCGCGGCGATGTTCATTCTGCTGTGGTGGATCTGACTAAGGCAGATTCGGTGACCGCAGCGACCGAAAGCACAGCGAGCCACTTTGGTTCCATCGACATTTTGGTGAACAACGCCGGGATTGCAGGTGTGTCCAAGAAACTTTGGGAATGCACGCCCCAAGAATGGTTTCAAGTGATCAACATCGATCTGTTCAGCGTGTTTCTTTGTTGCCGTGAGATCGTTCCCAAGATGCTGGAGAAAGGTCATGGCCGCATCGTCAACATCGCGTCGATTGCCGGCAAAGAGGGCAATCCCAATGCCTCACATTACAGCGCCGCCAAAGCGGGCGTGATCGGCTTGACCAAATCCCTCGGCAAAGAATTGGCGCAGACCGGCATCGTGGTGAATTGCATTACTCCGGCTGTTGTGGAAACGGACATCCTGAAACAAGTCACGAAGGAACACATCGCTTACATGGTGTCCAAAATCCCGATGGGTCGCACGGGTCAGAAGGAGGAAGTCGCGGCCTTGGTGGCGTGGCTTTGTTCGGCGGACTGCTCATTCAGCACGGGGGCTGTGTTCGACATCTCTGGAGGGCGGGCGACGTACTGACGGGTTAAATAGGTGAAAAGGGTGAGTTTCGGTGAACATCCACGAAAGGATATCCAGTGAAAAAATATAACGTCGGCATCATTGGTTACGGTTGGGCAAGCGGCGCGCATATCGCCGCCATCAACGCGACATCTCACGCCCAGGTGACGAAGGTTTATTCGTCGCGAACTCTCGACCCAGCCGAAGTCAGCGCTCGCCACAGCGGCAAAATATCGTGCCACACCGACCTCGATGAAATGCTGAACGATGAGAACCTGCACGCCGTCTCGATCTGCAGTTATCCTTACGATCACGCGCGTCAGGCCATCGCCGCGGCGAAGGCGGGCAAGCATTTGATTATCGAGAAACCACTCGCCTTGTCCTGGAAGGATTGCCGCGCCATCCAACAGGCCGTGCAGAAAGCGGGTGTCAAGACCTGCATCTGCTTCGAGTGCCGTTTCTCCAGCCAATTTCTTACGATCAAAGCAGCGATCGATCGGGGGCTTTTCGGCAAGCTCCATTATGGGGAGGTCGATTATTACCACGGTATCGGGCCGTGGTACGGGCAGTTCCGCTGGAACACTCGCAAAGATGCCGGAGGAAGCAGTTTGCTTTCCGCCGGATGCCACGCCATGGACGCGCTCTTACTTTGCTTGGGGACCGATGTGCAGAGCGTCAGCAGTTATGCCACGACGTCCGCCAACACAGACTTCAAAAAATACGAATACCCGACGACTTCAGTTACGATCTTGAAGTTCAAGGATGGTCGGGTGGGTAAATGCGCCTCGGTGATAGATTGCCTGCAGCCTTACTATTTTCACACGCACCTCGTCGGCAGCGAAGGCAGCTTGCTCGATAATAAATTCTTCTCGACACAGCTCGGCGCGCTGAACAAACAGAAATGGAGCGAGCTGTCCATGAAGTTGGTCGATTCCGGCGACGTTTCGGATCATCCCTACCAGGCTCAATTCGAGGCGTTTTTCGGAGCATTGGATCAGGGCAAAGAAATGCCGCTGACCAACCTCAGTCAAGCCATCAGAACTCATGAAATCATCTTTGCGGCAGATCGCTCTGCGAAAGAAGGCAGGACGGTTAAGGTCTAGACGATGCGATGGCGACAGGGCGTGGATGAGTTAAGCCGCACATAGCAACGTGAAAGCTCCCAGCTCCCAGGTCGCAGATCCCAGCTCTCAGCGCATTGCGATGGCGGTGGGAGCGCATCCGGACGACATCGAGTTTTACATGGCGGGCACTCTCTTGTTGCTCAAGCTAGCCGGCTACGAGATCCATTACATGAACCTTGCCAGCGGCAACTGTGGGAGTGTCCAGCACAACGCCGCGGCCACGCGGGCCATTCGGCGAAAAGAATCCAAGCGGGCCGCCGAGATCCTGGGAGCAAAATACCATCCGAGTTTGACGGACGATTTGGAGATATTTTACGAAATAAAAACCCTGCGCCGCTTGGCGGCCATCATTCGCCAGGTGAAGCCGACTCTTCTGCTCACGCATTCGCCGCACGATTACATGGAGGATCACATGAACACCTGTCGTCTGGTGGTGACCGCCGCCTTTTCGCGGGGTATGCCGAATTTTAAGACAAACCCGTTTCGGCGCGCCATCGAAGGCGACATTACGATTTATCATGCCATGCCGCACGGCCTCCAAGATGGATTGCGCCAGCGCGTGATTCCTGGCGCGTTTGTAAATACCACTTCCACGCATGGGGCCAAGCGGGAGGCACTCGCCGCGCATCGAAGCCAGAAAGAATGGCTTGATGTGAGCCAGGGAATGGATTCTTACCTTCAGGTGATGGAGGATCTATCGGGCGCTGTCGGGAAGATGTCCCGCCGTTTCGGGCAAGCTGAAGGCTGGCGACGCCACTCGCACTATGGTTTTTGCAGTTCGGACGCCGACCCGCTCCGCGACGCGCTTCGGGAGAAGTATCTTGTCAACGCGATTTCCGAAGACGCCTTGAACCTGGGCGGCTGATCGATTGGATGGTTGAGTCCGCAGCAGGCCGGATTCGTGATAGCTCAGGACCACACGCTCCGGAAAAACGCTTCTTTACATTCGAGTTACCCAGGGCAAGTCTAGCAGTTCTATGTTTGACTTTGACTCGAACTATTGGGGCCTGTTCTCCATGCCATTGGGGGTTATGCTATGCTTTGGGCCAGTTCTTTTCCTCTGGCTAAAGATGTCACTCGAGACGAAACCCTCGGAAAAGCGGCGAGACGGCAAATAGGACATCTGAAAGATCGACTCATCAAGCTGTTGGTTGTTGTGATTGTGGTCGGTTGTTTACCGTTGATTTTTGTTCAGCGTAACTCTGGCGATTCGACCCGGCGAGCGGGAGATTTTTCCGAGTGGATGAAACCAAAGCCTCAGCACGATTGGTCGTCGAAAGCAGCGCTGGGCGATGCTGAAGCACAGTTCTGTTTGGGAATGACTTTAATCTCAACCAATCTGCAGCAGTGCATCGACAACGTCCCCTATCTTGGGGACGTTCCGGGATTGGGCAGGCGTTTTCGAACCGTGACATACCAGATCGACCCCAGCACCTCGGCGGATCTTCTTCGAACATCGTTTGGCTGGATTAAGAAGTCCGCTCAGCAAGCTTATGCTCCTGCAATTGCGGCGCAGCAACTGTTCGCGGGCAGAGCCCAGTAGTCGTGCTCGCTTTTTATTTGGGGGCCGGACAGCGAATCTGACTTCCAGCACTCCGTCGCCGCCGAAGTTTCCGTCTCGAGAAACGATGTGGTCTCGCGGCGCTTTGTCATCCGGTGAAAATGCCGTCGTATAAAAGCCGAACGGTTCTTCCTCGCCGAACGTGGTGGTTCGTTTCTGAGGTGCCACTTGCCAGGGTTCTATGATTTCGTTGGTCATGGCCCTGGACAACTTGTTGCCGTCCG
>CAMAWP010000459.1 GCA_945861765.1 Akkermansia muciniphila | reverse complement strand
CGCCCGCCTGCTGCTGGGAAGCTTGGCCGCCTCCGGCGGGACTGGTGACCACACGTTGGCAGTCGCAAACAGGTTGGAAAGCCCTGATATCACAGGTTCGCTATGCGGTTTGTGCAAAAAAAGCACCCACAGATTGTGCTGACGAAGCTAAACTACGATGACAGAGAGCGCCAAGCACTGCATATCCGTAGTTCAACATTTGGTTCGGTGCGTTGTCTTGCTTGCGGTCGCGCGAGGAGGCAACCCAGCCAATCGAAGGAAAATACAACTGCCAATAACGCCGGGCGCAATTGCCTTCGTCGAAAGTGTCCTGCCTCACCGCCAGTTCCAGATGCGGCGAATTCAACTGCCGTTTCTTCAGCACTTTTAACTGATTCACCGTTTTGCCCCGGATGAGATGCTGCCAGAGGCGATTGTTCAACCGCACCGGTCGTTCCGCTTGATGCAGGAAAGCCTTGTTATCAATCACCCGTCCCAATGGCGCGGTGATGCCGCAGGGCTGATAACTCTCGTTGCAATGGAGAATGATTCCATCCGTCTCCAGAACCGCCGAGACAAAGCTGGACGTGAGCGTGACGCCGCGCGCCGCGATGATGACTGCGCGCACGTCTTCGTGCGGGATGCGGTTCTCGGTCTTGTCATCGCCGCGACAGACCAGAAAGCCCCGGTCTTTGGACAACACGCAGCCGTGTTTGAAAATGTGGAGAAGGTGGTGGCTCATAGGCTTTCACTCCGCTCGCTTGAAACCAGCAGCGAGCATTTTTTCCAAACTGATTGGCAACGACATCTTTCCTGACGAATCAGTGACCTTGGCCCGCCCGTCAGTGAGGATTGTATTCAATTTGTATTTTCCCGGAGACAGTGGCGTTGAACTGTGTGGAATCTGTTTTTCGAGTTCGACCAAACATCCTGATTGGAAAAACCCTTTGATTGCCGCTTGTCCGGCGCTTTGCGCCAGTTCTGCACGCACAGTTTGAACTGACTCGAAGGCATAAACGGGGCGCACTCTCGGTTTGCCCTTTGTATCTGCATAAACGAACTGCCCCTTGTGTCCTTTGATAGCTTTGCGAAACGCACCGGTGCCATCCTTCGACAAATCCTTGTACTCATCTGGCTCGCCGACGTTCATAAAAACGAACTTCACGGCACTGCCCGATGAGCCGCTCTTTCGCTGCAAACAAAAACTCTGACAAAACGCGTTCCATGCCTGTTCCGTGGGCGCGGTTGCCGCAAATTCAGACAATTGTTGTTGAATGTGGAAATCTCGAATTGCCTGAATCTGTTTTCGTGCGTAGTCCAGATCGAACTTTGTTTTGCCCGGCGCAATGGGCTTTTGCGCGAGTGAGATTACTTCCGCGCGCTGCACGATGATTTTGTCTTTGCCTTGTCCGCGTGCTCCGTAAATGGTTTCTGCCAGCGCGGGTTTTTCAAAACAAACGTTCTGCGGTATGACTTCCTTAATTTCCTTCGCAAAGAATTCCCGGTGCGCTCCATCGGGCAATTTGGGTTCCACCTTTAGCGGATTGAGGAAGCTGATAACCATCGCATCCAGCGCATGGTGCCGGTCGTCGTTCCGGTTTTTCTTTTCGGCGTCTTCATCGTCTTTCGCATCGGGGTTGAGGATGTGGTTGAGCTTGTATCTCCGACGGATGCGTCCGGTCAAACCGCCTGAAACAACTACTACCCGTTTGCGCCCTTTTGAATCGTTGCCGTTACGCCAGCCGAAACGCAAATCGAGGATTGCCTGCGCCAGCTTGGAGATCCAAGCCGTCTCTGCGAGCGCCGTGTATTTCTCAACGAGCTTTTCGGCATCGGGTGAAATTAGCAATTGCGCCTTCTTGTGACGCAACGAAGTCAGGCGTTCGCGGACGCGATTGACGTAAGCATCCCATCCTTTCGTTGTGGAAAGCCATTCGTAAGGAGTGCGGTCGGCCTTGTCATCGTTGGCTCGGCGTGTTGTCAGAACGTAGTTGACCGCTGCATCCGGTCCACCCTTTGCGCGTGGCACAATGTGGTCAATCACATACTCGTCGAGTGAGGTTGGCACTAGACCATCGCCGGTGTAGAGGCAAATCCCTCTTTGAGCCTGCAACAATTCCAATTTGAATCCAGCCGCAGATTCACTTGCTCCGGCCTCTGTGGCCTCTTTTTTGGCTTTGGCTCGCTCGGCAGCGCGATCTTTGATGAACTTGTTGTACTCCAGTTTTGCCTTATGCCCCATGAAATCCGTCCGCACAAATTCCAAGACGACGCTCTCTGGTTCTCCAAAACCTTCTCCGTTCGCCTCCTTTTCCAAATAGTTAAGCCGCTCACCAAAGAGGTTCAGGCGGTGGCGAACAATGGGATCGTTTTGAGAACCAATCAAAGTACGGATGGCTTCACCCGAATCGTCTGAGTTTCGCACGAGCGCATCGAGTTTTTGATTCGGAATGTAAATGCCTTCCCATGTCTCGCCCATTTGCGTCAGAAATTTCAAATCGGCTTCGATCAATCCCTTCAATGGATTCGTGTTTCCGTTTAGCTTCCCAACTTCAGCGCGGTGGAAGTCTCTCGGCTTTTGCCCGGAAAGAATCAACCGCTTCAAAATATCCAAGGCGGGACGGCAGAACCGGCTCCGCCCGGAGACTCTTGGCGCTTCCACGCATTCATGTCCCGGCAAGGGAACAGCGCCAAGCGGAACACACACCTTCTTTTTCCAAGCGGACTCGGTGAGGGAAAGATTCTCAAACGCCGGATTCTCAAAAACCGATTTGATTTCCTCCGCTGTAAGTCCAACGGGCTTTCCCCCGCGCTGAATCCTCATGTTTTTCAACTTCATCAGGAACGAAACTTCTCCTGCCGCTTTCGACTGCGGATGAATCTCGCCTTTTCCGTCCGTGCGAATCTTGCAGACGTTCATGCGCGGAATCAGCACACATTTGCCGATGATTCGGTTGTCAAAACGGGGAATCTTCTGACCAAGCACACCCTGCCAATCATTCGCGCCGCCTTCTCTCAAATCGTGTTCTTGGCGGAGTTTGGCGTCGAAGGAAGCGTATGCCGTTTCCGTCGGCCCAAAGAGAAGGTATTTTGCCTGCCCTTTAAGTTTCGGATAATCCTTCGCGGCACTGTCCGCAAGCGCGGTAATTTCTTTTATCACCAACCTACGGGGTACGATTTGATCGCGAGTGCTTTCAGCGCGGCAATCAATGCGGTCTTTCAATTCGGTTGGGTTGGCTGGATTCCAAAGTCCCATTTTCCAAGCATCGTAATAGCAGGGGAACTGAAACGCCGGTTTGCCGGGCGCCATAGTTTCCAAATCCTTTTCAAATTGTTCCATGCGCGCCTGTGTGCCGGCTTCTTCATCCTCGGCAACTCCGGCTTTCGCTTTTCGCTGGCTGCGAGTTTTCCAAGGAATGTTCGGGTCGTAACCACGACGTTGAATCGCCGAATGTAATGCCTTGTAGATTTGCCACGGCTCAAGTTTCAGGCCATTCAGCAATTTGATGCGAAGCAGGCAAGACGTGTAGCAAGTCGGATCGCCCGGCTTGGCAAACTCACGTTCCAAAAGTTCGCGGTTTTGTTTCTGCGTTTCAGTTTCCGGCGCGGATTGCCATTTGCCGGCAATTTTCACGGTGCGCCGACCTTTCAGCGGTTCAATGCCCGCCTTTTGCATCACCTCGTCCAGCCATTGTTCGCGTGCTTTGTGTGCCTGTCGCGTGCGAGACATTCGTCGTCGGCCAGCAGCGGTTTTTGTTTCCGCAAATTCAGCCGGGATCAGCAGTGAAGCTTTGTGCAGGAATTTGTCGTCGAGCCGGACCGCTTCGCCGATGGAGGCTTTGCCCAGGTCAAAAGCCCAGACGGTCTTGCCAGTTATGGAAGGATTTTCGGAATTCATCTTCTTGCCCTTGCTTGCTTTGTGTAGCGGTGCAGGCTTATAGCAGAGGCAAGATTTGATAGCCAGTTATCAATTTGGGATAAACATTGCGCGTTCGCGAACCAGGCCATCGCCCCGACGCCATCAGTTCGGTTGGCAACTCCATCTGCTCGAGCAGGTGTCAGTCCCGGCTATTGGTAACATTCGATTTGCTTTCTTCTGGAAAGGGGTCAGAGATGACTAATGGAGTCGTTTGCCTGAATCATTTTAGTCGGGTCGGTGAACGGCTCAGTTCTTATGAACAGCTATTGCTTCTATTTGCGCTGCCGCCACTCGTAAGGCAGTGTGTCCACATTGGGCAAGCTGCCCATCTGCAATCGCTGCGTAATCCAGGCCACCGCCACCGCCGCAACTCTTACCTCTCGGCCTTGTCCGCCCGGCAGGACTGTCTTTGCGGATCGCCCCGGTTCATCACATGATAGATAGCGCCGGGGTATTCGATTCTGAGGTTGCGAGCCATGAGCGGCAGAATTGGACGCCTTCCTACATTCGTCACGACCCGTTCACGGTTCTTTGTCGCGTGCGATCTTTCGAGGATTTGGTGGTTTGCGGCATCACCAGCCAGTTGAGGTTGTTGGTGTCGGATTTCGACGAAATCACTTCACCTGGAGATGAAGACTTCGGGGCTTCGAGCCTGAGGACCCAATCGCTGATCCGCCTCGGTTGCGTCCCCACCGTTCCCTGATTCCAAGTTGCTTTCAAGTTGAGGTTAAGGCGCGCCGGATGCCGAGCGGCTGGCGAGGCGCGAGGAAGGAGCAAATCCACAGTGATCTGTGACTGACGAGCCACGAAGCCAGACGCCCGGCAGACCAGCGAATTACTCTCAACTTGAAAGCAACTTGGAATTAGCGGGGATCAAAGGCCAAGTCGGTAGCATTGGGGTCCTTCGTCATCGCCGAATGGTCAGCCGACTGGTGGACGACTGGTCCCAAGCCGTGAAACCGTGATGCGGTTCCTCGCTGTTTTCAGTGGAATAGTTCCACAGGGGATGAAGACCATTTTTCCATCTCACCGGGATGACCGGAGTTTAGACCTATTGGCCGCCTCGTCTCCCGGAGGGAGATTCGAGACTAGCCCAGCAGTTCACTGCTGGGTTC
>CAMAWP010000458.1 GCA_945861765.1 Akkermansia muciniphila | reverse complement strand
CGGCGAGGAATACCAGGGTGTGCTCAAGCAGGTAACGGACTTGGCCATTGAATTGATGGGCGCGGACGGACAGCGGGTCCGGATCGCCACCCGTGACATCAAGGAACAACACGGCAGCAGCGTTTCCCTCATGCCGGAAGGATTGCAGGTCGGCCTGTCGCTGCAGGAATTCACGGATATGATCGACTTTCTCGTGACGCTTAAGCATTAAGGTGTCAGTCCCGGCTATTGTAGAATGTCGAGTTGACGCTTGCCCTTTCGGGCGAAAGGATTGGCCTCATAGCGCGCAAACTCAGAGTGCAATATCCTGGCGCGATTTATCACGTCATGAACCGGGGAGATCGGCGGGAGCCGATTTTCAGGGATGAGGAGGATCATCGGCGTTTTCTGGAAACCCTGGGCGAAGCGTGCGCGAAGACCGGCTGGCAGGTGCATGCCTATTGCCTGATGTTGAACCATTTTCATCTGGTGGTGGAAACGCCCAAAGCCAATCTGGTGGCCGGGATGAAATGGTTTTTGGGCACCTTTACCTCCCGTTTCAACCGGCGGCATAAACTGTTCGGCCATCTGTTCAGCGGGCGTTACAAATCCCTGATTGTGGATGGCAGCGGCGATGGGTATTTACGAACCGTATGTGACGACGTGCATTTAAATCCGGTGCGAGCCAAATTGCTGCCACCGGAAGCAGCGCTGCAGGATTACCGCTGGAGCAGTTATCCTGAGTATTTGCAACAGGCGGGGCAACGACCCGTCTGGCTGCGGGTGGATCGGGTGTTGGGGGAACTGGGGATCGGCCGGGATGACGTGGCGGGACGGCGGCGTTTTGCGCAAGCGATGGAAGAGCGGCGCGGGAAGGACGAGCCTGGGGAATGGAAGGCGGTCAGGCGCGGGTGGTTTTTGGGTGGGGCGCAACTGAAGGAAGAATTATTGGAGAGAATGGGGTGCGCGGTGGGGCAACATCATGGGGGCGAAGCGAAACAGGAGACGGACGAGCAGCAGGCGGAACGTTTGGTGGAGGCGGAACTGCGCCGGCGCCGGTGGACGGAAGCGGATTTGGGGAAGCGCCGCAAGACCGACCCGAGCAAGGTGAAAATGGCGGCGCGGTTGAGAGCGGAAACGGTGATGACGCTGGATTGGATTGCGGCACGATTGCAGATGGGGTGTCGTCATACCGTGGCCAATTGCCTGAAAAGGTAGTAGGCTTCTACAATAGCCGGGACTGACACCTTTTTGGGGTGGTGGCAAGCCCAGCGGCTCACCGCGGAACACGGATCGTCAAAGGTCGGACTCGAATTGGTCAGCGGAGTGAGTTCGGACAGTTTCGCGTGACGTAAGCAAAGCCAAAGCTGGCCGCGCTCACGACGGATTGTAAAGGGAAGGCACTATCGAATCACAAACCCGAAACGGAGAACCGAGATCATCGAATTCAAGTTTGCGCGGCGATCACTCTGGATTCAGTTGTTTGCCTTCAGTCGAAAGAACTGTTTCGTGCCGCTGATCGTGTTCGTAATAGTCCAGCGGTTGTCCTGCACCAGGGGCGGTTGCGATACCGGCTGCCAGTTCGAGTTGAGTGAGCTTGTCGATTCCAAAACAAAGTTTGTATCAGGCGCAGGCCAGGAAACATGAATTTGATTCTGAGACGACTGAACCTTCAACGTTCGCGGAATGTGCCAGCGCGCGATCTTCCTCGAAGATGTGTCGCCAGCAAAGTCAAACGATCCGCCCGCGAAAATTTCACTACCATTGCTTGCGAGCGCATACACGATGGAGGGATAACGGAGGCCGCCCCCCAATGGCAGCCACTCGCGACCCGTCCAGTGAGCAATATTCGTCGCAGCGACTCCTGCGATACTTGAAAATTCCCCGCCAACGAATAAGCGATCCTGCACGGAAGCTATCGAGAGCACAGAGCCAGGGTATCCGGAGAATCCGTTGGCTGGCCCCCCTACTGAAATCCAAGCGGCACCATCCCAAGGTGCAATTCCCTGAAGCACACCCCCCGCAAAGTCTCCGAACCTCCCTCCTGCGAAGAGAGAGCCTCGAACGATGGCGAGCGCGTACACAGCTTGGCCGGGCAAACCGTTGCCGATACTCTCCCATTTTGAGCCGGTCCACTTCGCGATGTTGGTGGCTGCAACGCCGCCTGCCGAAGTGAAACTCCCTCCGAGATAAACATCATCCCTATTGATAGTGATCGTATGGACAAAAGCATATCCGTTGCTTTGGCTGACGCCAGCTCCCAGCGGACTCCATTTTTGTCCATTCCAATGGGCAATGCGACTGGTCGGAACACCGTCCGCAGTGGTGAACGTCCCGCCAGCGTACAGATCATTCGCTCTTCGACCCGCGATGTCGTACACGGCGATGACCGCCAATGGATCACTCAATCCCAAGCCAAGTGGCACCCATTGAGCACCGTTCCACTTTGCGATATTGGAAATCGAAGCGGCACCACTGTTTGTAAAAATCCCCGCCGCGTATATCTCATCATCAATCACGCGAACGGAATTTATTGCCGAAGCAACTGAGCGATTTGCATCAAAAACCCCAAGCCCATTCCCTAAAGATGACCACCTGTTCCCGTCCCAGATCGCGATGTTAGTTGCATTCACACCACCCACTTGGGAAAAATATCCTCCGATAATCAGGCGGTCACGCCACGTAACCGCTGCTCGGACTTGGCCGTCCCTATCAGCTATCCCCGTCCCACCAAAGCTGCGATCCCAGTAGTCTGGCGCTGGTGTCGCCACACAAAAAAACGCCGACATGAGCGATATGACGAACACGACTTTCGTGCATCGGAATGAATACAAACAAATTCGCATATCAGCAGGCTATCCTCGATTCTGGTTTGCGCAAGGCCCGGAGCCGACACCTCAAGGAAGAATCGCGAAAGCGAAGAATAAAATTGGACGAATGGCTATTCATGCATTTCCTTGCCTTCTCGAAAATGAATCATAGACATACCTTTTTACTTAGAGCCGCTTCGGTTCTGTTGCTGGAATTCCTACTCGCGCCGTCATTGGTGCAGGCGGACGATCGGTTGCCAAATTTTGAAACGCGAAGATCAGGACCCGCGACGCGTCCCACACAAACGCAAACAAATGCGAAGGGGTCAGAGATGACTAATGGAGTGTATCGTCTGAATTATTTCCGACGGGCCAGCCCCGCTCTCCGCGCGGCGTTGGCGGCCGTTCGCCAATGCCCCATCGCCAGCCGCTCCGCAATCCAACGCCACGTCATCCCCGGCACGGCGTCGGGTTGGTCACCCGCCGCAGCATAGACTTGACGCACCACCTGCCAGGCCGCACGGCACAATTCGCCCAACAGCCGCCGGTCAAAGCGAAAGTAAATCCGCATCCGCTTGGGAATGGTGAAGACAAATTGACGGTGCGGCACCGCCGCGCAAACTTCCTGGCTCACCCAGAGCGCCGTCTGCAAAGCCCGTTTCTGATGGCCTGCCTGCGCCGAGGCTTCGGCAGGCAGGCACCTGAGACAGAAACAGCGCCCGCGACAGGAGAAGGCAACGAAAAATACGTGCCCACAGTCCGGACAACGCACCCGCGCAAAACCCTGCTGCAGGTCGCCGCATTCCAGAAACTTCTCCACGGCCGTCGAGATGGACGGCCGCCAAGAGCCGCAGCGTTCCTGGTAGGGCTCTTCATAGACCGCCTTAAACTGCGGATAAAACCGCTCGACCAGTTGATAAAACGCCGTCTGTTGGGGCTGGCGCGTAAAGGGGTCGGAGATGACTAATGGTGCATTCGTCCCGACGACCTTGCCGCCTTTCTTCATCTCTTCGATGTTGATCGTCGCGCTCGTGCTGGCCGACAGTCCGGGAATATCGCCGAGGAACGACCCAACGAACATCGATCCGCTCATGGCCGAGATCGCTGTCTTGAAGGTGCCCCGCAGTTCGATGTCATTGCATGTCAGGGTGCTGGATTTCTGAATCACGATTGCGTTTTCGTTGTCGCCCTGGATGATAATGTGCGCCCCTTCCGCCAGAATATGACCGTCGTGCTCCAGTCCAATAGGCGTGTTGGCCTTCTGCCGGGCGCAAAGGGTTGTCGTCGTGCCGTGCAGGTCGATACGCCCGCCGTTGTTGATGGCCAGGTTATTGGACTGTTCGCCCCAACTCGTTATCTTCGCGGTTTCGCAACCGAGCCGGATTACTCCGTAGTAGCTTGCCGAAAGGCTTCCATTGCCCATGTCCAGCGAAGCGCCTTGGGTCTCCGCGAACATCACCAGCCCGTGATCCTCTGCGATAATTCCGGAGAAGCTCTCGTTCTCGGCCTTGTTATGCAATTGCTCGTTGATGTAAAGGGGTCGGAGATGACTAAGGGTGCATTCATCCTCATTCAGGCCGGATCTCAGTCGGGAAATTGGGCCAACTGCTTGCGCAGCCACCCGATCATGTGCTCCTTATTCTAATTCGCTTTCAAGATGAGACTAATTATGGCAAAGTCCCGGCATGGCAAGACCACGCCGGATTGATCCTCTCCTGATTGAGCAGGCCCAACTGACAGCCGCCACATCCACCTCGATCGAGTCCCTACGACAATGTCAGGCCGTTCTTCTGCCGGGATTGTTCGGGGCGACTCTCGAACAAACTGCCTCCGTTCTCGGCGTGGGGCGTGCGACCGTGGCTCGGCTTCAAGCCGCCTTTCGCCAGCAAAAGTCGGCGAAACCAACCCCCGATCGCCACTGGGGTGGACGCCGTCAATCCCTGCTCACTCCTGAGGAAGAAGACGCGTTTTTGAAACCTTGGCTCCAAAGCGCCACCACCGGCAACTTGGTGGTGGTTTCCCCGATTCGAGCGGCCCTGGCGCAACGGCTTGGCCAACCGGTCAAGCCGTCCGTGGTGTACCGACTGCTGGCCCGCCACGGCTGGCGTGAAGGGGTCAGAGATGACTAATGGAGTGTATCGTCTGAATTATTTCCGACGGGCCAGCCCCGCTCTCCGCGCGGCGTTGGCGGCCGTTCGCCAATGCCCCATCGCCAGCCGCTCCGCAATCCAACGCCA
>CAMAWP010000457.1 GCA_945861765.1 Akkermansia muciniphila | reverse complement strand
AATTTGCCCTCGCGAAGGGAGCGAAGGGAACGACGGCTATAAGGAAGACTGCCGTTGGAATCGTCTCTCGTTTTGAGCGGGACACGAAAACGTCCAAAGGCCCGAACCCCTTTCGGGGCCGATCTGCGGCAAGATTTCGCCCTCAATGATCTCTTTCCTTTACCGTAGCGCGTTTTGACTTAGACTTTCGAAATGGTTGTCCTCGAAAGCAGCAAGTTGTTCAGCGGGTTATCGGCCGCGGAATTCGGAAGGCTAAGAAGCACTGTTCAAATCCAATCATTCTTAGCAGGCAAAGTGATCTTCAGGGAGGGAGATGACGGTGATGGCCTTTATATGATCAAAACCGGCCGCGTTCTGATCTCAGCCTTGGTCAACCAGGACGAACGTCGCACTCTGTCGAACCTTGGGCCGGGTGATTTTTTCGGTGAGATGGCGGTTTTGGACAATGAACCCCGCTCGGCAACCGCTACGTCTGTGGAAGACACGGAGGTTTATCTCATGCCTCGAGCTGACATTTTCCAGCTACTGGAAAGCTCGCCCAAGCTGGCGGTGAATTTGATGAGAGAGTTCAGCCGGCGTCTGCGGGAGTTTAATCGCCGCTACATTCAAGAAGTGCTTCAGGCAGAGCGCCTGACTTTAGTTGGCAGATTCGCCCGTTCGATCGTGCATGATTTTAAGAATCCTCTGAATGTCATTGGAATTGCCTCCGATCTCGCCGGCATGGAGAACGCGACTGCCGCCATGCGTCAAATGGCTCGAACCCGGATTCGCAAACAGGTCGATCGCTTGAGCAACATGATTAATGAACTGCTCGAATTCACACGGGGAACGCAAAGCTCAATCATCCCTGCCCAGACCGATTACGCCGTTTTTGTGCAGCAGTTCCTCCAGGAGATCAGTGTGGAAATGACCGAGAATTCCGTCCTCATCGAATGCGAGAACGAGCCTCCTTCAATATCTCTCCTCTTCGATCCCAGCCGCCTCCAGCATGTCTTTTCCAACTTGATTCACAATGCTCTCGATGCGATGCCCAACGGCGGGAAGATCAAGCTCCGGTTCGCCATCACCGAAAACGAGGTCATTACGGAACTTGAAGACTCGGGCAAAGGCATTCCGCCCGAGATCGCGCCCCAGCTTTTTGAGGCTTTTGCGACCTATGGAAAAGCCCAAGGGACCGGCCTTGGGCTGTCGATCTGCAAAAAAATTGTCGAGGATCATCGCGGACGAATCCATGCGCGCAACGCCCCCGGACGCGGAGCCATCTTCAGCTTTTCAATTCCACTGAAACGTCCGTAATGAACCGCATTCGTCTCCTGCCCGAACAGGTGGCCAATCAGATTGCCGCAGGCGAGGTAGTTGAACGCCCAGCCAGCGTCGTTAAGGAACTGGTGGAAAATGCGCTCGACGCCAAGGCCGCCCGTATCACTGTAGAGATCCAAGCCGGAGGCCGGAGTTTGATCCGCGTCACCGACGATGGCCTTGGTATGAGCCGGGACGATGCGCTTCTTTGTCTGGAACGCCACGCCACCAGCAAGATTCGAAACGCGGAGGACCTTGGCTCCATTGCCACCATGGGATTTCGCGGAGAGGCTTTGCCGAGCATCGCCAGCGTCAGTCGAATGACTTTAACGACGCGAGAGCGGGAGGACGGAGCTCCGGAAGGCGCTCAGATCATTATTCATGGCGGCAAAATCCTGGAGGTAAAAGCTGCCGGCAGCGCTCCTGGAACTTGTATCGAAGTGCGGCAGTTGTTTTTTAATTTGCCTGTCCGACGCAAATTCCTCCGCAGTGAAGAGACCGAGCGCTCCCATATTCAGCATTATCTGACTTTGGCTGCACTCGCGTACCCGGAGGTGGCGTTTTCTTTTTTGCACGAACAACGTGTGGTTTGGCAATTGCCGCCGAGCAGCGCAGAAAACCAACCACCTACACGGCTGACTGCATTACAAGAGCGGATGAGAGCGTTGCCTGGACCGGAAACCCGACTGCTGCCGGTCGATTTTTCTGCGTCGATCGAGCCGCCTCGCGATTCGGAGCAGGCGGCAGAGGTCGAGCCTGGTCGGTTTCGGATTTGGGGATTCATCGGTGAACCGGGGATCTCGCGCGCTACTCGCGAAGAACAACATCTGTTCGTCAACCGACGGCCGGTGGAAAACCGCGGGCTCAACTTTGCTCTGATGGAAGGATACCACACCGCCCTTATGAAGGGGCGCTACCCGGTTTGTTGTCTGTTCCTCGAAATCAATCCCGCAGCGGTGGATGTGAATGTTCATCCCGCAAAAAAGGAAATTAAATTTCACCAGGAGCAAGCGGTGCGGAGGCTCGTGGCTCAAGCAATCCGCGAGACGTTGCTTTCCTTCCATAAGGCGCCAGCGCCAACGACTGCCCCGGAGTCGTCGCCGCGTACTGTGGAAAATACGCTCGTGCCGAAGCCGGTTGAATCAAACGCATTTTCAGCCAAAGACACCGGCCACAACGCGGCCGCAACCTTGCCGAACTCAACACCGCCCGCTCCGGCGAAACCAATCGCGTCCTGGCCAACGCCTCCCTCGGGCCATGCTCCATTCTCCAGCTCGCAAAGCCCGCTCCCACTGACGTTAGAGAGGACCATTCACCTTTCCGGAAGTTCTGCTCCGCAATCGTCACCGCCGCTAAGTTCGCGCGAGCCGGTTCCTCTGTTGAATGTTCCGCTCCGATTGGTCGGTGTGATCGGAAAATTATATGTAGTTTTGGAATCGGATAGAGGTCTGGTCTTGCTCGATCAACACGCGGCACACGAACGCATTCTATTCGAGCAGATGTTAGGCCGCTTGGAACAAGGGGACGCCCCCTCCCAGCGCCTGTTGCTGCCAGAAACCGTGGAGCTTTCCGCGCGCGACGCCCATTTCTTGGGAGAGCAATTGCCGACGCTCGCCCGACTGGGTGTCGGGCTGAGTGAGTTTGGCGAGCAGACATTTCTCCTCGATGCGTTGCCTCCGTTCGTCAAAGTTTCTGATGCCCGCCGCTTTGTTTTGGAATTGGTGGACGAGTTAAAAGCAGCGGGCGAAGGCGTCAATTCCTGGCGCCTTGGAGAACAGACGGTGGCTAAGACCGTCTGCCGCCATGCGGTGAAAGCCAACGATCCACTGACCGGTCCTGAGCTGGAAAATTTGGTGGATGACCTGCGCCACTGCGCGATGCCTTACACATGTCCTCATGGAAGGCCGACTCTGATCGAGATGAATCTCCGCGAGTTGGACAAGAAATTTGGACGAACGCAATGATCCAAAGCGCTCCATGAATCTGGAAAAAGCACTCGAGCCGCAAAAGAACGCATAGATCGCAAAGACAGAGGAATTTTCGCAACCGGGCTCCTTCACCGAACGGGTGAGTTTCGAGAACCTCCGCCCTCTCTTCTCTTGGTTCCTCGCTGTTTTCAGTGGAATAGTTCCACAGCGGATGAAGACCATTTTTCCATCTCGCCGGGATGACGGGAGTTTGGACCTATTGGCCGCCTTCGTCTCCCGGAGGGAGATTCGAGAATAGCCCAGCAGTTCACTGCTGTGTTCGAATGAGCCATCGCATAAGTCCCGCAGGGACGGCCGAATCCCTCAATGTCCTATGTCAGCTCCTATTCTCACTGTCTGTTCAGGACAAAGGATCGCCCGAGAATGGCTCAACCGTCCCTTCGGGACTTTGGGTATTTGCTTCGCAATCCCACCCTTGAAAGGGTGGGCTATTCTCAAATCTCCCTCCGGGAGATAGGTGTGGGCTATTCTCGAATCTCCCCTCCGGGAGATGTCAGTCGGAAATAGCTCAGCGGATACAACAGCACACGTCCGGAAAATGTCCAATCTCTGCGCACCCCTCGGGAGTGAGTTCTCCTGTGCGGACACGGAAATCATTCCACTCAAAACAACGGAGAACACTTCTCTTTGAGTTCTTATGTGGCTAATCAACTGCCGGATTTAGAATGAACCGTTTGAAAAGTCACTGGGTGAAAGCGCCATCCAAGCGGAATACGAGGACAAAAAAAGAGGCCGGATTTTCGTCCGACCCCTTTCGTGATTGAATGTTTTCTATCGGCTACTGTTTGGCGCGATAGAACTTCTGAGCGCCCGCTAAAGTCACAGGCCGTGGACTAGTCGCACCAGCGACATCAGCCCAAGGACCATTGACCAGGTCCGCTGATTGAAGGATGCCAGTGAATGTCAGCGTGAGTCCCGCTGCTGTGCGGGCAACTGAAAGTGTCGGTTTTCCGACAGGTGGTGCCGGAGCCTGAATTCCCAGGAGCCAATCCACTGAGGCATCGAACAGTTTCCATCCAGCGTCTGTGGCGACTGCGGCCGTGTTATCCTGGAAGAAGAAGAATACGCGACGAGCCGGCATGACGAACCCGCCGAATCCCTTTTCACCCTTGTCATAGTTAAAGATGATGGCCTGTGCGGGGTCGGTTGCAAGGGTGGCGACAATGTGCGCTCCCACTGGCTGGGCCTGCGAGTAGGTCTCGGAAGCCGACGCCGTGACGAGTCCTTTCGGGAATCCCGCGGCTAACGGGCTGGATGGATCCACAATGTTGACAGCCGTTTGGGCAGCCGTGGTTCCGGGATTAGCGTTACCTTCCATGAAGCCGAAGGCATCCGTGCTCGACGCTTCCCAGTTCATGGCGGGGATGGCAAGGTCTCGAAACTTTCCGATACCTCCGACTTCTACCGTCCCAGAGCCAAGGCTCGACGTTTCAATAATCAAATCCCTGCCTTTTGCGGTGGATCCATCATCGGGGACGTCAGACCCCATGGCGAGCTGCACGTCGAAACCTCGATCGAGTAAATGCTGATTGATTGCGTTGTCACCTGCGAAGGTGAGCGGTCCAGGATCAGCGGTCACAAGAAACACTCCTTTTTGAACACCGATGGCGATCGACGAACTGGCGGAGATGGGATTCCCGAAAATGTCCTGCACTCCGCTCACCGTCAACTGATAGGTCGTCCCCGCTGCAAGGGCCGCCGTCGTTAATTCGACCGTCTTCGCGCTGGAAGTGATCGCAGCGGCGCTCACCGTG
>CAMAWP010000456.1 GCA_945861765.1 Akkermansia muciniphila | reverse complement strand
GCATTGCGCCCTTGAACGGTGGGGCGAGACTCTCTCCGAGCTGTAGTCTCCGAGCCGGAAGCCGTCGAGCCCTGACATGCTCGAGCGCCAGAAAAGGTCAGGGTTCGAGGGGACTCTCACCCCACCCAGGTTCATGGGCAGAACTGCTGCTTCAGAGAGGCAGCGCTTGGACATAATGAGAGATAAGAAACCGTTAGGGCGAACGCTTAGACTGGCGGTTTCCACCGGTGCGGAGCTGCGCTGAAGTCCAATGGTGCGAACGCGGTCAGTGACTAAAGGTATTCAGAGCTGTCGTAGCTCACATGCAGCAAGTGAAACCCGATAGGAGAGAAATGAATCATCGTGCTTCAACTCCGGCTCAGGAATGAGATAACGTCACGCTTTATGATTTTCCTGCCGATTGTGGTCCGCGAGCTATCGATCGCAGCTCGCCGCCCGAGCTCTTACTCTTCGCGGGTATGGGCTTCGGCGCTCGCCATTATTGTCATGGCAGGCCTGCTCATGATTACCTCTCATTTTTCGCCCGCCGAGCAGGGCAAACTTTTGTTCTCGATCCTTTCGGCGGCTGCCTTTGTTTACTGCCTCCTCATCGGCATTCGTGCCACGGCCGATTGCATGAGCCTGGAGAAACGGGAAGGAACTCTTGGCCTCTTGTTCCTCACGGATCTCAAGGGGTATGATGTCGTCTTTGGAAAGCTCGTTTCGGCGTCGCTAAGTTCGTTTTATAGCCTGATTGCCATCGTGCCGGTAATGGCGCTGGCATTGCTGTTGGGGGGCCTGACAGCCGGTGAAATCGTGAGAATCGCTCTCCTAATGGTGAACACTCTTTTCTTTTCGCTCTCGGCGGGGGTGCTTGTTTCCACGCTCAGTCAAAACGAACGAAAGGCGATGTTCGGCACGATTTGTTTGATTTTGGCGATCACGTTCGCGCCGCTCGGAGCGTTCCTTTTGATTTCGGGAAACGCTGCCAACCAGTCCTTCAATGCGGTTTCATCTGGGTTCGCAGCGGCGGTCTTTGCGCCGAGTCCGCTCTTTGCCTTCATTCTGACTCAGGCGACTTCTCTCGGGAAACCGATGATCCAGGAATTTTTCAATTCGCTCCTTTGCACTCATCTGCTGAGTTGGGTCCTTTTGGCGGCGGCTGCCAGGGTTTTGCCGCGAACGTGTCAAGACCGTCCCAAAAGCGTCAAACGATTACGCTGGCGAGAACGATGGGAACGCTGGAGCTATGGCGACACCACACGCCGGAAGATTTTTCGCGCGCGGATGTTGGATCAGAATCCGTTCTTCTGGCTCGCCGGTCGTGACCGGCTGAAAGCCCGTTATGTCTGGTTCTTTTTGGGGTCGATGATTCTCCTCTGGATCGCTGGTTTCGTTGCAATGCGCGAATCCATCTTTGATTGGGAAGTCTCCTGCTTCGTCCACTTTATGATCCATGGGTTCCTGAAGATTTGGCTGACCTCCGAGACTTGCTCGCGTTTCGTTGAAGACCGACGAAGCGGCGCTTTGGAACTGCTCCTTTCTTCGCCGCTGAGAGTGCCAGAGATCGCACGCGGTCAAGACCTCGCTTTGAGACGCCAATTCGCGAGACCAATCCTGGCGGTTGTGACGATCGATCTGCTGTTGCTGTTTATTGGGATTAAGTCCTTCCGTCATGGCATCTCACCGCTGGACATGACCCTGATGGTCTGCGCCGGGCTGATCGTGCTGTTGGCAGATTTAATGGCGCTCAAATGGGTTGCGATGTGGCAAGCCTTGCTCGTCACCCACTTGAACCGCGCCGTTATCAAAACACTCTTCTCTATTCTGGCGCTGCCATGGATGATTTATGCCGCCGGGTACTTCAGTCTCTTTCTGGGATATCAGTTGACGGGCCGAACCAGCTCGGACATTTCCGGGCAATTCCTCGTCGCGTCCTGGTTAGCGATTGCGCTGGCAAACAACTTGATATTTGCATCCTCGGCCAAGCGGAGGTTCCTGAGAGACCTTCGCGCGGTTGCAACTCAAAGCTACCCGCTCGGAGATAAGCCAACTAAAACGTCATTTCGAATTCCTTCGTTGAAAAACTGGATCGCTTCTCGATCTAAACGATCGCAACGAGAGAACGCCTCCCAATCCCTCCTTGGCCGACATCGGTGGGCGTGGTCGGCATTAACGGTCGTTGCTTTGTCCATTGGATTTATCGTTTGGTATCGGTTTTCGTTGGCACGGCAAATCAACGCCAGGCTGGAGGCGCTGAGCAAAGCAGGCCACCCGATCACCCTGGCAGGGCTTGACAAGTTGTACCCGGTCGTCGCTCGTGGTGAAAACGCCGGTGATGTTTTCAAGCAAGCCGCTTATCGTCTCGTCCCTCCCGAATCCATTTCCAAGACGCTCCCTCCCATGGGAAAACTTCCATTTTCATCCCTCACCGATCCGTTGTCGTCGGAAATGAAAGAGGCCATGACTCGATTGCGGACCAACAACCGAGAAGCCTTGGATATTTTCCGAAGCGCAACTGCTCTCACGACGAGCCACTATGCGTTTGATTTCAGCCTCGTGAACGGCTCCACGGTTAATTGGGGACTTATTCTGGGGCTTCGGAGAATTGCTCATATCGCGCAGTTCGCCGCCATTTTGGAGGCGGAAGAAGGCAACACAGACATGGCAATCCAAGACTTGAATGGAATCTTCGCCCTTTATCGTTCGTTGCGCCAGGCACCACTGCACACTGCCCAGTGGCACCTCTCCGCTTGCCTCAACATGGCACTTACGACGTTGGAGCGTCTCCTCGTCACAAACGGTTTGTCCGATCTCCAACTGGACCAACTCCTGAGCCTGATTCGTGATGCCGAGGACAAAAACCTGGATGGATTGAAGCGCAGCCTCCAAGGTGGGCTACTTGTCGGCATCGGGACTTATCGGATGCCGACCGATCCGCGCCTCATGGATCCCACAGCGCCGAAGACCTTTTCGTTGTTGTTTGGTGTGCTCGACACCTTGAACAAAGCTTCCGGGCGTTCCGATCGTGACTTTCTCTTCTATCTTCAGACGATGAAAGCTTCCATCGAAGCAACCCGGCTTGCGTTTCCTCAAATATTGGACAGAGCCGATCAGATCGACGAACACCTCAATCACGGAAATCGGGGGGAGCTCATGCCGAAGCTCTCCCGAATCCTGCTGCCGCAGTTCAAGGGTGTAGTGATACTCGAAGGCGAAGTTCGCGCCCGTTTGGGCGCTGCCCAAACCGCGGTCGCCATCGAGCGCTTTCGCCTGAAGAACGAGAATCGCCTTCCCGAAACGCTTGAGCAATTGCGACCCAGTTTTTTAACCGCGATTCCGGTTGATCCATTCAACGGCGAACCGCTCCGCTACAAACAGCTCAAAGCCGGTTATGTGGTTTACAGCGTTGGAAGCGACAATGCTGACGATGGTGGGCAATACCATTTGAGATCTACTAAAAAAGGGTCCGACATCACCTTCACCGTCGAAAAGTAGAATCGCGAGCGGGGCTACGGCGCTGGCCTTAATTCTTGGTTCCTCGCTGTTTTCAGTGGAATAGTTCCACAGGGAATGAAGACCATTTTTCCATCTCGCCGGGATGACGGGAGTTTGGACCTATTGGCCGCCTTCGTCTCCCGGAGGGAGATTCGAGAATAGCCCCAGAAATTCTGATCCGGTGCGGGTGATCCTTGTGTGTAGGGAATAGTCCTGAACTCCCCTCACCCTAACCCTCTCCCCGAGGAGAGGGAATCACGCATGCCACCTGGGGCAACCTCGACGCATGCACCTTCTGCCGATGCGGAAAATGATTCTCCCTCTCCTTGGGGAGAGGGCCGGGGTGAGGGGAAAAGTCGTGTCAGAAGTAAAGGCGGGATCATCTCGTTTCCATGGCCTCAGGAGTTCTGAGCCCAGCAGTTCACTGCTGGGTTCGAATGAGCCATCGCATAAGTCCCGCAGGGACGGCCGAATCACCCAATGTCCTCGTTACCTCTCAACCGTCCCTTCGGGACTTTGGGTATTTGCCACGCAATCCCACCCTTGAAAGGGTGGGCTATTCTCAAATCTCCCTCCGGGAGATAGGTGTGGGCTATTCTCGAATCTCTCCCCTCCGGGAGGTGTCAGTCGGAAATAGCTCATAGGATACAACTGCACACGGCCGGAAAATGTCCAAACTCTACGCAGCCCTCGGGAGTAAGTTCTCCTGTCCGGACCCGGAAATGATTCCACTCAAAACAACGGAGAACCTTAATTCTTTCGCTCGATCGGGCGGATCTTGATGTTGCGGAAAGAGACTTGGCCGTGATCGCCTTGCAGGGCGATGAACCCTGTGTTGGACTTGGCAAAAAGCGGCATTTTCCCGAACTTGCTTTTGGCAACGCGGCTATTGAAATCTTCGCTGCCCAAAACGTAGTCGAAGTATTTCACCCCGTTGATCTCGTGCACGCACTTCTCGGGTGTGATGAGGATTCGGATGCGATTCCATTCACCGGCGGGCTTGGTGGCATCCAGCGGCTTGCCTGTCTTCGAGTCGGTCGGCGGTTGGTAGAGAGCATAGAGCCACCCGCAGCGCTGCGTGTCGGCGGCTTTCGCGTTGTCCTCGAGCTGGATTTCCGGACCCGTCGCCCAAGCTGAACCACCTTGATCCGTGACGTGAAACATGATGCCACTGTTGCCGCCCTCGGAGATGTTATAGTCGAGTTGCAGCTCGAACCAATCGAACTTGCCGACCGTGACGATGTCGCCGGCATTGTGGGGATCAACGCAAACCAGCGCGCCGTCCTTCACCTGCCATCCGGGAAGCACACCCTCGCGCTTGAAGTTGTGCCAGCCGGTGAGGTCCTTGCCGTCAAAGAGAAGTTTCCACCCTGCGGCTTTTTCGTCCGGAGTCAGGGTGTTGACCTTCGGAGCGTCGGCAGCGGCCAGACGGAACGTCGTGATCGAAGCGAGGGCGAGTGCAATCAAGAGTAGGCGTTTCATGAACGCAGACATTATACAACCGGGAACGCGACGCCAACTCAAAATCAGCAATTCTCTCCATGAACCTGACCTGGGAGCGCTGGCGTCTCGCCGGCGTTTTCCTAATTTCC
>CAMAWP010000455.1 GCA_945861765.1 Akkermansia muciniphila | reverse complement strand
TGTCGGAGATTCGGGCGGTTAGCCCGGAGCGGCCGACTTTGCGCTTTTTGGCGAGCGACACCGGTTAGGTGGACCGAGTCCCTCAAGCCGGACGGAAAAAGTGCAAAGTCGGGCGCTAGCCGACGACACGTTGGGGGAGATAGTTGTGCAGCGGTTAAGCCGTGGAAGGCGACGTGGATCAAGCCCGGTTCGACAAGGCGGATAAGGATTTTCCCGGCATCCCACATTTTCAGGACTTCCGCGAAATGTTCGCCAAGCTCGGCGACAAATTCGACGCCGTTTCCGTGTCCACCCCGGACCACATGCACGCGTTCATCGCACTGGACGCCATGCGTCGCGGGAAACACGTCTATTGCCAGAAGCCTCTTGCGCACACGGTCTGGGAGGCTCGCCAGATGCGCCTGCAAGCGGAGAAGTCCAAAGTCATTACCCAGATGGGGAATCAGATTCATTCGAACAAGGAATACCGCACCGCCGTGAAACTGCTGCGAGACGGAACGATCGGCACGATCAAGTCCGTTCATTCCTGGGTCGGTGTCCGGGGCAACAATTACACAAACCTCCAAACCCCGCCGCCGCCGGGAACCGCGCCCGCAGGATTCAAATGGGATCTTTGGGTCGGCACTGCGCCCATGCGGGATTTCGCGCTCGACGTTTACCACCCATTCAAATGGCGCGACTGGCAAGACTTCGGCTCCGGAGCGCTCGGCGATTTCGGCTGCCACATTCTCGATCCGGTTTTCACGGCGCTGGACATCCGTGAGCCAGTGAGCGTGCGCGCGCAGCACGACGGCATCAACGATCAGGTCTGGCCAGAATCTCAGACCGTGCAATATGTTTTCCCTGGCACGCGCTTCACGTCGGGCCAAACGATGCCGGTGACTTGGTACGACGGCGGGAAGCAGCCGGACAAGGCGCTCGCCCAAATGCCGTCGGACCGCAAACTGCCCGGAAGCGGCTCGCTCCTGATCGGCGAAACGGGCGTCATTCTCCTGCCCCACGTGGGCATGCCGCAGTTGTATCCGGTGGAAAAATTCAAGCGCGCCGAGATCAAGGCCGAGCCCGGAGCGAGTCATTGGCACGTGTGGGTGGACGCCGTGCTGGCTGGCAGGCAAACCTCCGGTGGTTTTCATTACGCGGCGCCGCTCGCCGAAGCCGTTCAACTGGGCAACTTGGCTGCGCATTTTCCGGGGAAAGAATTGCAATGGGACGCCAAAGCGCTGCGCATTTCCAACCACGCGGACGCCAATGCTCGATTGACCAAAGTCTATCGCCCGGGATGGGAAATCGCCGCGGTCGCGGTGTAGGGACGGACGAGACCGTTTTCGAGCCGACCGATCTCATAAAAAAATGCTGGCTGCTGTCCTGCGCGATTTCGGCAAGCTCGAACTCGAAGAAGTGCCTCGCCCCGACCCGCGAGACCAAGGAACGGTTCTCGTCCCCATCAATGGGATGATCCATCCCGGATAAATTTTTCCCGGATGAATTTGTTTGATCTGCAAAGCGTCTTTGAAAAGACTACGCCCGAAAAAATTATGACCATCAAAAGCATTACCCTGAGCCTTGGCCTCGTTTCCTTCGTCTTCACCGCGTCCGCTGCCGCGCCGGACCTCGGCAAATTGCCGCCCGCCGCAAAAAAGGAGGGCGTCAGCTACGACAAAGACATCAAGCCGATCTTCGAGAAATCTTGCGTCAAATGCCACGGCCCGGAAAAAAATCCCAAGAGCAAATACCGGGTCGATAGCCTTGAAGCCGCGATCAAAGGCGGAAGCAGCGGTGAAGCCGCGATCATCCCCGGCAAGGGCGAGAAAAGCCCGCTTCTCCTGCAGGTGGCAGACCTAATCGACGACGAGGACAAACGGATGCCTCCCACGGATAAGCGAGACAAATATCCGGCACTGACCAAGGACGAAGTCGGACTGGTCCGCGCCTGGATCGATCAAGGCGCGAAGTAGCTGCTCTTTTCCGTAAGGAGAAGTCACCGTCAAGATCAGGCTGACCAACCGGTTCGATTTGGGAGCTCAACACCGCAAGCCCTTAAAGACGAAGCCTCGCGTGGTGGAATCCGAAGCGCTCGCGGACGCCAGAAACCGGAAACTGATCCCCAATCCCGATCATGGCGAGAAGCAGATGAGCGAGGAGTACGGAAACTGACTCGGCCATTTACCTGGCGCTTCGCACAAACGGGTCAAACGTGATTCCAAACTCAGCTTCCGCACCATCGCCGCAACGTTTCAGGCGCCAGCCAATAAGAATACGTCAATAGTCATCTCTGACCCGATTATGATTTCTTCGAGGAAGGGGATGATCTCTTGGGTCTTCTCCGAAGGCACTTTCACATTACCCAGCACGATCTCCGAAATCGAATCCAGGCTGCTCATCAGCATCGGCCCGCCCCCTTCACAGGTCCCGTCCAAATGAAGAATGTACCCGCCCTGATCGCGCATGACTTCCTTGAGGCGTGGAGCGGACTGCCGATGAGCCAAGGCCAGATAGACGACGAACTTCTTTCCCAGATATCCGACTTCTCTGGCGCTGATGCGGATGTTGCGCGATCTCAATTCCTCAATAATTTCTTGGGTGCGACGCTGCTGGCAGAACAGCGCCTGGCCCACAAAGATCACCACATCATAACCGAAGGTGCAGCCGGAGGGCGCCAGGCGGCTCAGTTCCTCAGCCGCGTAGATCACCTGGTTGGGGCACTGATCGCATTGCAGGAGTGTTTCATGGGCGGTAAAGCAACCCAGATGAAGGGTGTGGCGGGAGGGTTTGAGTTTAAGAGTTGCTGACCAGAGGCTTTTGTCATCACTCCTGATCTATCGATCTGCCGAGCCTGTGTCCAGCACAATTGCCTCAAATCACCCTCTCTTACCCACACTTTTAATTGCACCCCTGCGAGGGCACCGGTGAAGAAATTGCCGCGAGAGATCGAGCCGATCGAGGAAACCTTCCAGGATTCTCCCTGGACGCTCTCAGCGCAGAAAGGCCCTCAGCAATCTCAACTTAGATTCTCTTATCCATCGCATAAACCAACCTCTGCTGAAAAACCCCCAGCCTCACGCCAGAATCAATACTATTGACCCCTTTACGGTGGGCCGTCGACGGCCCACCGAGGGGACAATCGCCGTTTCTCATCGGTTTCCCAGCGTTCTTTCTTGCTCCAATCCATCTCCAAGATCTATCGTGGAACTACGATTCGAAACCAAATTCCTATCAGTTTATGCAAGTTTAAAATTTATAGGTAACTGCGATCCTGAAGCAATGGGATTGAAGGTCGCCCGTTTGAGGTGGTACGGAAATCCCTCCATAGGAGTTGTGTCCGGTTGTGAGATCTCCCAGATCCATGTAGTGGTAACTGAGATCTAATGCCAGGGAATCACGTATCGGAATCGAGCAACCAACGATAAGTTGCCAGGCAAAGGACGTCTTGTTATCGCCATTGCTGATAATGGATTGTCCGGTAAATGGACCGGTCATGGCGGTATTACTGATATCAAACAATTCATTTCTGGAAAATCCGATACCGGCACCAACGAAAGGTGTTACGCGTCCCAGTGGAATATCATAATACACATTGGCAAAAGAAGCCAGGGAGCTGATTTCGGCCTTTGTTTCCACCTCTATTCCACTCGTCAGAAATTTTTCGTCGACAGCAAAGTCCGGATGATATACAAGCTCCAGTTCGGTGCGGATGTTTTTCGAAAACCTAAAGCCGAATGCGCCGCTAAAAACAGAGCTGGTGCCTATTTCATCGGCTTCTAATGTCGAACTGCCGGCGGAAATATTGGCCTCTTCCCCAACCCCGAATCCTGTCCCCAAGGTGAGATAAAATCCCTTACTGGTCGAATACTTCGACACTCCTTCGGAAGGATATGAGTTCTTCATGGATAGTTTCTCGGCTGCGTAAGCGGAGCTTGAACCGAGGACAAGGAGAGCGATAAGGGCGATGCTTTGTTGATGCATAGAGCTATTGTGTATTGTGGTTTGCTGTCAAATGAACGGAGCGACTCTCTAATATCTTCCGAAGGCAGTCAAGTCCATACCCAACTGAGCGTTGATCGTGCCTGCCAATCTGGCCGAGCAGGTCGGACAGGGCTGGCTCACCCGTGCTGAATGTGTAATGTGGACTACTCATTCACTTGATTCGCTTCATTATGGGTTGTTCGGGACGGCGCTCATTATTTGGTAGCATGGCCACGCTCATCCCCTCTCATTCGTGAGCTTGCCCAGAAAGGGGTCCCGCAGAATCTCGACACGTTACTTCCGGCGCAGACAGTCTGCCGTGTAACCCGATGTGCCCATCACCAACCGTTCGGCAATCCAACCCCAAGTCATCGTTGTTTGAGCACGTAGTCGCCGCGCAATCTTGATTTTCTCCGCGTCGGCTTTGCGGCGCTGCTCCAATTCGGCCTCGCTCCACCCGCGTCGCGCCATTTCCTCTGCTACGATGCGTTCGGCTTTGGCCTTGGCATTTTCGATCCGTTCGCCGCCGCCGTAAAGGGGTCAGTTCTTGAGAATGGCTACAAGGTTTAAGTTTTCAGCACCTTGAAGCCGGGGCGCGCGGTTCTGCTGGAAAGGGGTCAGTTCTCACAATCGGCGATGGATCATGGCCCGATTGCAAATTGGCAGCGTACGTTTGGCCTGACAATTGAAGACAGAAAAATTTTCGACAGAAAAATCAGAGTTTCATCTTTCTGTCCTTAATTTTTCTGTCGTCGGCATCGCTTTGAGAACCAGAGGAATCTGGTGTCGCCCAAACAAATCTCTTCCTTTCCCCCAAAGTCCATCAAATCATCCCGGCTTTTGAGGCCTTGAAAAGCTTTACTAATAGGAATTTGCTTTATCACGGCGGACGCAACCGTAGCGGTCCAGGGGCGTTGACACAAGAAAAAACCTCCCCGAATCCAGCGCCGAATGAAGAGTCTCCCCTTGGGTGGCCTCGGAGGCCGCTCAAGGGGAGAATCCTGCCGGGCGAAAGGGTGACCGGCGGGAAATCGGAGGGAATTTGAGCCACAGGCAGACAGAGCGGGCGCCTCAAGCTGTCCGCAACGTTCCGCCAAACCCGCTGCGG
>CAMAWP010000454.1 GCA_945861765.1 Akkermansia muciniphila | reverse complement strand
TCAGCGGGCCTTCGACAAGCCCGTTGACACATTTTAGTTTGGCGCTGTACCTACGCCAGAGCTAGCTCCGCCACCAGCATAACGCCGCAAGTATTTTACGGCCACCATCATATCTTTTGGCCACGGTGCCGTGATGGTGACGGGTGTCTCCTTAATGGGATGGGTGACTGTCAACTCTTCAGCATGCAATGCCACCCGGGTGATCAACGGGTTCTCCACAGCATGTGGCTTTAAGCGATATTGAGGCTTCAGTGTCGAAAGCAGAAGCGGATGGCCTCCATACAGTGAGTCCCCCACTAATGGCAGCTTGCTAGCTTTCAAGTGAACTCGGATCTGATGGGTGCGGCTGGTGCTTGTCTGGGATTTGATCAGAGCGTAGCCTGACCAGCGCTCGACAACTTCACAATGAGTGCGTGCTCTCTTGCCTCCTTTCTGATCGACATACATCAATCCAATCTTCGCAGGGTGCGGAGACAATTTGAGTTCGACATCGAACGAATCATTTTGAGGCGTGCCATGCACCAAAGCGAGATAGCCTCGGATCGGCCTCTCACTGCCGAATTGGTCAGCCAAAGCAATGAGAGTCGGCTTGTTCTTGGCCAGCAGGAGCACTCCGCTCGTTTCAAAATCCAAGCGGTGGGTATTCGCAAGATACGTTAATTGACGGTCACGCACCCACGGCGCTCCCCGTGCAATGTCCCGGTGGAGAAGCCTCATTAAATTGAGTCGGTTCGTATCCTCGCGATCCGGCGATGTGGGGAGATCGCTTGGCTTGTTCAATGCCAGCAAACATTCATCTTCGAACAAAATGGGGACCTTCCAAAACTCTTCAGTCTCGGGTGACGAAAGCTTGATAATGTCGCTGTTGGCCATTCCTTCATCCCTTCGCTGAGGTTTCGCCGAGCGACGGCAGGCGTCTTAATTCGCGCTTTGCTTGTCTCCCGGCAATGAAATATGAGCCAAGTCCATTTCCTTGCGCAGCCATTCTCCAAACGCCTCGGATTGTCGAGATTTGCGCAACTCGGCCAGAAACTCCGGCAGTTCCGCTTTGAGTTGCGCGTCGGCGACAGGCACCTTGGCTTGCAAATGAACGATGAAGCCGCCATCGCTCGTTGGTGTGAACGAGCTGACCTTTCCGAGTGACAAGGCAAACGCCGCAGTCTTCAGAGCCGACAAGCTATTTCGATTTTGCAATTCGGGCAGCGCAAGGGTTTTTTGAGAGAACGGCGGTAAATCGACCGATTTCAGGTTCGCTTCTGCGACTGCCGCTTCAAAAGATTTTCCTTGTGCCAAAGCATTCGTGATCGAGCTGTACGATTGAGTTCCTGCATTGGCGACGAGTTCTTTGATCCTATTTTTTCGGAAATCTTCCACCACTTTTTCACGAATGCTTTCGAGCTGCGGCACTGTGCTGGGAATCCTCTTGTTCCATCCAATTAAGTAAACACCGTCCTCGCCTACGATCGGTTGGTCGAAGGTAGGTTCCTGGGGAGTCAACCTGAAAGCAGCCTGCACGAACACTGGTGGCACGGTGAGCTGCGGTGGCTCCTCGCTCTCGCTGAAAGGCTCCGACACTTTCGATAACATGCCTTTCGCGGCCGCGAGGTTAGCTAAATTATTCGTCTGTGCCGGTAATTCCACCAATTCATTCGCAAACTCAATCGCCTTCTTCCGCGCCTCAGTCAAAGCGTAACCTTGGCGAACCTCTTCTCGAATCTTTGCCTTGGCCGCTTCGGGAGTCATCGGCTGCTTATTGGCATCAGTGAAGGCGTTGGTTCCGCGTTGCACGTAGTTGGCTTCGACAAGCTGGCTCAGATTCGTCATCAGAGCCATCCGTTGTTCGGCTTCGGCCAAATAGTTCGTCGCATCAAATTTAACGTAGGTGACTTGGACCCGCTCGGGGGAACGATAGACTGCGGCGCGATTGGTATAAAAAGTAGCCAAGGCCGCCGGGTCAACCGTTACTCCAGCCACGTAGTTCGAGGCTGAGAGGAAGACAACTTCCGTGTCCACTTGTTCATGCTCGCGACGGAAGACCGTTTCGGCCTCCTGTGGCGTCACCAATTTGCCGCTTAGACCGGCGACAGTAATCAAGTGTTGAATTCCCACCTCGTGGCGGACGAACCGTTCAAAATCCTTGCGGCTCAACCCGCGGGCGATCAGGGTCTGTTGCACAAATTGCTCGTAAGTGTCTGTTCGAAAGACTCCTTGCTCACGGTCTTTGAAAACCTCCGCAATCCATTCCGCGATCGCTGCCTCGCCGACGTTCACATCGAGATCCTTGAGCTTTTCCGTGAGCAACAACCGGTTTTTGGTCTCGCGCTCCATAATGCCAAGCTGCCGAGTCATTTCATCATTTTCAGGCCATCGATTGTAACTGAAAAGGTAACGCAACTGAGCTTCACGATAGGCATCGAAGTATTGGTCTCGAGTGATAGGCCGACCGTTGATCGAACCAACGGTGTCGGAATTTTGAGCGCCGCTCCCGGACGACCCTCGCTGAGTCTCCGGACTAAAAAAAGCCACAAAGCTGATGATGGTGACTCCGCTGATCAGGATCCAGAGCCACTTCTGATGACGTCGAATACTCGCAAACATATCAATTCAATTCTCTACGTTGAGGGACGCACCCTACTTCTCCTTGCCAAGCATGGTCAAACGGAAAAACGAGGAAATCCAACTTTACAACGCGCCAGAGCTTTGTAACGCTCCTCAGGAGTATGATGACCCTCAAATGGACTCCTTGGTTTCTCGCTGTCTTGGTTTTATCGGGCTGCTCCACGACTATCACCAACTTGACCCCCAGCAAACAGCCTCGCAATGCCAACGGCCTTTATCTGTTTGAAGTGGCACTCGAAAGCTCCCAGCAAACGCTGCGCAAGGAAACGATCAAACCGTACGTCATCGTCGGCTTTGATTCCTATCCCATGCTACCAGCTCCCGTCCTGAAGAACCGTTGGGAAACCCTTGTCCCTTTTCCGGCGGACAAGAAATACCTCAATTATCGCTACAAGTTCGATTACGACTACAATAGCTTCCCTCAGCGCGGCGCCAGCAGCAAACTTTCCTCCCCGTATCAGCTCGAGATAGCCGATAAATAAACGCGCCAGTTCCGCCTCCGATTCTCCCGGTCCCGGGTCGGCCGCCCCTCAACCCTCGCCGTCCATGACTCCCTGGCTGAACTCAGGAACAACGAGCCACGGAACATGGCGGTGCGAGTTGCAGACATGCGTCTCGCATCTGACTGAGTGAGCTCACAGGTCTTGATGAGTTCACGGACGATGCACTGGCAAGTGCGGGCTAATTCTTGACTCGATAGAACTTCGCTTGCGCAAGCGTGACGGAGAGCGGGCTGGCGGTGCCAGTTTCATCTTTCCAAGTCTTCAGATCATCGGAAGATTGGAGCGTGCCGCCGGTCCACTCCAGAAGGAGCTTGCCCAGTTGAAGCCCAAACTTCGTAAACTTGGGTTGTCCACTCACCGGCGCAACTCCTGGACCGTAGTAGGAAAAGAACTTGCTCGGGATGGGCTGAAGCTGATCGGCGGGCGTCGCATCACCGAGTTTGCGCCAGGCCACTTGGATGTGGTCGGTGCCGTTGCCTTCTTTCCAGATTGCCTGAATTGCGTATTTTTTGCCCTTTTCCAATTGGATCGGAAGGGAAGTCGAACCGTCAACGCCCGGCTCTTGAAAAGTATCGCCGATCGTCGTATCGGCAGCGTCCGGGGTTCCATTCGGATCGTCCAGGGTGTCGAACTTATCATTCGTGCTGATGCGCAACTCGCCGGTATCGTCCGCTCTCAAGAAGAATTCATACTGTCCGCTCACCTCGGGCGTGAGCCAGGCGCGGAAGCGGCCACCGTATGTATTATTGTCCGGCACTGCCGGTATCACCAGCAGCGAGTCCACAGTCGTCGTGACGTAGTCAACATCGGGTTCGTTCGGATAACGTGTATTGTTGCGGAGATCTTGGATCGCTCCGCCCCCAATGTTCTTCCAAACTTCAAGGCCCACGGCCCCCGTCTGGACGGAGAAACCGGTGAAGTTAGCCGTGGCGTTCGATGCGATCTTGTTGCCGGCCAGATCCTCGATGTTGTTCACAGTCACCGAGTAGCTTGTGCCCGAGGTCTGCTTGCTCGTAAGCAACCGCACGGTCGTGGCGTCCAATGCGATCGCAGACGTAATGGTGAGCCCGCCGTTGACCGCGTAGTTGGCCTTGTTCGCCAGGGTGTCGAGCTTCATTGCCTCGGACAAAGTCACATGCACCGCGTTGAAGTTAACACTTCCGCGCACGTCGGCGATGGTGGGGATAACACCATCCACATTGATGATGGCTTCGGCACTGGTCGCTTGGCTGGTGCCGCTGGAAACCTTGCAACGAAATTTCGCTCCGTCATCCGCCGCGCTCAGTACTGGGGTCGTGTAGTTCGCCTGCGTCGCACCGCTGATATCAGCGAAGGTCGAACTGCCCGAAGCCGCTTTTTGCCATTGATACGAGATGGTTTGCGGGCTGGTCGCCGCGACGGTCAGCGTGGTCGATTTCCCTGCCGGAGCTTTTTGGCTCGTGGGATTCGCGGTGATCCGAAGGCTCCCGGTGGACTCAATTTCAGCCAGGTAAATCGCGTTGAAGCCATAGCCGTAAGGCCCCGCCGAAGGGGTGCCAAAAGGCGCCGGGCCGACATACTGCTGAGCCTCGATCTCGAACGTCCCATCAGCCCCCGGCTCGATATTATCCCATCCGACGAGAGATCCGACCTTGTTGTCGCCGGTGTTGAGCGCTACCTGATTGGTCGTGAGCGTCGCGGTAGGGAACGTGGTCTTCGTAATAATGTTTTTGTTGTTACTGCCATCCTCGTGCGCGGCGACGAAGGCATCAGCACCCGTGATTGTGAAGAAGCTCCAGCGATCGTTGTAGCCGCCGCCGCGACTTACTGTTCCCCGGAAATTGTAGCGCTTTGTCGGATCAAGCCCGGTGAACTTCAGAATCAATTTTGTATTCAAGTTGTTTCGAACACCTGGCAGGCCGGTATTACCGATATCGACTTTGCCCTTGAACAGTTTGTCCGCGGGACTGCCCGCGTTCACTGGTGAGTTGGCGCCGAAGTCGTCTGGAGT
>CAMAWP010000453.1 GCA_945861765.1 Akkermansia muciniphila | reverse complement strand
GCCTCGGGACCTTTGCCAGGAGGCTTTTCCTTTTCCGGCGGCTTACCTAGCTCGGGACCTTTGCCGGGAGGCTTTTCCTTTTCCGGCTTACCTAGCTCAGGACCTTTGCCAGGAGCCTTTGCTGGCGGCTTCGCCCCATTCGAACCTTCTGGCTTCTTGCCATCCTGCCCGGCACTGATCTGCAGGGTGAGCAAAGCAGCGGTTATTACAGCATATTTGAGATACTTCATAGGTGATAGTTGTGACGTTTGTTGATGTGTTGCCGAATACTACACGCCGTTCCGTGATGCGACAGGCACGGTATCGAGATTCTACCAGATGTCAAGCCTGTGTTATTCGCACGCAATCGCGGATAGCGCGACTAGCACTGCGACGGCATGTGTCGTTGATCGGACGCATCAAGCTACGGTTTCGGCAGGGTAGGGACGTTCCTTCGGCAGTTCTGGAAGAAAGAAGGCGATCACAGTTGCGGGCAAGAAAAGGAAGCCGGCGTAGAAAAGAGTGAGACGGTAATCGCCCACGTTGGTGAAAAGCCCGAAGAAGACGGTTCCGGCTGCCGCAACGATCCTGCCGATGTTATAGCAGAAGCCAGCTCCTGTAGTTCGGAGCAACGTAGGAAAAAGGGGCGGAAGATACATCGTGAATAGGGCGAACAGGCCTTGAAAAAACCCCGGCGCAATCAGCCAATAAAGCAAACTCGAATGATCACGCGCTGAAGAGTAAGTTCCCAGCATCGCCACGAAATAACCGAGGCACATGAAGGCGATCGTCCTGCGGTAACCAATAAAGCGCGCGATCCAGGCCGCGAAAAAATTACCAACAATCGAGGCAACCATGATCAGATACATGGCTTTGCTAGCGAGTTGATTCTTTCGCTCGGGAGTCCACAGAAGCACTTCAGGTAGATTTCGCAAATGTTGTTGGTGCCAAAACATGAACGCCCAATGCGCCGTCAACGAAACTGAGCATACGAGAATCACCATCCAAGTAATCCGTTTCACGTCTCCGCGGAAGAGGTCGATGACGCCCGGCTCCGCGCCTCGTACATTGATCTTTGCCGCATGCCACTCCTCCGACTCGGGGACAGCCCTGCGAATCCAGAGGACCAACAGCGCGGGTAATATCCCTACCAAAAAAAGATACCGTGGAGGCTGCCTCGCCATCAGCAGACTGGCAAACACAGCCAACAAAATCCCAAGGTTCACTCCGCTCTGGAGAACGGCGGCGATCCAAGGTCGCCAGCGTTTGGGCCAGGTTTCCGACAACAGCGATGCTCCGACCGCCCATTCGCCGCCGATGCCGAGAGCCGATAAGAAACGAAATATCAGGAGGTGCCACCAGGTTTGGGCAAAAAAGGAGAGCCCAGTGAAAAGCGCATACGTCAAGACCGTCAGGCAGAGAGCGCGACTGCGTCCGAGCCGGTCGCCAATCCTCCCGAAAAATCCTCCCCCGAGCGCCCAACCAACGAGGAAGGAAGCTTGAATGATGGAGGCATGGCGTCCAACGCGTGGATCGGCAGTGTTGGAAATCTGCAACAACTCGGCCACGAATGGAGCGGCCACGAGCGTGTAGAGGTGCATATCCAGTCCATCGAAGAACCAGCCCAGCCACGCGGCGACACCTGATTTCCACTGTCGTGGCGAAAGATCTCTCAGCCGGGTGGCCTCTGTCCCTGCTCCAGTTGCGGCCGCTGAGGATGGGGCCGAAGGGGATTCAGTGATGAGCTGCGTGATCCGGGGTTTCACAAGCTGACCGGACGGAACGGGAGGAATGCCTTTCACTGGCGCAGAGCGGGCTTTAGCGTCCAGGCTTGCATCCGAGCTACGCCTAGGATTTTAGGCGCGCGAAATCCGGCTTTATGGATCACCCAACCTCCAAACAAATCTGGAGTATCCTTGCCCACGCGCTGAGCCGGTAAAAGCTCAAGATGCTTCCCCATTGTGATCCCTTCATCTATCGGGAATTTCGCATTCTTTCGCTGGTAATCGTAAGCAGACGCCAAAGCCAGGAGAAAATCCGCGGGCGGAACAGCATCGACACCGACAAAGACTCGCGCGGGGACGCGCTGATGCACTGCGATAAAACGACGGAGGTCCAAGGTCGCATCCCGGAACGCGACCCAGGAGAGATGGGCATTTTCACGGCTCGGGGGGGGTGAATTGTCAGGACCGAGCAAGTCTTCGTCATCGACTCCTTCCTTGCGAATCGGATCACGATAGAGCGCCGGCAAATCGCTAGCCGTCACAAACCACAGGCCCGGGATAGCGCGGATGTGATCGATGTAATCGGCGAAACGGCGGAAGGCTCCTTCCGTCTCTTCGGCGGTGCGCTGTTGGGGTGGTTTCCATTGCTCGCGCGGAGGGTTTGCGCCCCGCTGGAAATTGACACCATCCCAAAACCCCCGATGCACCCATTCGCATGGATGATAGTAAATACTGATCAATCCCCCGCCCTCTTCCTTCCGGAGCCGGTCGGCGATTTCCGAGACCTTTTGCTTCGCCGGTCCGACGGCGGCGAGATCATGAAGATCCATTCGGGTCCAATTCGATTTCATGTCATGCACCAACCCTGCTCCCCACGTTTCCATCGCGAGACAAAGCAGCCTTGCTGTCGTCTCCCGAAGCTATCCCAGATACACGCGTTCACGGCCGAGGCGCGGTTCGTTTGGCCAAGCTATTTCTGCGCTGTCATCTCATCCGCCAGTTTTCCGGCGTCGTAAACCTTCCTCATCGCTTCGAGAATTGACTGGGAATGCACCGCCAAAGCCCGTGCCTGGACGTCCGTGTAAACATAATCAAGCGCCAGCGATTGGATATTTCCGTCGAAGATTAAACCCACTACTTCTGCATTGCGATTGATCACGGGGCTTCCTGAGTTGCCACCGATGATATCTGCGGTGCTCACGAAATTAAAAGGTGTGCTCAGGTCGAGCTTGCTCTTCCGTTGCACCCAGGTCAGCGGCAAGTCGAAAGGCGGCTTTTCTTTCTGCTCTGCAGCGCGCTGGTACAGTCCAGCGGTAGTCGTTTGGAACGGGAGGTTCCTGCCGCCTTCTTCGTAGCCTCCCACAGTGCCATAGGCTAAACGCAGGGTAAATGTCGCGTCGGGATAAGTGCCAGTCCCTTCCACCGCATATCTCGCCTTGCCGATCTGCGAATAGGCCTGCTGCTTGATCTCGGTCTGAGTTTCGACAACTTTGCGAGCAGCCCGCGCTTCGGCGTCCACCAATCGAGCCAGGTTGATCATTGGATCGTCGGACGTGTTGATCGCTGATGTTCCTCCGGCATAAATCTTTTGCCGAACAGCGACATCTTTCAGCTTGGTTCCCTTGACCAGCTCGATCGCTCTTTCCTCGGGTGATTTTCCGCCGAGAACCTTTTGGACCAGCTCGTTTTCGTAACCCAGCTTGCTGATCATCCAGACCAGCGCATCCGTCAGCTTCAATTGCTCAAAATCATCGTACATGGGTTCCTCGGAAAAGAGTTGGAATTCCAGCGACTCCCGCGCGGACTCGACGAACTCGCGGAGGCGCTCGCCGTTGGGTTTAGGCCGTTCCTCCGCTCCGCGAACCAACGTGCGTGCGATCCCGAAGAGCGTGCTCCGAAAAGCGTCAGCGCCTTCCAGCAGGTTGAACTTAACAGCGCTTTGCGCGATTACCTTCTGAGCTTCCGCAATTCGTTCCCAGGCCGCCAAGCTCTCCTTAACCTCCGAATGAGCGTTCACAGCTTGCTTGAGTTTCCGCTCGTTAGCTTTCTTCTCATTCATCAGCCGGGGATCAAGCAAAGCGGCAAGCCTTCCGTTCAATGCCTTTCGGCTGTTTTGGACACCGAAGAGCTCTTCTTTGGCGCGGCGGGCGTTTTCCTCGTTACGCGCGCTATACGCGGTCAGCAGCACTTCCATGCGGTAGAGCCGGCTCAGGATGTAAGGCAGGCGCTCATCGCGGTGATATTCCAACTCCGCAACGGTCATTAAGCGGCTCGTCCGTCCGGGATGACCCGATACAAAAATCAGCTCGCGGTCAGCCGCGCCCGCTTTGCTCCACTTCAGGTAATGCTCGATCTTCGCGGGCTTTCCATTCTCGTAAGCGCGAAAAAGAGCGACATCGAGATCGAACCGCGGATATTCAAAGTTGTCGGGATCACCGCCGAAAAAAGCGATCTGCTGTTCCGGGGCAAACACAAGGCGGACATCCGTGTATTTCTTAAAGCGATAAAGATGGTATTGCCCGCCTTGATAGAGCGTCACCACATCACTACGCAGACCAGTCTTGTCGGATGATTCCTTTTCGATCTCGGCCATGACCGCGCGCCGGGCGAGGAACGCTTTTTCGGGGGGCATGCCGGATTTCACGGCTGCGTTCACGCGATCGGTGACGTTCTCGATACTCATGAGGACGTTCAATTCCAGGTCGTGGCAGCCTTTTTCGTCGTCACGAGTCCGGGCGTGAAAACCATCGCGATAATAATTGTGATCTTTATCGCTCAGCTTCTGGAGGCAATCGGCGCCAACGTGGTGATTGGACATTACCAAGCCATCTTCGGAGACGAACGATCCGGAGCCGCCGCTGTTGAACCGCACCGACGCCTTTTGGACATGTTCGAGCCACCGATCCGTCACGTCGAAACCGTATTTTTCCTTGATCAGCTTTCGGGGCGGATCGTTGAACAGCCACATCCCTTCGTCGGCATCGAGTCTGGTTTGATTTGTGACAATAGCACACGCCACTGCCGCCATGAGAACAAAGGAGGTCGGGAATCTTTTCATCACAAATAAATCGAATGTTCGCCTAAATTAAGACTTGCGCCCAGCGACTGCGGAGCTTCGGCCCTGCCATCCGCGGATCACCTAAATTCATGCCAATATAAAAGAATCATGCGCTTCGCGGAACCAACGGAATCTTCGGCTATACTGCGCCATCCCCGAAGCGAGGGACGCACATCTCATTAATTCTTACCAATGCAGAAAAGCTTTGAATTGGTTCGAATAAAGAGTTGTCCGTGCGCGATGGCAATTGAAGAGCGCGTCATGTTATCCCCGGGCTCACCCATCGAAACAGTGTTCAAGATTTTGCCTTGCTCGGCATCGACGACTTCCACATCGCCGCTGAAGTGCATAAAGTAAATCTT
>CAMAWP010000452.1 GCA_945861765.1 Akkermansia muciniphila | reverse complement strand
CGGAGACTACAGCTCGGAGAGAGTCTCGCCCCACCGTTCAAGGGCGCAATGCGCGCACAAAGTTCGGGGTGTTCTCATTTTGGCCCAGGGCACCTTCCGTTCGCCGTATGTAGTCCCGGCTTTAGCCGGTTTTCACGGGGCGACCGGCTAAAGCCGGGACTACATACCTCCCAAACTGAGAATTGGTTCTTCCTTCACGCTCCCATTGCATTCCGATGAGCAACATGTATTAATGGCGTTAGATTTAATTCACACGAATGATTATGAAACTATTCACTCCACTGGCCGCTACGATTCTTTTGACCCTCGCTTGCCAACCGATCCTTCGAGCGCAAGATGCTAAGAAACCATTGACTCCCTCAGGCGAACTGAAGAAAGCGGGTGAGGATGCCAAAGGATATAAGAACATCGGCGTCGAAGAATTCGCCAAGCTTTCCGCTGATAAAAAGCATGTGGTGCTGGATGTCCGGACGACAAAAGAGTTTGAGGACGGACACATTCCCGGTGCCGTCAACATCGATGTCAATGGGCCAGATTTTGAGAAGAAAGTCGCGGCACTGGACAAGAGTAAAGTTTATCTCGTGCATTGCGCGGCTGGTCGGCGCAGCGCGAAGGCATGCCAGAAATTAAATGATCTCAAGTTTCCACAGCTCTATAATCTCGAGCCGGGATTTACCGCTTGGCAGAAAGCGGGAAAGCCAGTTGATCGTTAGAGTTGAACAAGCCTGTTAATGGACAACGCCAGCAAGAGACTTCCGCCTATCCCGAAAGCGCATTCTTTGGTGGTTCCCGAGATGCGTGCCCTTTGTCGCACGATGCAAAGTCAGTCAGATTCCTCGATCTTATGAACACTAAACTCCCTACTTTACTCCTCGTCATGGGCCTTGCCGTGACGTCGGCTGGGGCGGCCCCCATCGAATTCAATTTCAAAGACCCCAAGGGTGTTAACAACGTGGTCTTTAAAACGGACGCGCCGCTCGAATCGATTAACGGCACGGCCACCGGCATATCCGGTCTGGTGACCTTCGATCCGGAGAATCCAGGTGCGATCAAAGGCAAGATCGCCGTCCAGACAGCAACGATGCACCTCGGGAATCCCGTCCAAAAAGAGCATTTGCACGGAGACAATTGGATGAATGTCGCCAAATATCCTGAAATCAGTTTCGAGGTTTCCAATTCCAAGAACGTCAAAACCGAGGCTGGCGTCACCACCGCGGATGTCGCCGGCACGATGACCATCAAAGGGATCTCCAAAACCATCAGCATTCCGATAAAAATGACCTATCTGAAGGACAAGCTGAAAGCACGAACAGGGAAGGATGGCGATCTCTTGGTGCTACGTTCCAGCTTTAGCGTGAAACGAAGTGATTTCGGAATCAACGCCGCCAAAATGGAGGACAAAGTCTCCGATGAAATCGAGCTCAACCTCAGCATTGCGGGCGCGGCCCCTCGCTAATCCGCCCCTCTGAATTGGATCGTTTTAACCGCACGAGAAGCGATTCGCAGTCACGGAGATAGACAGGTCAGAAGTAGGTCGGAAATGATTTGCTATCAATATAATCAATGGTTTCATGATGATTTAAGCAAAGGAAAGTAAGGCCAAGAAAGGGCCAAAAATGCAATTTTGTCTAGCGCGTCTGCGAATTCCGCCACGTCGGCATCCCTATCTATCAAAAGACCGGTTCTTGTTGTGCCCGCGTTAACTCCAACCGCAAGAGCTCTCGCCACACCCACAGAAAAGGCGCGCCAGGATAGTTGCTCGACTCAGGTATCATAGGTTTGTCAAAGTGTCTGAGACCGTGAATTTGAGCGCTGCGTTAATGATTGATCTGAGCTAACTAACCGCCGTGATCCGAAGGATTCCGGGCTGTCGCCTTTATGAACCCAAAACCACACGAGCGAATCAAGCGAACCGGTAAGCAGGCTTCCGGGCAGGGTGTTTTACCATTAACTTTCGCCGAAGTTCCCAGACACATACCGGTCGAAAACCTTTTGAGTCATCTGATCTCCTTTTGTGAGTTTGGCAAGAGCACCCGCACATCTCTGACTGAGTTCCACACAAGCACTGGCGAACAGGACGACATAGAAACTTTTATCAACGAGTTCTGGACCTCAAAACAGCGCGCTGCAAACCGGCTCCATGAAATCTCCTACCGCGCTTGTTTCAAACCGCAGCTGCCTCGCTTTTTCATCGAACGGCTTACCAATCCCGGTGACGTCGTTTACGATCCATTCATGGGGCGGGGGACGACTCCGCTGGAAGCCGCCTTGCTCGGACGAGTTCCTGTAGCGTGTGATGTGAATCCGCTCAGCATCGTGCTGACGAAACCGCGCCTTCATCCGCCGACTCTCGCAGAAGTCTCAGAACGATTGGCTCAAATGAGTTTGTCAGACCACGATGAGTTTCCAGAAGATTTATTGGTTTTCTATCACCCGGATACATTGAGAGAAATATCTTCCCTCAAAAAGTATCTGCTGAAGCGCCAGGCGGCTGATGCGCTCGATCAAGTCGATGAATGGATTCGCATGGTCGCAGTCAACCGTTTGACCGGTCATTCCGGAGGCTTCTTTTCCGTCTATACATTGCCTCCCAATCAGGCTGTTTCTGTCAAGGCTCAGATAAAAATCAATCATGACCGCGCTCAAACTCCTCCTCGCCGCCAGGTCCGCGCCATCGTTCTCAAGAAGACACGCATCCTGCTCAGTGAATGCGATGGTGCTATGCGCCAAACTCTGGCTTGCGCCGCTCGGCGGGCTTTGCTCTTGACGCAGCCAGCGTCATCGACACCTCAGATCCCAGACAACTCGGTGGATTTGGTCGTCACTTCACCTCCCTTTTTGGATGTGGTGAACTATGCCGGTGATAATTGGCTCCGCTGTTGGTTTCTTGGTATCGAGTCTAACTCAGTCGCGATCACTTCGGCGAAAAAGCTGGAAGACTGGCGAGTGGCCATGACCGCAGTTTTTCGCGAGTTGAGCCGAGTTGTGAAACCGAACGGGCATGTTGCTTTCGAGGTGGGCGAGGTTCGAGGAGGTAAGATTAAACTCGAGGAAACAGTCCTTCCTTGCGGCGTGGCGGCCGGGCTGCGTCCAAGGCTCGTGCTCATCAACGACCAAGAATTTACGAAGACCGCAAATTGCTGGGGTGTGGACAATGGTTACAAAGGAACTAATACAAACCGCATTGTTCTGTTCCGCAAGAACGCAGTGTAGCTTCCGTGGTTCCTCGCTGCGTTCAGTGGAATAGTTCCACAGGGGATGAAGACCATTTTTCCATCTCACCGGGATGACCGGAGTTTAGACCTATTGGCCGCCTTCGTCTCCCGGAGGGAGATTCGAGAATAGCCCAGCAGTTCACTGCTGGGTTCGAATTAGCGATTGCATAAGTCCCGAAGGGACGGCTGAATGCCCCCCAATGTCCTACGTCAGCTCCTATTCTCACTGTCTGTTGAGGACCAAGGATCGCCCGAGAATGGCTCAACCGTCCCTTCGGGACTTTGGGTATTTGCCACGCAATCCCACCCTTGAAAGGGTGGGCTAGTCTCAAATCTCTCCTCCGGGAGATGTCAGTCGGAAGCTTCATCGGTTACAACAGCACGCTGCCAGAAAATGTCCAAACTCTACAAACTCCACGCTCCCCTCGGGAGTGGGTTCTCCTGCCCGGACATGGAAATGATTCCACTGAAAACAGCGGGGAACCGCTTCCGTTCAAGTCTTTTCTTCTCCGGTCGCACCTCACAAACGTTCTTCCGGATTGAGCGCGGTTGACAGGAGTGGCCTTGCCATTAAATTGCGCCAGCATGTCGAAAACGTCCGCGCCATCTACCATTCGCCTGAAGGGCGTGCGTCATAATAACCTGAAAAACTTCGATCTCGATTTGCCGACGGGCAAGTTGATCGTTATCACGGGAGTCAGCGGCTCTGGCAAAAGCTCGCTTGCCTTTGACACTCTCTACGCCGAAGGGCAGCGGCGTTATATCGAAACGTTTTCTCCCTACGCACGGCAATTTTTCGATCGGATGGACAAGCCTCAAGTGGACAGTATCCAAGGCATTCCCCCGGCTATCGCCATCGAACAGCGTAACTCTGTCAAATCGACCCGCTCAACAGTGGGCACGATCACCGAAATCTGCGATTACATGAAGGTGGTCTGGTCGCATCTGGCTCAACTCTATTGCCGAGGTTGCGGTCAGCCCGTGGGCAAGGATTCTCCAGGTCAAATCTGGGAAGCGCTGGCAACCTCAGTTGACAAAAAACGTGCCGAGGCTATCGAGGTTTTGATCACGTTTGAACTGGCGCTTTCGGAAAAGGTTTCTCTGGTTGAATCGTTGGCTTTGATTTCCAAACAAGGTTACCAACATCTTCTATTCTCGGATTCAACGGTCGCAGCTCAGCACGGCGCTGAACCTCAGATTCTTCGCATCGATGAGGCCATCGATCGATTGAAAAATGAAAATCCAAAGCGCTTAACAGTCCTCCAAGACCGTGTCCGACTGACATCCTCGAATCGCTCCCGGTTCGTTGAGGCGTGCGAACAAGCGTATCATTTTGGAAAGGGCCTTCTGACGATCCGCTATTTGGGCGGAGATGGTGCCCGGCGATTCTCCAGTCGCTTCCATTGCGCCCAGTGCGATCTGGAGTATCGCGAGCCTTCGGCTGCTCTTTTCAGCTTTAACCATCCGATCGGAGCCTGTCCGACCTGCCGGGGGTTTGGACGCACGATCACGATCGACTACGATCTGGCCATCCCTGACCGCTCACTTACTCTAGCCCAAGGCGCGATCAAACCTTGGCAAACCGGGCAATCGGCTGAGTGCCAGCAAGACTTGTTGAAGTTCTGCAAATTGCGTCGTGCGCCGACAGATGTGGCCTTCGAGGAGCTTTCCGCGAAGTGGCAGGAATGGGTTATCCAGGGAGATGCGGATTACGGTAAAGATCCGGAGCACGAATGGCCGCATGCCTGGTACGGCGTCAAAGGTTATTTCCGCTCGCTCGAATCGAGATCTTACAAGATGCACGTCCGAGTGCTCCTTTCCCGGTATCGAGCTTATCAAAAGTGTGCTGATTGCCAGGGCCGCCGGTTGCAGCCGGAAGCACTGCTGTTCAAAGTTTCGGGCGCGAATGGAAA
>CAMAWP010000451.1 GCA_945861765.1 Akkermansia muciniphila | reverse complement strand
AACTTTGTGCGCGCATTGCGCCCTTGAACGGTGGGGCGAGACTCTCTCCGAGCTGTAGTCTCCGAGCCGGAAGCCGTCGAGCCCTGACATGATTGAGCGCCAGAAAAGGTCAGGGTTCGAGGGGACTCTCACCCCACCCAGGTTCATGGGCAGCCTCCACCTCCGACATTGGACCCGCATCGGGACCATGAACCTGGGAGCGCCGGCGTCTCGTCGGCGAGTTGCTGTGGCGAAATTAGGAACACGCCGGCGAGACGCCAGCGCTCCCAGGTCAGGTTCATGGGCAGAATTGCTGTCCGACTGCCGTCTCACGGATGGGAGATTTGAGAATAGTCCATCCTTTCAAGGGTGGGATTGCTGCCCTCGGCGGCGGGCCGTTGACGAAGCCTGCCAAATCCGGCCTATTACAACCAAGACGAACTCTTGAACTACTGATGAACGCTGATTGATATTTATGTCCGCCCACTCCGAGACTCGCAATTCGCCAGTCGTCATTCCCCACGTCAACCATCCGCCACTGAGAATAGCCGCTGCCGGATTGTTCTCACCGGTGGCCCTGGTGGTGGCAAGACCACCGCCGCAGATCTATTCCACCGCCAGATTGGCGAGAGGGTTGTCATCGTTTCCGAGGCGGCAACAATGCTTTTCTCCGGTGGCTTCCCTCGATCCAACACCGCTCTCGCTGTCCACGCGGTGCAGCGTGCGATCTATCATGTCCAGCGAAACCTCGAAGACGCCCAGTCCGCGTTGTTCCCGGGGCGCATCCACCTGTGCGATCGTGGCACCGTGGATGGTGCTGCCTATTGGCGTGACGAAACGCCCCATTTCTTCGACGCGGTCGGCACCACATTGAAAACCGAACTGGCGCGCTACGACGCCGTGATTTTCTTCGAGACCGCAGCGGCCGGCGGGATGGGCATCGTCGTGGGTAATCCGGCGCGCAACGAATCCATCCAGGAAGCTGTCGCGCTCGACCGGAAACTCCGCGCTCTCTGGTCGAAGCATCCGCGCTTCGTGCTTGTGCCCCACAATGCTTCATTCTTTAAAAAGCTTTCCTTCGGCCTCGCCATGATCGACGGGATTGTTGCGGAGCTCACTGCTGGGCGACCGCCGTCGCGATGTTCCACTCGCCGGGGTAAGTAGGTCTCTCAATGCGCGACCGGCTGGATCGAGCTTGCGCGGAGCTGTGAAGGAATCTGCCCAGCATCATGACAGGCCATCGCGGGCAAGCCATTACAGCCTCGACTCAGCGGGGTGGTGATTGATATATCCCTGAAGACGACATGTCCAAACCGGAACATAATTACGACGCGCCATGACACTGACCATACCATCTTTCGCTCATTCCCTGCTCGCCTCGACCGTTGCCTTCGCCACGTTTGGCGGGTTCAGCACCGTATTCGGCGCTGTGGAATCACTTCCTGAAAACGTGACGTTTACCGAGCACGTCGCTCCGATTCTGTATCAAAACTGCACGCGCTGCCATCGTCCTGGCGAAGCCGCGCCGTTCTCGCTCCTCAACTTTCAGGACGCGAAGAAGCGCGGCAAACAAATCGAGGAGGTGACTCGGAAACGATTCATGCCTCCGTGGCACGCGGACCACGGCTACGTGGAGCTCAGCAATGAGCGGCGCCTGACTGACCAACAGATCGCGTTGCTGGGCGCGTGGCATCGGCAGGGCATGAAGGAAGGCGACCTGGCGAAACTCCCAGCACCGCCCCAGTTCACCGAAGGCTGGCAGCTCGGAAAACCCGATCTCATCGTCAAGATGCCAGAGCCGTTCGAGGTGAGCGCTGATGGGCTGGACATCTACCGGAACTTCGTCCTGCCGTTGAATCTTCCGGAAGACAAGTGGGTTCGCGCCATCGAGTTTCGTCCCATCGCCCGCACCGTCGTTCATCACGCGCTTTACCACCTCGACGAATCCGGAGAAGCTCGGAAGGCTGACGACCGCGATCCGAAACCTGGCTACGACGGGATCGGACGTTCCAGTCGGCAGTTCGAACCGATCGGTGGCTGGGCGGTCGGCGGCGAGCCGACGATACTCCCCCCGGAGCTCGCATGGCGTTTCAAGACCAATAGCGATTTCGTGCTCCAGACCCACTTCCATCCGGACGGCAAGGTCAATTACGAAACCTCCGCCGTCGGAATCTACTTCGCCAGCAAACCGCCCACGCGTCAATTCACCACCATCCAGCTCCCGGCGCTTTTTGGCCGGTTGAGCGGCCTGGACATCCCCGCCGGCGCGACCAACTACACGCTGAAGGATTCCTTCACAATCCCAATCGACATCGAAGCTTTCTCCGTGACACCTCACGCGCATTATCTCGCAAGGACCTTTCTTCTCATCGCCACGTTGCCCGATGGTAAGCAGCAGACGCTCCTGAAAATATCAGACTGGGATTTCAACTGGCAGGAGGACTGCGTTTACAAGAATCGCATCACCCTCCCCAAAGGCACGCGATTGGACGCCACCATCAGCTACGACAACTCGGCGGAGAATCCGAGCAATCCCACCCGCCCGCCCAAGCGCGTCAAGTGGGGTGTCATGACCACGGATGAAATGGGGGCGATGACCTTGAGTGTTATCCCGGCGCGCGACGAGGAACTGGCCGAACTCCGCCAGGCCAAGCGGAATCATAACGTTGATCTTTTCATTGATCGCATTCAGGAAGACACCCGCCAGCGCGAACGCGTTCAGGTGATGATGACCATGTTCGACAAGAACACCAACGGCAAGCTCGACCCTGACGAACGCCCTGGCCTGCGCGCGTTCCTGGAAACCAGCGGGCTGCTCAGGGGCATCGGCGGCGGATTCTAACTGACGTTTTCGTTGGTCTGAGGCGACGGCGAGGCCTCATTTCTTCCAGAACAAATCTCGGCGGTTGGGATCGGTCTTGGGATAAATCCTTCACCTTTTGTTCTTCAGTGACCCGCACCGGCCCGGGCGCGCGCGATGGCGAAGTCCACCAGCTCTTGGGAATGGAAGTAGCCCTCGAAGAAATCGTGCCCGTGGCCTTCGAGCACGATCAGCCTCACGAGCGATTCAGCGCCAGCCTCCTTGTAGCGGCGGACGAATTCGGCTGAGTTCTCCTTGAGCGGCACCACCTTGTCCATATCGCCATGGATGAGCGCGGCGGGCACCCGCGCCTTGGCCAGGACTCCGATGCGCGCAATCGGATTGAACTCCTGAGCGCGTGCTTCGAGCTCCGCAGGGGTCACTCCGTAAGCAGGCCCGGCGCTCTTGAGTCCCGGATAACTCCGGAAGTCGAACACGGGGTAGATGCCGACTAGGCCGGCGATACGGCCCGGGTTCGCGATGGCCCAACTGCTCACCCACAGTCCGCCCCGGCTTCGTCCGAGCAGGCACGGCTTCATCGCGAATAGACGCTTCCGGGTCAGCTCGCCGTAAAGCGCGTCGAACACCGCGTGGCTTTTCGGGCTTCCGTACGACTCGCCCACATCCACGCCTGCCACCGCGACGCCTGCGGCCAGGAACTGCTCGTGCATCCAACGCTCGGCTTCGTCGGGATAGCCGGGCAAAGTCGGCGCGTAGAAAACCCATGGTTGCGGATTCGCACGCTTGGCTTCGGGCGGAAGGAAGACAAACGCAGGCCGACCTTCGACTGTGAAATTCTCCGTATTGGGCAGAGTGAGTTTTGGCGGCGCGGTGGACGCCCTCGGCTTGGCTCGGACGGCGGGCGGCGACGCGCTGGCAAGTTGCTGCTCCAGCCACGGCTCGACCTTCCCGGCCCAGCGCGCTCCATGTTCGCGGAGTCCTTTGCCGCTAAAATGAACTCCTTTGCCACCGCTGTCACGGAGGTCGCCGGTCATGGCGTCGCTGTCCGGACCTTCGAGGGCGGCTCCCGATTTCCACAACGCCTGCTGCGCGGCGCGGATGTCCAGAGAACCGGCGTCGTCCGGTGTGTGGTAGCTCACTTGCGCCACAAACCATGGCACCTCCCATCCCGCTTCGCGGCGTGAGTCGAGGATGATCTGCTCCTGGAATTTCGTGTAAAGCCCGCCGGGCAACGTGCGGTTAGCATCTTTCTGGTTCGCGTCGGACTCGCCTTGGTGCCACAGCACTGCTCTGAACCCATGCGAGCCGGGCTGTTTCATGCGGGTGACCAGACGATCGAACAGTGTCCCTTTGCTCTCCCACTCGCCGGTCGTAAGCTGCGTGACGTTGCCTATCAGAGTTGGCGGGTTCGGGAAGCGCTGTCCGCGCGGCAGCCATTCCCGGACGCTCGTGGCTCCGACACCCGTGCCGATGATGCCCACTGGAACTTTGAAACGCTCGGCGATGGCGTCGCCAAAAGGCGGAATGAAACTTCCGCCGTTTCCGCTCGCGCCCGGTTGCGGGTCATTCGCGAGCTGCCACTTGCCGTCATGGAAGGCGGCGACCAACCCCGCTTTCGGCTGCTGCCGCTCCTCGCCGTGATTGGCGGAATTCGACTGTCCCGCGATGACAAAGATTTCCCCAACGCCGACGTGCTCGACCGCGGTTTCCGCAGCGATGGCGTTGGCGTGCTTCACTCGCACTTCGAGCCGATACCAACCACCTGCCGGGCCGTTCATCTCGGCGTGAAACTCGGTCACGCCCGATGTGATCGTCGCCAGCTTTTGCCACTCCGCTGGTGTCTTTGCCCCAACGAGCCTCGCTTCCATCGTGCTGGAATGTTCGCTGGCTTTTGTCAAAGACCCGGCAACGATGATTCTTCCCTCAGCTCGGGTGGCGCGTTGATGGACCTGGTAATCAAGCGGTAAACTGAGCCGCATCGCCGTGCGGGGATTCGCTTCGGCTGCCTGGAGTCCGAGCATAGGGAAGAGGAGCATGGCGGTTAGGGACATGAAAGTTTCGTCAGTGTTCCGGATGAATCTCATGAGACAGAACATAAGAGTTCCCGGGGCGGGTAGCCATCAATTCCTGGCTAACTCGGCACGGCGGTCGAGGAACTGAGTCTCGGCTTGAACCCGAATAACGTCGTCCTCTCCGCGAGTGGAAGTTTGACGGTTTCCGCCGTCCGCAGCAGTTCTGCCCATGAACCTGGGTGGGGTGAGAGTCCCCTCGAACCCTGACCTTTTCTGGCGATCGAGCATGTCAGGGCTCGACGGCTTCCGGCTCGGAGACTACAGCTCGGAGAGAGTCTCGCCCCACCGTTCAAGGGCGCAAT
>CAMAWP010000450.1 GCA_945861765.1 Akkermansia muciniphila | reverse complement strand
GTCCCCTCGAACCCTGACCTTTTCTGCCCATCGAGCATGTCAGGGCTCGACGGCTTCCGGCTCGGAGACTACAGCTCGGAGAGAGTCTCGCCCCACCGTTCAAGGGCGCAATGCGCGCACAAAGTTCGGGGTGTTCTCATTTTGGCACGCATGGAGTCCCGCCTTCAGGCGGCGGCGCGGCGGAGAATCCCACGCCTGTGGACTTGCCCATGCCCCTCCGGCTGAAGCCGGGACTACGTACCTCAACACGGGAAGTTCTGACTGGCGCGTCGCTTTCTAAATCACTCTTGATTTGCGTCCATTGGACTCTACTTTCCTCGCATGTTTGAAACCCAACATGCGTTGAGTAAATCGCAGCAAGGCAAGGGCGAACGGTCGAATCAGATCTCGGCAGAGCCGTCATCTGCGCTGGCTCATCCCGATCGCTTCGTGGACCGACATATTGGCCCGAGTGCCGAAGAAATGGTCCAAATGCTGGAGTTGCTGAAGCTTTCGACCTTAGACGAGTTGATCGACAAGGCTATTCCCAGGAAGATCAGGACGGTCAAGCCGCTCGATTTGCCAACCCCCCGGACTGAGTACGAACTTCTTGCTGAGCTCAAAGAGATCGCCTCGAAGAACCAAGTGTTCCGGTCCTACATTGGAATGGGTTATCATGACTGCATTATTCCCCCCGTGATTCAGCGGAACATCCTGGAAAATCCCGGTTGGTACACCCAGTACACCCCTTACCAAGCCGAGATCTCGCAGGGACGCCTCGAGTCCATGCTCAACTTTCAGACAATGGTCATCGACTTAACGGGAATGGAAATCGCCAATGCCTCTTTGCTCGACGAAGCAACTGCCGCCGCCGAGGCGATGACCATGTGTTACGGTCTCAACGGAAAAGAGGATAAGAAGCTGTTTTTTGTTTCCCAGACGTGTCATCCCCAAACCATCGAAGTGGTGAGGACGCGTGCCCTCCCGCTGGGAATTGATGTCACCGTTGGCGATCACAAGACGTTTGAGCTTACGGCGAAAGTGTTCGGCGTCTTGCTTCAGTATCCGGACGCTTACGGAGTAATTCACGATTATCGGCGATTCATCGAATCCGCGCATCAGGTGAGCGCTCTGGCGATTGTAGCAGCGGATCTGCTGAGTTTGACTTTGCTCACGCCCCCAGGAGAGTTTGGCGCCGACGTGGCTGTTGGCAGCGCGCAACGCTTTGGAGTTCCGCTGGGTTATGGGGGACCGCATGCCGCTTTCTTCGCCACTCGCGATGCGTTCAAGCGGCAAATGCCTGGCCGGCTCGTAGGCGTGTCCAAAGATGCGCAGGGTAAACCGGCCTACCGTTTGTCGTTGCAGACGCGGGAACAGCATATCCGGCGCGAGAAAGCTACGAGCAACATCTGCACAGCGCAAGCGCTGCTGGCCAATATGGCTGCGATGTATGCTGTGTATCACGGCCCGTCTGGCCTCAAACGAATTGCACGACGGATTCATCTCTTGACCACCGTATTGGCAACGGGCCTGAGACAGCTTGGTTTCTCGGTCGGTTCGTTGCCTTTTTTCGACACATTGCGCGTCGATTTTGGCAGTCGTCCAGCCGGAACGACCATGGAGATTGCCGAGGAACTGAAGATCAACCTCCGCCCGATTAATGAACATGTCATTGGTGTCTGCCTGGATGAAACGACTTGCGCCCGTGACGTCAACGAGCTGTTTCAGATATTCAATCGAGGCATCCCCGTGGAATTCACCGCCGAGGAGATTTCCAGGAAGATTTCGGCGCAGTTCGATTCGCCCTTCCGAAGAAGCAGTCCCTACCTCGAGCACCCGGTATTCAACCGATATCACTCCGAAACCGAGATGCTGCGCTATCTTCGAAAGTTGGAATCGAGGGATCTTTCGCTAACGCATTCGATGATTCCACTCGGCTCCTGCACGATGAAGCTGAATGCTACCGCGGAGATGTTTCCGGTCTCGTGGCCGGAGTTCAGCAAGATTCATCCGTTTGCCCCGCTGAAGCAAACTGAGGGTTATCAAATCCTCTTTGGCCAATTGGAAAAATGGCTCGCCGAGATCACGGGATTCGTCGGTGTCTCCTTGCAACCGAACGCCGGCTCTCAGGGCGAATATGCTGGTTTGCTCGCCATCCGCAAATACCACGAGCATCGCGGTGAGGGCCGACGCGGCGTCTGTTTGATTCCTCAATCGGCTCACGGGACGAACCCAGCCAGCGCTGTCATGGCGGGCCTCAGCGTCGTCCCTGTCCTGTGCGATAGCCAGGGCAACATCGATCTCGCGGATCTGAAAGCGAAAGCACAGTCGCATCGCAGCGATCTGGCAGTGTTGATGGTGACTTATCCGTCCACACACGGCGTTTTCGAGGAGACTATCAAGGAGATTTGTCGAGTCGTTCATGACAACGGTGGGCAAGTGTACATGGATGGGGCGAACATGAACGCGCAAGTTGGGTTCTGCCGGCCGGCTGAGCTCGGTGCGGATGTTTGTCATCTCAATTTGCACAAGACCTTTTGCATTCCCCATGGCGGGGGCGGGCCGGGAGTCGGGCCGATTTGCGTCGCGCCGCATTTGCTGCCTTTCTTGCCGAACCATCCTGTGATCCCGTTTGAAGAGGAGCATAAGCTGGGTGCCGTGGCCGCCGCGCCGTGGGGCAGCGCCAGTATTCTGACGATCTCATGGGTTTATATTGCATTGATGGGCGGACATGGACTAGCGAAGGCCACACAAGTCGCGATCCTGAATGCGAATTACATGGCCCAGCGGCTGGAGCCTTACTTTCCCGCCCTCTATAAAGGCAGAGGTGGAATGGTCGCTCACGAATGTATTTTGGACCTGCGACAGTTTAAAGGTGTCACTGTCGAAGACGTCGCGAAACGGTTGATGGATTACGGATTTCACGCCCCTACTATCTCGTGGCCTGTCCCCGGCACCATGATGGTCGAGCCGACCGAAAGCGAGTCGAAGGATGAGCTCGATCGCTTCTGTGATGCTCTCATCGCCATCCACGCTGAAATTTGTGCCATTGAATCCGGGACCGTGGACCCGCAGAACAACGTATTGAAAAACGCCCCACACACCGCCGAAGCTGTCATCTCAGACAAATGGGATCGACCCTATCCACGTGAACAAGCCGCTTATCCAGTTAAGTGGACTCGTGAACACAAGTTCTGGCCTCCGGTCGGGAGAATTGACAATGTCTATGGCGACCGCAATCTCGTTTGCTCCTGTGTGGGCATGGAAGCCTATGCCGGTTGAGGAAAGGCTTTCAGAATTTGTAATAGTCATCGAACCGTCCGTCACGGATATCCTCTCCTCCGATGTCAGCTCAACGGTTCAACAAAGGTAGAATTCTCATTTCCCTTGCGGTCGCAGCCGCGCTCGTGGTCCTCGCGGTCGAGATGATCAGGCCGCGCGCTCCAGCTTCTTTACAGCGATGGCCCTCTCCGAACGGGTATATTGACTTTCTCAAGGCGGGGAAAAGCGTTGTCGCCATGCCACTCCTCGCGAACAGTCCATCCGCGTGGAAGCTGGAGGAGTTGCGTGATCTTGTTAGTCAGAACGTCGAACCGCTACGATTGGTCCACCTTGGCTTGAGTCGCGAATGCCGAGTCACGACAGATTTTTCGACCAATGCAGCGACTTATCTTGGCAGCCATTTGCCGGAACTGGCGTCTCTCAAGGAACTATGTCGTGTTTTGACCGCTGAAGGCCGGTTGGCCGCACTCGAGGACCGCCGCGGCGACGCCGCAAGGAGTTATTTGGATGCTATACGGTTTGGCCAGGAGTCTGCGCGAGGCGGGCTCATGATCGATAAGTTGGTTGGTTTGGCGTGCGAGGCAAGGGCGGAAGATTCTCTTCGGGGTCTGATCAATAGCCTCGATGCCAAACAATGCCGTGAGGTCATCGAAGGTCTGGAGCTTATCCGACGTAGAAGCGAATCGGCGGAGAATGTATTGGAGCAAGAGAAGTTCTATTTCCGCCATGTGTCCGGTTGGCGCGATCGATATGTTGGATTCTTGATGTCCCGCGCGATGAAGCCGGCCCAGGTAAACTTAGTGCAGAAGTGCCGGGATCAAGCACGCAAAGCGAACGTGCTTTTACTCGATGCTGCGGTCCACGCTTACGAGTTGGAAAAAGGAGAACGGCCAAAGAGCCTCGGCGAATTGGTTCCCAGTTACCTCAAAGCCATTCCGTTGGACCCAACCACCGGAACTAAGCTGGATTATCCTCTGTAATCTCTCGACACCTCTTCCAACGCTCTGGCTTGATTCTTGAGAATTTATTGACGAACTTTTTTTCCGCGTTGCGGACGGCGGATGCGGGAGAGTCAGCTTTACGTAAATTTGTGCATCAAAACAATTGCAGGCTATTTCATCGGTTGACGATTTCTCTTTTTGCAATCCTTGGTATCCCAGCGGAACTTCAAAGCTCAGTTGTCATCAATGAGATTCATTACAACTCAGCGGTGAAGACTGAGCTGGTCGAGTTTGTGGAGCTTTTTAATTCAGGCACCACATCGGTCAGTCTAGCCGGCTGGTCGTTATCAGGGGGAGTTGCTTTTACGTTTCCCGCAGGGACTGCGCTTTCTCCGAGTGGCTATATTGTTGTCGCGGCCGATCCAACGGCACTTCGCGCAAAGTTTGGCGTGAACGCATCGGGTCCGTGGACCGGAATGCTGTCCAATGAAGGGGAGCGGATTTCGTTGCGGGATGGGACTAAGAACGTGGTGGATGCTGTGGATTACCAGCTTGGCTTCCCCTGGCCAACTGTCGGGGATCCACCCGGTTATTCGATCGAGCTGGTTAATCCAAATTTCGACAACGATCTGGGTGGAAGCTGGCGCGCCTCAGCGGGTGGAAGCCCCAACGCGCCGACTGAAACGCTCATCCCTGAGCGCTCCACGTGGAAGTATTTCAAAGGCAGAACGGAAGCCTCGGCACCGACATCCGACTGGCGTCGCTTGGCTTTTGAGGACTCAGGCTGGCAGCTCGGTCCTGCACCGATCGGCTACGGGGAAGGGTTTGTGGCGACCAGTCTCAGTGACATGCGGGGAAGTTACACGTCGGTATTTTTGCGCAAAACTTTTCAAGTCACCAATCCGTCAGCGATAAACCAGTTGCAACTGGAGGTCCTCTTGAACGATGGGTTTAACGTTTGGATTAACGGAGT
>CAMAWP010000449.1 GCA_945861765.1 Akkermansia muciniphila | reverse complement strand
TTCAGGGTTCAAGAAGGACAAATGGACGGACTCGACAGAAGCGAGCCGCCTCCAACGGTGAATGATAACATGCCGCGCCGCGAAATGGTGTTGTGGATTAACAGCGCACGCCTGGTAGAGCTCCTTGCGTTTTCGCCCAAATTTGAAATCTGGGGACAAAGAAAAAAGCCCCGACGGAAAATGCCGTCGAGGCGTGAGTTCAATTTTAGTAAAAATATCCCATGGTTCGAAGACTGGAGTGACGCTGCGTGCCGATGATGACGTGGTCGAGGATTTCGATCTTCATCATTTGGCCGGCGCGGATCAGATCGCGGGTGACTTTGATGTCCGCTTCCGATGGTGTGGGATCTCCCGTTATGCCGTATGCAGCATAACCGGAGTTATACCGTATCCCATTTTATGCCGCATGGCTTACGATTTCCCCGGTTTTCCTTTGGGGGAACCGCTCTCCGATACGGCATAAAACGGCGGATTTTTAGAGACCTTTGAGATAGCTCAACAGTTGGTCGTCAGGCCGGTATTGTCCTGGCTTGCTTTGCATCGGGTTCAGTTTGTTGAGGATGGCCTCCTTTAACTGGAGGTTCGCGTCCAAGTAGATTTGCGTTGTATCAAGCGACTCGTGGCCGAGCCAGATGGCGATCAACGCTCGATCAACTCCCGCCTGAAGCAACTCCATCGCTGCGGTATGGCGTAACACATGAGGTGTCACACGCTTTTTCGCAAGCGATGGGCACGCGCGTTGAGCTGCGGTGACATGTTTGGCGAGTGCGTGCTGCACAGCATCCGCGCTGAGTCGCCCGCCGCTGCTGCTGGGAAAGAGGAAGCGCGATTCGTCATCGCCCTGTTCCTTGATCCAGGCTTTAAGCACAGCCACGGTTGGTTTCGCCAGTGGTGTGCATCGTTCTTTTCGTCCCTTGCCTTCGCAGCGGACGTAGGCGCCGGGACCGAGCCCCACGTCTTTTTGTCGCAACTCGGTAATCTCGGAGAGCCGCAGACCTGTTTGCACAGCGACTAACAGCAGGGCGTGGTTGCGTCGTCCTATCCAGGTGGATTTATCCACATTACCAAGCACGGCTTCCACTTCCGGCCGGGTAAGATAACTCACGAGCCGCCGCGTGAGCCGCTTATATGGGATCGCCAGCACCCGCTGGATTAAGCCCGCGTGCTGCGGAGTTTCCAATGCGGCGTAGTGGTAAAAGGAGCGCAGGGAGGCAAGCCGTGCATTGCGACTGCGCGCGCCGTTGGATCGGCTCGATTCCAAGTGGTCCAAAAACTCCGCTAAAAAGGCCGCGTCGAGTTGTGCCAACGATAGTTTGGACGGTGGAGTGCGCAGCCGCTTCTGCGCGTACGTCGCGAGCAATCGGAACGTCTGCGCGTACGCCGAGATGGTGTGTGGGCTCGCCCTGCGTTGCGCGATCAGCCACTTTGAAAAAAACGACTGGCACAGGGGAGAGAAGTCCGGGGTTGATTTCATCAGACGACTCCTTTCCACCGGGTTTCAATAAGTGTACTGGCAGCCGCTATCAACTCCGGTGTGCTGCCCAAATACCAATACGTCCCGCTCACGTTCACGTGCCCGAGATACGTCGATAACACAGGCATACGGCGACTGACTTGCTCCCCACTCCGATACCAACGCAGAAGCGTCTCGATGGCGAAGCGATGCCGGAAGTCGTGCAACCGTGGGCCATGCCGTACGCCCGGTTTGCGGATGGTGATTTGCCGCGATAGCTCACGGAAGATTCGGCTCAGATTCGTTTTCTCCAGTTTCGTGCCGTGGCTCGTCACCAAGAAGGTGGACATGGGGCGCCCAGCGAAGATTTGGTCGCGGCGTTTGGCGTAATCCAGCAGCACCGCGAGCGTGGAAGGGTGCAGCGGAACCAGACGCGATTTCCCAAATTTCGCGCCACGGATGGTGAGGACTCCCTCTGACCAGTCCACGTCCTGCGGTTGGAGATTGATCGCCTCCCCCACCCTCAAGCCGCTCACTGCCAGCAACCCAAAGAGGCAGTAGTAAGTACGGGGCTGCAACTTGTGGGGAGATTCCATCTTCAGCGCCGCTTCGAGCAGGCGACGGATTTCATTCTCAGAGTAGAGATAGGGTCGCGCCCGCCGGGATCGGAACCTCAACAACCCGACCGGAGGGATTTCGGTCCTTGGATCAGCCCCTATGCGGTAACGTGCAAAACCACGGATGATGATGAGTCGGCGTGCCCACGAGACAGATTTTTCGTCCTGGCGTTGCGTGGCATACTCGACCGCAAGCTTGTTGGTGATATGCGACGCTCCGTTCTCCTTCAAAAATGAGACAAACTCGCGCAGGCACTCTCCGTATTCCTTGAGTTTGAACCCGAGACTGCGGCGGAGTGCGAGGTAGTCTTTAACGGCCTGATGCAGCGGTGTCATCGCACACCTCCCGGCCAGGGCAGGGCCAACGCTTTCAAGGCATTGAGATCAACCTTGGCATAGATGGCCGTCGTGTCGGGACTTTTGTGGCGGAGAATCTCCCCAATCTCATCGAGCGATGCTCCCTTGCGCAGCATGTCCGTCGCCAGACTGTGACGCAGCAGATGCGCGCCCTTTCGAGTCGAGGCCACTCCGGCCCTCGTCAGGGCGCGTCCTACGATGCTTGCAATGGCAACGGCGCTGTTGAATCCGCCGATAGGAGCATAATTGCGAATGAACACGCGCCGGCTGGTGCAGCGTGGCCGATCGCGGCGCAAATAAAGCGCAATGGCTCGTGCAACATCCGCTGGCAGCGGCAACTGTGCCCATTTTTCGCCTTTGCCGCACACCGTGATTCGCGCGTTTTCCCAATCCATATCTTCGAGGTTGAGTCGGACAACTTCACCCGCCCGCAAACCGAGCCGCGCCAGCAGAATCAGGATTGCGTAATCGCGTCGCCCCAGCGCCGTGTCTCGGTCGCAATGGCGCAAGACCTGCCGCACTTGATCTGGCGACAGATGTTTCGGGACCGTCGAGAACGACCAACACGCCACTTTGGGAACGGCCAGCGAGAGATCGCTATTGATCAAACCTTTGTATTGCAGATAACGCAAAAACGACCGCATTGCTGCCAACAGGCTTTTCACTTCTCCTGGGCCGTGCCGGTGCGCGTGCCGCTGCACAAATGCAGTCACATCCAGCGCACGCAGTTTGGGCAAATTCAGTGGATCGCCTCCAAATGTTTCGGACAAGAACCTGCTGACGAAGCGTCGATGCGAAACGCCTGTTACCCGCGATAGATTACGTTCTCCCAAAAGAAAGCACTCATAAGCACACGTCAACTGTTCGCACGGACTTGGACGCGCCGTGAGAGCTGCCGGCGTGGCTCCAATCTTGCGGAGCATCGTCAGTAACCGCTGCAACGTTGATTTTGCGGCATTTTTCGCGTAGCCCGGCTTGATGACACGCCGCAGAAAATCGCAGGTGACTGCCTCATTTAAGCCTCGCGCGTCACGACCGGTCCGCTCAAGCCAACCGTCAAACATCTTGAGGACGTGAACTTGCTCGTAGTGTGATCCAACTGCATACCCCTGTTCTGTGAGTTCAGTAAGGTATTGGTTGATGTAAGGAAAAAGCGGCCCAAAAGAGCCGCCTGACAGGATAGATTTTGTATTCATCCATCCCAGAATCCATCTCCTCCCCGTCCGTGCACCCCATTTTTATGCCGCGCCCAAATACTCAACCGAAGTGTTTCAAAAGCAAATCTCGCTCAGATGCGGCATAAAACGGAATGCGGCATAACTCCCGAAGGGTGATTGTGCAGGAGAACAATGGCCGAAGCGGCTACAATGCAAGCTGTTCTGAAGATTTCGCGAGGATGAATTAACAGGGTATCCATCGTTCCGATCGAGACGAAGTGGTGACCCTTGATTCGGCGTCGGGTATTCAACATCAAGACAACGAAACACTCGCGTTCAGGATCGTAATGAGGGGTCGTCGTGACATGTGTGCGCCAGTATTCAGCGGCTTGCTCCGGGGTTTCGCAGACGTGCATCTTCTCGGGCACGGGACATTCGCGCAGGGCGACGACTTTGTATTCCTGCGGCTCCTTTCGCTTTCGGGTTTTTCGAGGTTGGAATTTGAATAATTCGGGCTGGTCCACGTTGTTTTCTTTCCGGCCGTCCATCTGCTTCTAGCGGGTTGCTTCCGGTTGGGTTACTCTCGCCGCGAAGCGCGGACGACCTGTCTATTTTGGCCGACGAGAGTTAAGAACGCCTTCCTCAATGGCGGGGAAGGCGAGTGGGATCAATAATCCTCGGGCAGCAAAAACGTCGTTGCCGAGCGATCTGCCTCCGTGATGACCCAAAACTTGATTCCGGTCGCGGAGTGATAAACCGAGAAGAGCCGGGTTCCTTCCTGTAACGCTTGGTCGTTGGCTTGACGGTCTTCTTCGTCCACGTCGCCCCAGTCTCCGGTCTGATGCCGTTGCAGGGCGGTTAGGATGTCGCTTTGCGTGAGTTTGCCAAGCGCGTTGGGTGTCGCCACAATCCGGCCCAATCGAAATAAGGCAATCGGAACATTGGTTGCATTCATGTCGGTTCTCCTTTCAGGCGAACATGGCCGCCACTTCTTTGGCGGTCAGGTGCTCTGGTTGTTTGTCTTTCTCTGCGAACACGTGGACGTGGACATACGCAAACCGGGACAAATGCACCGCGATGTCCTCGCGTCCGAATTTGCCCGCCTCGTCCTCGTCGAGCATGACGATGATCTGACTGTTCCGGTCGGTGTGCTTGCGAATCAGCTCCTCCTGCGCCGAGGACATGGTGCTGCCCATGAGGGCAACGACCTTGCGACAGCCGTGCTGATGGAGGTTCATCGCGCCGAAGAATCCTTCGACGATGACCAACGGCCCCGGTTCCTTGATAGCACGGTCGATGTTGAAGAGCTCCAGAGCCTTTCGGAAGCCCTGCGGGAGCTTGTATTTCGGGGTGCCCTCAGGTGGTTCACCCGGCCAGCGCCCTGAGTAAGCCACGACGTTGCCTTCCGCGTCGCGGATGGGAATGGCGACGCGGTCCGCCATCATTCCTTTCGAACAATAGCCAACGTCAAAGTCCTCTATCGTTTCGGGCGTGAGGCCGCGCTCGGTGAGGTAGGGGTGATTGCGATCAAGTTTATCCAACCGGAATTTCAACACCGGATTCGGCTTCGCGATCTCGGGTATCGCCGGTTTGGAAACGG
>CAMAWP010000448.1 GCA_945861765.1 Akkermansia muciniphila | reverse complement strand
GCAGTCTGACCGCCCTCCGTCCCCATCTCCCGGTGTCATCCCCGACGTCACCCACGACATGAACCTTGGAGCCTGTCATCTGGTGAGAGAAACACACCAGATCAATCTCGTGGCCGGAACGTAATGGTTCCTGAGAGCCTAGAGCGAGCGTTTGAACCGGAGGCAATGGAGGACTTCTTGTGTCTGCCGCCTGAAATGCACACTGCGAGCGCGCTCTCTTGCTTGCGGGATCTGCCTCAGCCCCTGGATTTGGATTCCGATGGCTCTCCAGCGATGCTTCCAACTCTCGCTCCGGCCAAAGCTATCCGTTCTTCGTTAGGCATTTTTGGATAGAAACGGAAACCGGTTTCGAAGAGTGGCCACAAAGATCTGATCAGCTTTTGAGGATATGAACTCGATCGGGGAATAGCCTCGGCGACAAGCAAGAATGAGAGTTATGGTTATAGCCGTGATTGTAATTGCGATATTCTGCCAAGCTTTGAGAGCCCACTGACCGTTCCATGACCATTGGACAGAATTCGAGAATGGAAGAAGATAGGGAACAGGCCACTGATATCCATCAGGCCCGCGGGCACCAACAACATCGCAAAATAAATGCAGATGGAAAGTAAAGCATGCCCGTACAGCGTTACCGATATGGAAACGCGAGAGGGCGACTGCCAAGCCGGTGACCATAGCAGCGGCTGCGATATTGTGGCCCAGGATATGGTGGTAGTCAGTCCACCAAAGAAGCGGATGAGGTGAATTACTCGTGAGAATCTCAGCGGCAATCCCAAAGCCGTCCAAGTCTGGGGCGATGCCGGCGAAAGTGATGATGGCTCGATCTCGCCTTGTGGAGTTCGGAAGAGTGCTTGCTACACTCCAGCTCAGAAGAAAATGGGTGATCGGGCTCACTGATAATGAGGGCGTAGAAAATGTCTAAAGGTTCAGTTCACCGCCCGCCGCTGAACACGGGCACTGGCAGCGAATCCAGCATCCCATGAACCTTGCGCATGGCAAAGCGAAGCGCGACGCGATGGTTCGTGTGAGTGTTTTATCCGGTGGCAATCTCACCATCCTCTTCCTATCGAGACCCTCCAGTCCCTCGGCCAGGCGCAACACAAAATCCCCGCCGCGCACCACGTCGGGAAGGTTAAACAGGTCCTTGATAGACGTCACCATAGGTCGAATGCATAGTGTTATACCAGCGAAGCCTTGCGCTCATCGAGCCAGTTCACGACGATGGCGAACTGCACCCGCAACCCGATGCAGCCCGAGCCTCTGAAAATTTCACCCTTGAGCCGACCCGCAGAGCCCTCCTCGCCGCGTTCAGAAGTGAGAGATTTCAACTGACGGCTCGATAAAGGGAACGGCGCCCGCACAGCCATTCGGCACCTCCGCAGCGCGGCATCGCCACCTCCGATAACGTGTGAACTATGCAGTTCAGTGGCGCAAGCCGGAGGCGTGCAGCACGCCGCCGCTTGCCAAAGGCGCGGCATTTTTGTCTTCTGATGCCATGAACAGTAGCAGCTCTCCTCGTTGGCTCGTCGCTTTCGTTGTGTTTGCGCTCGCCGTGGCAAGCAGCCATGCGGCGGATTGGCCGCAGTACCGCGGCCCGCAGGCGAGCGGCGTTAATACGAGCAAACCGCTGCCGACGGAATGGAACATTGCGACCGGAAAAAATGTCCGCTGGCAGACACCCCTGCCGGGTTTGGCGCACGCTTCGCCCATCATTTCGGGTGACCGTATTTATGTCGCAACCGTGGTTGGCCTGAGCGACAAAGAGCTGAAGGTGGGTCTCTACGGCGACATCGCGTCGGTGAGCGAGACGGGTTCGAATCAATGGCGCTTGCTAGCAGTCGAGCGCGCCTCCGGGAAAATTCTCTGGAACGTGCTGGGCCACGAAGCCGTACCGCGCGTGAAGCGGCATCCGAAATCCACGCATTGCAATTCCACGCCTGCCACCGATGGTCGCCGCATCGTGACCCTCTTCGGTTCGGAAGGGCTTTTCTGTTTTGACACCGAAGGAAAACTACTCTGGAAAAAGGATTTGGGGCCGATGGACTCCGGCTATTACGTCGTGCCGTCGGCGCAATGGGGATTCGCCAGTTCGCCAATCATCCACGATGGCAAAGTGATCGTGCTTTGTGACGTGCAAACGAATTCCTTTCTCGCGGCCTATGAAATCGCTTCGGGAAAAGAACTGTGGCGCACCACGCGCAACGATGTCCCGACGTGGAGTTGCCCGACGATCGTCGAGTCGGGCGATCGCAGACAAATCGTCGTCAACGGCTGGCATCATTCCGGCGGGTACGCCTTCGCGAACGGAAATGAATTATGGCGGCTCAACGGTGGTGGCGATATTCCCGTGCCCACGCCCATCTTCGCGAACGGACTGATTTATTTGACGAGCGCCCACGGCAATCTGCGCCCCATGCGCGCCATCCGTCCCGACGCCGTCGGCGACATCACAGCTTCCACGCCCGCCGGCACAAATGCCGCCATCGCGTGGGTGCATCCGCGCCAAGGTAGCTATATGCAAACGCCGATCGCCGTGAACAATCGGGTGTATGGTTGCTCGGATGCGGGCGTCATCACCTGCTTCGACGGGAAGACCGGAAGGATTTTTTACAGCGAGCGGCTCGGGCTATCCCAAGGTTACACGGCTTCGCCGGTGTCGGACGGACGGCATCTCTATTTCCCCGGCGAGACTGGAAAAGTGGTAGTTGTGCCGGTGACGGATCAATTCTCCATCGCTGCGAACAACGACCTCGGTGACATCTGCATGGCCACGCCTGCGATTTCGGACGGCACGATTTTCTTCCGCACGCAGAGCAAGCTCATCGCCATTGGCGGGATGTGAACAAACTTGACAAGCAAACTTGACAAGTTGACAACTTGGAACGGAGCGTTAGGCTTGTCCGATGAAAAAGGTGAGCGTCGGTGATTTCAAAGCGCGGTTTTCGACGATTTTGGACGAGTTCCTGGCGGGGAAGAAAATCGCCATTCAATATGGCCGAAAAAAGGAGATCGTCGCTTGGCTTGTCCCCGCCAGATCAGACCCGGCCACCAAGCGCCGTCCCCTAGGCATCATGGAGGGCAAGGCTCGTTTCAAGGTGCGGATAGGTTTTAAGATGACGGAAGCGGAGTTTCTCAGAGGATGATTTACCTGCTCGACACACACGCCTTTCTTTGGGCCGCCATCCAACCGGCGAATCTCAGCGTCAAGGCCCGGACCATTATTTCCGATCGAAGCCTGGAGGTGCAAGTCGGTGTGGTCTCGTTTTGGGAAATTGCGATTAAGCACGCTCTGGGGAAGCTTGAGTTGCACGGCGTGCGACCGGAACAAATGCCCGAAGTCGCCGAGGATTTGGGTTTGACGATTTGCACGCTCGAAGCTTCTGATGCTGCCTCCTCCCATCTCTTGCCCAAGGCGGCTCACAAGGATCCGTTTGACCGAATGCTGGTTTGGCAGTGCATTCGCCAGCGGATGACTCTGCTCTCGGCTGACCACGATCTTAAGCAATACGAAACGTCGGGACTGCGCCTGTTGTGGTAAATGGGGTTGGTCTCATCATCAGCAGTTCTGCCCATGAACCTGGGTGGGGTGAGAGTCCCCTCGAACCCTGACCTTTTCTGGCGCTCGAGCATGTCAGGGCTCGACGGAGCGAGGATTCCGTGGCGTTCGGTAAGTTTACGCCATTGAACCGCCATTGATAACGCAGTGTTGGCGTTCCTTCAGCAGTGACCGTGAAGGTCGCCGGGTTTCCAACATTCGCCGTCTGATTGGCCGGTTGCGTCGTAATTCGCGGTGGCTGGGTGATCTCTAAAGTCGCTTCTTGGCTCTGCGTCGAACCCCCTCCGTTGCTAGCGAGCACGCTATAACCGCCAGCGTCAGTCTGCTGAACGACGTTGATTGAGTAGCTGGCGTTGGTCGCCCTGGCAATGTTAACGCCATTGAACCGCCATTGGTAAAGGATCGTTGGAGTTCCGTTGGCGACGACACTGAAAAGAGCCCGAGATCCAACCTTGATGGCCTGATTTTGCGGCTGGCCAGTGATGGCAACAGGCACCGTCACAGTGACGCGCGCGACGCTGCTCGTCGCTGAACCCGCCAGGTTTGAGACAATTACAGCGTAGTTTCCCACGCTGGACTGTTGCACGTTTCGCAAGAGGAGAGAGGCGCCTGTCTCTCCGGCAAGTTTGAGCCCGTCACGCGTCCATTGATAGGTCACCGCCGGAACATTGGTGGTGACGCTGCTCAACATATTCGTCACTCCCACGGACAACGTGGCATTGGCTCCGAGCACTACGGCCTGGCTGGCCGGTTGCTGAGAGAGCACGGGGGCCAATCCAAATTCGTAGCTCAACTTCACAGCTCCGGAGGCGCCTTTGACTCCATCGACCGCGATGTAATAGGTGGTTCCAGATGTCACTGGGAAGCTGGTGACACTGGTGATGCCGTCCTTGCCGCTGTTGTTGTCGTACACTATTACCTTCAGAGACTCGAAGTCGCTGCCCGGCCCCGTGTAGATCGCTAGGAGTGTATCAAAACTGCTTCCCTCCGTGCTAACTCGCAAGATGCCATTCGCTGTCGGCGGCGCCTGGTAAGTGAACCACTGCGATGCTCCACCGACGACGTCGCAGTGGTTCGGTTCGCCCGCTTCTTTGCTCGCGCCCAAGGTGGTGAACACTTGTGATCCGGAATAGCCGCTCGCGCGCGAACTTCCGGAGCTTTTGAGCGGCAACAGCGAAGCGCTGGCCAAGTGCGGCCCCGTGCTGTCGAGTTTGGTCGAGTTCTTAAACTTGTCCACAGCGGCGATATTGGGGGGACCTATTTGCAGAATAGCGGGCAGGCTCTCGACGGTCAGCGCACTTCCTCCAGTGGTAGTCGTAATCTTGACAGTGTACCTGGCCGCATCCGCTTCCTGAACATTTCTGACGTCCAAACGAGTGCTCGTTTGATTCGGAATGGCCACATCGTTTTTGTACCATTGGTAACTCAGGTCGGCACCATGCGCGGCCACTGTAAAAGCCACGTCAACACTCACGGCCACCGTCTGGCTGGCCGGTGCTGTTGTGATGACAGGCAGTTGCTGTGTCGTGATCTGCAATTTGAAACTGACCACGATCCGTCCGGTGGCGCCTTCAAAGCCTTTGACTTTGACCAAATACGTTGTGCTCTGCACGGCGTTGAACCGCACTTCGCTGTTAAAGAATCCGCCTCGATCATCGTCGCTGCC
>CAMAWP010000447.1 GCA_945861765.1 Akkermansia muciniphila | reverse complement strand
GTTTGATATCATTGTCGAAAAATCTGCCATTGCCGTCCATCGATGGTTTCCGCAATATCCGCGGCTTATGTCGAGCGAACGCAAGCAATATCCATTTCTCCTGATAGAGCCGAAGTGGCAGAAAATTTGGGACAAGCACCAAACATTTCGAGCGTGGAATCCTGGTGAAAGGATTCCCGCCGATCACGCCTTCGCGCGCCGACATGGAGAGGTCTCGGGGTCGGGCACCGGGGCATTGCCGCCGAAGTTCTACATCCTCGACATGTTTCCGTACCCTTCCGGCGCGGGCTTGCACGTTGGCCACCCGGAAGGCTACACGGCGACAGACATTCTGGCCCGTTACAAGCGAGCGCAGGGATACAACGTGTTGCATCCGATGGGCTGGGACGCTTTCGGTTTGCCGGCTGAGCAATACGCCATCAGGACCGGGCAGCATCCGCGCACAACCACCGAACAGAATATCGCGACGTTTAAACGCCAAATCCAGGAGCTTGGCTTCAGTTACGATTGGAGTCGCGAGATCGATACGACCGATCCTAAATACTTCAAGTGGACGCAATGGATTTTCCTGAAGCTTTACAACTCGTGGTTCAATCCCGAGACGGGCAAAGCTGAGGGGATTGACACAGTCCCTTACCCACCTGAGCTGATCACCGAGGATGAGAAGCGCGCTTACCGCGATAACAGACGGCTGGCCTATGTCGCAGAGGCCCCCGTCAATTGGTGTCCCGAACTTGGAACTGTCCTCGCCAACGAGGAGGTCATCGATGGGAAGAGTGAAGTCGGGGGTTTTCCAGTGGTGCGAAGGCCGATGCGCCAATGGATGCTCCGTATCACATCTTACGCCGAGCGATTGCTGGAAGACCTCGCGAGCATCGATTGGAGCCATTCACTCAAAGAAATGCAGCGGAATTGGATTGGGCGAAGTGAAGGGGCCGAGGTCGTCTTCGGTGTCGCCGATTCCGACAAGGCGATCACGGTTTTCACGACCAGGCCGGATACGTTATTCGGGGCGACCTATATGGTGCTTGCGCCCGAGCACAAGCTGGTGGATCAGATCGTGCCGAGCGCATGGCCTCCCGGCACTCACAAGGAATGGAAATGGACCAATCAATCTGTCGATCTTCCCCCGAAGCTGAGCATCGAACAGTACCGTGCTTATGCAGCCGCCAAGAGCGATCTTGAGCGAACCGAGCTGTCTAAAGACAAGACGGGGGTCTTCACGGGCGCTTTTGCGATCAATCCAGTTAACGGCGAGCGCATTCCGATCTGGATCGCCGACTACGTGTTGGCGACTTACGGAACGGGCGCGATCATGGCGGTTCCGGGCCACGACACGCGGGATTTAGAGTTCGCCAGGAAATTTGGACTAAAGGTCGAACAGGTGGTTCAAGCGCCCGCGGGCGAAGAATCGATTGGCTTCACAGGCGATGGCATCAGCGTTAATTCTGGCTTTATTTCGGACCTGCCGACGACTGAAGCAAAAAAGAAAATATCGGCTTGGCTCGAAGAGAAAGGATTGGGCCGGAAAACAATTAATTACAAATTGCGCGACTGGCTCTTCAGCCGGCAGCGTTATTGGGGCGAGCCATTCCCGATCATTTGGAAGAATGGACAACACGAAGCGTTGCCCGAATCCGAATTGCCGCTCATGCCTCCCGCCCTCGATGATTTTAAACCGACTGCTTCAGGCGAGCCGCCTTTGGCCCGCGCGAAAGATTGGGTCAATTTGCCGGATGGCTCAGTTCGCGAAACCAACACGATGCCACAATGGGCCGGGAGCTGTTGGTATTATCTTCGCTATTTGGATCCTCACAATGACAACGCTTTTTGCGGGGCTGATACTCAAGGCTACTGGATGGGAACCAGCGCCCCGGCGCATCCGGCATCACGCATCACACCCGGGGTCAATCTGTACGTCGGGGGAACCGAACATGCCGTGCTTCATCTTCTTTACGCCCGTTTTTGGCACAAGGTCCTGTTCGATTTGGGTTACGTGTCAACATCGGAGCCATTCTTCAAGCTGGTGAACCAAGGGCTAATTCTCGGCGAAGACGGCCAGAAGATGTCGAAATCCCGTGGGAACGTCGTCAATCCGGACGACGTGCTCGCGGAATATGGCGCGGACGCCTTTCGACTTTACGAGATGTTTATGGGTCCTCTGGAAATGGTGAAACCGTGGAACACAAAGGGTGTCGAGGGGGTTTACCGTTTCCTGGGCCGCGTCTGGCGATTGTTCGTGGAGGAACAGAGCGAAGTGGATTTCGAACAGCGATTGACCACCGAAACGTCGTTTGAGCCGGAATTGCTGGAGATGATTCGTCTTCATGCCTCGATCCAAAACGTGGCTGCCAATACATCTCAACTAAAAACCTTGCATACCTGCATCAAGAAAGTTACTGAGGACTTGGAAGGGATGCGATTCAACACAGCAATTTCCGCCATGATGATTTTCGTCAACGAGGCGATTGCCTGGGAGACCAAGCCGCGTTCAGTAATGAGCGAGTTTCTTAAGCTGTTGAATCCATTCGCTCCTCATTTGGCGGAAGAGCTTTTTAGCAAATTAAATTCAGCTTTTGAGTTGCCGGGAGAGTCGTTGACCTATGCACCGTGGCCGCAGTTTGAACCAGCGCTGCTCGTTGAAGACACGATGGAGATTCCAGTGCAAGTGAACGGGAAATTACGAGATCGGATTTCGATCGCCTCAGACGCCAGCGAGCAACAAATTCAAGCGGCTGCGATGGCCAGCGAGAAACTGAGGCCATTCATTGAAGGCAAAACGATCAAGAAAACAATCATCGTCGCTAAAAAACTGGTGAACATTGTAGTGGCTTAAGAGATGGGTTGGGTTAATTTATGTTTAGGCTGACGAAACAGGAACAAGCGGTTCTGACCGGGGTCATCCTACTGTTGTTGAGCGGATGGGCCGTCAAGGCGTATCGAACGAGCCATCCGACTCCGATTTCGAACGGTCAGACTGAACTTCAGCCTTAGCCGAAAAAACTAAAAGTTTGAGAACTAAAAACCAACGACCAAAGGCGTCACGGAATGTCGGAGCACCGGGGTTGATGCTATCGCACGACCCGTCGCTCGATGACACCTCTATCCACCAGACGACCTTTGACACAAATTCACCTATCGGAGCCTGATACCATGCAAGTAATCAATTTCGATGAAGTCTTGGAAAAAGTGATGTCGAGTGATCCGCGCTATCACCGCGAAGCCTATCTCTTCGTCCGCGAGGGACTCGATCACGCCCAAAAACTAAGCAGCAAAGCTCACAAGAACGAGATTCGTCACGTGACCGGCCAGGAATTGCTGGCTGGAATTCGTGATTACGCGTTAACCCAATACGGCCCCATGACCACGACCGTTCTCAATGAATGGGGCGTCCGTGAATGCGAAGATTTTGGCGAGATTGTTTTCAACATGGTCGAGCACGGGTTGCTCAGCAAAACCGAGACGGATACCCGCGCTGATTTCAAAGGCGGCTACGATTTTGGAGAAGCGTTTCACAAACCCTTTCTTCCTGGAAAGAAATCAGCCGTCACGCGTGCCCCTGAATCCAAACCTACAGAAGCTTAATGCGCGATGGTTCAATCGGGGACATTCCTTTCTCTGTCACTTTTAAAACACGGTGTGCTTGGATACCTGACCTTAATGCCCCCAAAAAGCTTCGGTGCCGTTCATCCTTATGATCTCTGATCCCGCGTCGTTTTCTCCATCCATGGTGGACTCCGAAATTCCAGCCCTACCAGTCGGCACACGTTTAATTACCCTCGAGAACGGCCTCACGCTCATCGTGCGCGAGGACCATAGCGCCGCGGTGGTCTCCGCCCAAGCTTGGTGCAAAGCTGGCAGCATCGACGAAGGGCGATGGCTCGGCGCTGGCATGTCTCACATGCTCGAGCACATGCTCTTTAAGGGAACTACCACCCGGGGATCAGGCCGGATCGATCAGGAGGTTCAAGACGCTGGCGGGTACATGAACGCCTATACCTCGTTTGATCGCACCGTCTATTATATCAATGTGCCGAATACCGGCGCGGAGATCGCCATCGATATTCTTTGCGACATCATGCAGAACGCGACATTGCCCTCCGACGAAATGGAGAAGGAGAAGCAGGTCATTCTGCGTGAAATGGACATGAACCAGGACGATCCCAGCCGCCGCGCCAGCCGCCGCCTGTTCGAGACTGTTTACACGCGCAGCCCGTATCGTTACACCGTGATCGGCTATCCGGACATCTTTAACGAAGTCCAGCGCGAGGATATTCTCGCGTATTATCGGGAAAAATATACACCGAATAATACTTTCTTCGTCGTGGTGGGGGATATTAAGGCCGAAGCCGTCGAAGCCCAAATCCGCAAAGCGTTCGCCAAGGTCAAAACCAAACCTCTCCCACCTTTCGTCCTTCCGGAAGAACCGACTCAAGCTGGTCAGCGCGAAATCATCGAAGAGGACAAGATTGAGCTGGGGCACTTTCACATCGCCTGGCATATTCCAGATGTCCGCCATCCGGACATTCCGGCTTTGGACGTTTTGGCTACGTTGCTCGGAGCCGGTCACAGCTCGCGTCTTTATCAGGAAATCCGGGAGAAAACGAGTCTCGTTCACTCAGCAGACGCCTGGACTTACAATCCAGGCAACCCGGGCTTGCTCGGAGTGAGCGCGGTTGTGGACGGCTCGAAATTTAAAGAGGCCCGCCTGGCGTTGTTGGGCGAAGTCGAGCGCATGAAACGGGAATTGGTTTCAGAAGCGGAACTCGCGAAAGCCGTGAAACAATTCACGGCGGCAACCTTGGCCACTCGCAAGACCATGCAAGGCCAGGCTCAAGATCTGGGAGCCAATTGGCTGGCGGCGACCGATCTGAACTTTTCCGAACGTTACCTCGCCGCAGTGAAACGAGTGACACCCGAGGCGTTGCAACGCGTCGCTCGCCATTACCTCGTCTCGGAAAACCGGACACTCTACGGCCTCCTGCCGACCGGTGCGGTGCTTCTCCAGTTGGAGGCAACGGAGCAGCTCACCGACCATCCCGTTCAAAAGATCACCTTGCCGAATGGCCTGCGTTTGCTGGTCAAGGAAGACCATCGTTTGCCTTTCGTCGAATTTCGAGCGGTTCTTGAAGGCGGTGTTCTGGCCGAAACCACGGAGAACAATGGGCTCACGCTCCTCCTCGCCAAGATGCTGTTGAAGGGGACAACCCATCGTACGGCCGAACAGATCGTGACCGAAATTGAATCGCTCGG
>CAMAWP010000446.1 GCA_945861765.1 Akkermansia muciniphila | reverse complement strand
CGGCGGGTAACCGCCGGCACTACCCGGAGGCCTTCCACCTCCAAAGCGCGACCGCATTGCCGACCAAGTCCTGGACCGAAGTGCCTGGCGCGAACCCGGTGCTCGTCGCGCCGAGCCAGACTCAACGCTTCTACCGGTTGATTCGACCCTGATTTCACATGGACTCTCGAACAGGTGCGCAGAGGGCAATCGTCGGCAAGGCTTCAACCGAGCCTGGCCGGCGTCCCCTCGCTCGGGTACTTGTGGAAGGCCAAGCATGAAAGGAAACATAAGGCGACGAAGCCCGCTGCAATCGCGGGCCACGCGCTCGACTCCCGCCGGGTTCACGCTGATCGAACTCCTCGTGGTCATCGCCATCGTCGCGATCCTCGCATCCATGTTGCTGCCCGCTTTGGGACGCTCCAAGCAAAAGGCCCAGGGCATCCAGTGCATGACTCACCATCGCAGCTTGATGCTGGCGTGGCGAATGTATGTCGAGGATTCCGATGACAATCTGCCATTCGCCTCCGTCAACAACCAACCCGCGCTCAAGCCTTACGCCTGGACCTCGGGGCCGAGGATGTGATCATACTCCCGTCGTTAATTCTTGCCCTGCCATCAGGGTGCCCGGCACTGTAATTCACATGTTCAGCCATTGTCACGTCCGACGCTCCCGATGATTTACCCTGACCCATCAACACGCTTCGCCAAATCTCGCGCGTTATTCGCCCGGGCCCAAGGCAGCATCGCCGGCGGCGTGAACAGCGGCATCCGCAAGATGGAGCTGCCGGTGCCGCTCTACTTTTCTCACGGGCAGGGCGCCCGGTTGTGGGATGTGGATGGCAATGACTATCTCGATTTCCAACTCGGCCAGGGCGCGCTGCTCTACGGGCATGCACCGGCCGGCATGGCCGACGCGCTGGCCGGGCAGGCCCGGCTCGGAGTGCATTGGGCCGCGCAATCCGAACTTGAGATCGAAGTCGCTGAACGGTTGCAGCGGATGATCCCCTCGGCAGAGCGCGTCCGGTTCAACAGCTCCGCGACGGAGGTCGTCATCGCCGCCTTTCGACTCGCGCGGGCCCATACGGGCAAGCCGCTCATCCTGAAGTTCGAGGGCCACTACCATGGCTGGGGCGATGAAGGGCTCGTCGGCTTCGCGCCTCCTCCGGATCGCTGGGGCGACGCTGAGAACCCAGCCCGCCTGCATCCCAGCGCTGGGGTGATTCGCGAGGTACTGGACCAGTTTGTCGTCGCGCGCTGGAACGACGCCGATCATCTGCGCCGCCGTGTCGCGCAACATCGCGGGCGCATCGCCGCCATCGTGTGCGAACCGTGCCTGTGCAACACCGGTTGCATCGAACCTGCGCCGGGTCTGCTCGCGACCATTCGCGAACTCTGCGACGCCGAGAACGCGCTGATGATCGCGGATGAAACCATCACCGGCTTTCGCTTTGGCGCGGGCGGCGCGCAGGCGCATTACGGCGTCACACCGGACCTCACCATCCTCGGCAAAGCCATCGGCGGCGGCGTGCCGTTCGCCGCGCTGGTCGGACGCGAAGCCGTCTTCGCCAAAATCATCCAGGGCGAAGTCGTCCACGCGGGCACACTCAACGCGAATCCGCTCTGCCTCGCGGCCAGCAAATGGTGCCTCGACACCGTCCTCTGGCACGGCCCGCGCCATCCCGAAGCCATCACCGACCTGGGCCGGTCCTTGATGCGCGGGCTTTCAGACCTGGCCGCACGGTATCAAGTGCCATTGCAGCCCCAGGGGCCGGGCCTGGTCTTTCACACCACGATGCTCAAACCCGGCGCGGAGCCGGGCGCGGTGTTCGACTATCGTGATTATGTCCGCCGGCATCACGCGCCGCGATGGGCGCACTTGCGCCGCTGTCTGCTGGAATGCGGCGTGCGCGCGATCGAACGCGGTGTGTGGTTCGTCAGCTTCGCGCACACGGCGACGGACATCGAGGAAGCCCTGCGTCGCGCCGAACCGGCGTTTGCACGCCACGCGACCGAGTGGAAAGCGTGAATCCGAAACGCATCCTGTTCGCCGGATTGTTTCACGAGACGCACACGTTCGTGGCCAACACCACGGAGCTGCGCGACTTCACTGTTCTGCGGGGAGAGGAAATGCTCCGCTGCGCTGGCGACAGTTCCCCGATGGGGGGTGCGCTGGAGGCGGCCGCGCGCCTGGGCTGGGAGGTGGTTCCCACGCTGGACATGCGGGCCTTGCCCAGCGGAACCGTCGCGGACGATGTCTTCGAATCTTTCTGGAGCGAATTGAGACGCGCGACGGAACCCGCGCTGGCTCCCGGACTCGACGCCGTCTTCCTGGTGTTGCACGGCGCGATGGTCACGCCGTCATTCCCCGACGTCGAAGGCGAGTTGCTCGAACGCCTGCGCGCTTTGCCCGGCGCTGCGGCGCTGCCGGTGTTTGGAGTGTTCGACCTGCACGCGAACTTCACCGCCCGCATGGGCCAACACGCGGATTGTCTCGTGGCCTACCGGGAAAATCCGCACTCCGACGCTCGTGAATCCACTCTGCGCGCGGTTGCACTGCTCGAACGCTGTCTCGCCGAAGGCCGGAAGCCACGAACGTTCTGGCGGCATCCGCCCATCGTCTGGCCGCCGACTGGCACCGGAACGGCGGACAATCCGATGCGCGCGCTGGAGGCCTGCGCGCGCGATCTGGAGAGCCGTTGTCCGGACTTTTGCGCGGTGAACGTGATCGCGGGCTTTGCCTTCGCGGACATTCCTGAAACCGGCGTGAGCTTTTCCATCGTCACTCTCGGCGCGGAAGACGAGGCGCGAGCCGCACTCGACGAATTGTGCGCGCTGGCGGTGACGCTACGCGAGTTCGGCGTGGTCTGCGAACCGCTCCCGGATGTGGCGCTAACCAACATTCCCGCCGACGCGATTGGCCTGACGGTCATCGCCGAGCCCAGCGACAACATCGGCGCCGGAGCGCCGGGTGACGGCACCGGATTGCTCCGCGCGTTCGTGCAACGGCGGGTGCAGAATGCCGCCGTCGCACTGAACGATCCCGCGGCAGTCGAGCGTCTCACCTCCATGAAACCCGGGGCACGCGCAACCCTGGCGCTCGGCGGCAAAGGCAGCTCGCTCGATGCCGGGCCGCTGACACTGGAAGTTGAACTGATGTCACTCCGCGACGGCCGCTTTGAACTGGAGGACAAACAAAGCCATCTCGCGTCCGCAGTGGGAAGCCACTTTGACATGGGGCCGTGCGCCGTCGTGCGGCACGAAGGTGTTTTGATTTTGCTGACCTCCCATCGCACGCCGCCCATGGACCTCGGTCAGTGGCGCAGTCAGGGCATCGACCCTGAGAAGTTGTCCATTATCGGCGTGAAGGCCGCCGTCGCGCACCGCCGCGCCTACGAACCGATTGCCTCGCGGATGGCTTGGGCCGACACGCCCGGGCCTTGTTCCAGCCGCCTTCGACAATTGCCCTACCGCAACATCCAACGTCCCATTTTTCCGCTGGATGAACTCTGAGACTTACATTCAAACCTTACGAACATGACCCATCCGCTCGTCACCTATCCACAAGATCCCGAAACCCCGACATCGCATCTGCCCTTCAGCCCGTGCGTCGTGTTCGGCGACCTCATCTTCGTCTCCGGCCAGGCGTCGGTGGATGCGGCCGGCAAGATCATCGCTGACACGTTTGAGGGCGAGTTCCGACGGTCGGTGGAAAATCTGGCGAAGGTGTTGCGCGCCGCCGGCAGCGACCTGGCGCATGTCATCCAGACGCGTAACTACGTTCGAGATGACGAGGAATTGCCGCTCTACAACCAGCTCTATCGAGAGTATTTCAAAGCGCCGTTGCCCGCCCGCACGACGATTGTGAAGTGTCTTGGCGCGGCCATCCGTTACGAGATAGAGGCGGTGGCAGTGCGCCGCAATTCCGCGTGAAAAATTCGGACCAAACTCGAAACGCCATGCCCTTTGCACCGCGCTGCCCTACCCATGAACCTTCCCTGGGGGCGCCGGCATCCCTGCCGGCCAAAGCCCAGCCAGCAGGGATGCCGGCGGTCCCAGGAGATGCTCCGATTCATGGCCCCAATGCGCTCCTGTTTTCGGGATTGGAGGCTTCCCATGACTGACTGGTTCCGAATCACGAACGAGGGCGACGTGCCGTCGCCGGCGCTGCTCATCTATCCCGAGCGCGTGGAGGAAAAACAGCCCTTCACGAACCGCCGGAGGAAGCACAGAGTTTGTGAGAACACAGAGAGCACCTCTCTGTGTTCTCACAAACTCTGCGCTCAACTCTCGGCTCCGCCGTTGCTCACAGAACCCGCGGAATACGGAACACACGGAGGGGATGCGGGTTGGATCCACAGGCCTTCGGCGCTCGTCGTTGCCGTTGTTTTCACCGCGCTGCACTTTCGCCTGCCAACTCCATAGAGCTCATGACGCCAAAGTTGGTTTTCGACGTTCACCTGGACCTGTCCTACAACGCGCTGGATTTCAATCGCGACCAGCGCTGGACGCAGGAACGCATCCGCCGCCGCGAACTCGGCATGACGGACTACGTCTTCCGCACCCGCAACACTGTCTGCTTTCCGGAAATGCGCCGGGGCCGCGTCGGTCTGTGCGTCGCCACGCAACTGTCGCGTTATGTGGATTACTTCAGGCGTCTGCCGGGATGGGCCAGCCCGGAACAGGCGTGGGCGATGACCCATGGCCAGCTTGCGTGGTATCGTGAGATGGAGTCGTGCGGTGAACTGGTTCAAATCCGCAACCGCGCCCAGCTCGATGCGCACCTGGAGCGGCATCCCGGTGAACTCGATTTGCAGGCGCCGATTGCCAGTTTTGAAATGGCTGCCCGCATGCAGACCTTGGCCAAGGACGTGATGGATCTCAGCCGTGAAACCAAGGCCACCCGAGCGCTCTTCGGTCTGGATGAGGACACCACGCGCAAATATGGCGAGCACTACAGCGACATTTTAATGGATTTCCATGTTTTAAGCTGTTTCATGCGGCGTTTACGGTGAGATTTGTAGGCCTGATAATTGCGCCGCGCATGGTAGTCGAGCACGATCAGAATGTAAGCCGGTTGGTTTTTTGGGCGAGGAAAACTGCACTCCATCAGCAACCGTGCTTGCTGCAACGTCAACGCTGGAGTTTTTCTAAAACTTGATCTGCAGGCGCCTCAAAAAGAGCTGAGCACTACGGCGACACTTTGCGATATTGTTCAATGAATACAAGGTAAACGGCCCCGTTTGACAGCATTCATATCCGTTGGGTCAAGCGATGGACGG
>CAMAWP010000445.1 GCA_945861765.1 Akkermansia muciniphila | reverse complement strand
CTTGCCGTGAAGTGATTTCCAGCGGAACTTTGGCGTCATTGTCCCGGAGGGACAGACGAAAATAGCCCAGCGTTTCAACGCTGGATTGGGATGAACAAAGGAACAAGTCCCGGAGGGACGGCTGACTGGGTTTACTCCAACAGCCGCATTCAGCCGTCCCTTCGTGACTCGACGCTCCGACTGCACTAACCCAGCGTTGAAACGCTGGGCTAATTCTCACAAGTCCCTCCGGGACGAATTGGGGCCGAGGCAGCAGCATCTCTTGAATTGAGCAAGAAATTCGAGGCGCTTATCCAAGCGCCATTCGGATTCGTCACCGTTACAGTTAAGAATCAATACGAGCCCGTCATCTGGACGGTTGCTCTCCAAAAGTGAAGATGAGACTGTGGCGGCATGAAAACGAATTTGAAACCAGCCAATTCAAAGGCGTGGGCCTTGCTCAAAAAGTTGCAGGCCCTGGCCGAGCAAGGAATTGACGGCGAGAAAATCTCAGCTCAAAACAAAATTGCCCGCCTCAAAACGCGGTTCATCTTCACCCTACCTGACCCGGATGAATCCTCAGATTTGTTTGTTGGCAATTTCAAGCATTCAACCACGGCACGGCGGATTTGCTCTTTCGGACGCAATGAATTTGATGTGGCCAATTCCGTGAAATGGGCGATTGAATCGGCAACAAAAATTCCGTGTATCTATCGGGACGGCGACCTGCTGACCGAAGCGACGCCAAGCACGGCAAGGAGACTGACGGAAATCGCCGATCACATCGCCCAGAGCTTCCGCGCCCTCCTTGACAAATTCAGTGCGATTGATGGTGTGAGCGTGACTGATCGGCAGGTTTTTGTCATGGGGTTGTATGATGGAATGATGAACGAAGTGCGGAACGTCGGGCAGCGACTGCCGAGCCGATCTCGTGCGGCTAAAAAAACCAAAGCGAAGAAAGGTGTCGTGACCTGCTCCTCGGATCTCCACATCCACCCATACACCGTGGCTGTAAATCTCGGCAAACAGATTCGCTTCTCCGTGCCAGTGGAACAAATAGCCGCTGAACTGGAGGCTGTTATCCAGAAACATTTGACTCGGGGACAGCCTTAACCTGATTGAAGGCCAATGCGACACAGACGCGCTGGTTAAAAGAAATAGACCCGCGCGCAGTCACAGCACAGACTTTTTCGAAAAGCACGAGTGTCGAATTAGTGGAACCTACTGCCTTAAGGCAGCACGCGAACACGGAAGAACTGGGTGTCCGTCGCGCTCGTCGATGCCGAGTAGAAGCCTTTGTACACTCCGGACGGGACCGTGACATCCGTTGAAGTCCAGCGAGGCAGGACGAGCGTAGGACTGCTATCCACGCGATACTTTCCGCCGGGAACGGCCCGCCAGCGCAACGAGATGGTGGACGTCTCGCGCGAGACGTCCAGGATGTCCGGAGGGGGCGCGATCCTGTTGGAGCGAAAGTTAACCGACAACGACACGACAGCATTCGTGCCGCGGAGGCCCGATTGATCAACACCAGAGAGTTCCAGTTTGTTGACACCCAGGGCAAGGGTCACCGCGTAGCTCCAGTTGGTGAGGTTGGACCATTTGACGTCGATGGCGGTGCCGTTGAGCGTCATCGTTTTGAATGAGAGCGGGGCGGTGCCGATGAGGGTCACGACGGGATCGAGGGAATCAAAACTGTCCCCATCATTGGTTTTGACCCGCAGAGGAGCATCATTCCGCGCGTATTGCGAAAGGATGTAATCGCGGCGCTTGGTGACGAAGGTTTTCATGGCGGCGGCGCTACCCACCGAAGCGCCGTTGGTGCGCATGCCTTGATAGCGGGCTTCGAGGATGGGAGAGGATCGTTCAGGGCTAAGGGGCCCGTTGGCGGCGGCCAGGAGAGCTTGAAAATAACGGCGGCGGAAAACCGGCTCAGTGTTCACCGGGCCGTGGTCACGACCGCCAATGTTGAACAGGTCCCCGGTGGTGCTGGCGTCGTTGAAGGCGAAGTCGATGTCCCAAATGAGCAGTTTCCACGGGCCACGGATGGGTTTGTAGGCGTACATGTTCTGGCCGCCGCCGTAGGAGAAGCTGTCATTGTTGTTCACGATGTGCTCGACCACATCGGTGCGGTACCATTGATCCACATCGACAATCTTCTGCAATGCCTGGACATACGACGCGCCGGTGCCGTTGGTGTTGCAGGCATCGACCAGGCTGAAGAGATTGGTGAAGTTGTTGAGGTTGATGCCTGCGGCGCGGCGGGGCCAGTTCCAGCGATAGCGCCCCACCTTCTTCCGCCCGTTGCTGGTGTAGTTGTTTAAGTCCGCCCCCAAAGGAGTGAAGCTGCTGCCGGCGGCGTCGAATTCAAACCAGAGTTGTATCTTGTGCAGATCGCCATCGGGATCGTCAGGAAACCACTGCTTGACGAAATCAGAGTTGGGTTGTTGCGCGTCGTCGTAGGTGACGCCCCGGCGCGCGCCGTTCACATACACGAAAACCGAACGCCGATGGCAGAAAGGCAGGCCGAGCTCCCGCGCGATCCAGTAGGCGTGATGCTCATGCTGGCCGGTGGTGTCGCCTCCCCCGTTGCCGGGTTGGAGCAAACTGATTTCCGAATCGCCCAGGAATGCGTCGTCGGATGGAAACACATAAACATAATCGCAGTTGCCAGTCGTCGGGCTGCTATAGCCCGGAGCATGGTAAGGGCTGCCGCTATATTGAGCGCCCGTGTTGTAGATGGCCCGAAAATCGCCGTAAATGAACGTGGCGTCCAACGGATCATTGCTGAGTTTTTCCCGTTTCGTCCATCGGTCCATGGTCGCCTTGGTGCCCCAAAGATGATAAGCGCCCAGGCCGGAGACGGGCGAAGTTTCGCCCCAGCGCACGAGGCACTCGCGGGTCGGCGCGTTATCGGGAAACACGCTGGAAACGCCGGGTGAAACCTGATCGCTCGCGGCAATGGAAAACGCCACCAACACATTCGCGGCTTGTCCGGGTATTTCCGCCGAGAACAAACCCGCCCCGTTGTCCACCATCGCGATCTCGGTCATGTTCGTCGCCGGATCACGCCGCCACAGCAAACGGACAGACGCAATTCCGTCCCAGTCAGAAACCCGCGCCACAACCGTCACCGGCGCGGCCGAACGGGGCAGCACCGGATAGTGCTGGACCTCCGTGATGGCGGGTGGTGTATTCGTTGTGAATCGGCTGTTCCGCCGTCCGGGCGTGCCCAGCGCCAGAGTGGTCAGGATGGAGCCCGGCGCCTCCACGCCGTTCCCGTGCAGCCGAAGCAGCATCTGCCCGGCGCCTGTCAGCCACTTCACTTTAGCCCGTAAGGTCGCGTTCTGGGAATTTGGGACAGTGGCTCGGAGAGGCGCGCGCAAACGATTTGGGCCTGTGTGTCCGGCGCCTGTCGCGCTCAACCGCAGCGAATTCAAGCTTTGAAATCCTCCGTTTGTTTCGAGCCGGGTATAACTGTGGTTGCCTTGAAACGTCCAGCCGTTCGTGCCCGTCTCGAAAGTTCCGTTGGCCAGTCGATTGGTGTTCCCCACGCTGATCACCTCCACATCGTCCAACAAACATTCGCCGGCACCGTAGAGCAGAACTTCAATCGAATCCGCCGCGCCGTTGCTAAGATCGACTTTCCCGGTGGCTTCAACCGTGGTCCAGCCGGAGCTGGCGGTTTCGTCGCTGTCGAGCCAATTGGGTGCCAGCGTGGAATCACTCGCGGGGTTGCGCAATTCCAGGCTGCTTCCGCCGCCGTCCGTCCAGCGTCCCCAGCGCCCGCCGCTCCCATAGGTCACCACATCCACGGGGGCCAGCCATTCGGAAAACGTGGCGATGGCCGATTTGTTGGTTCTCGTCCCCGCTTCAGGTTTGGCCAGCGTGATCCGTTCGCCCCCGTTCCGCAGGCCTCCTTCGAACGGGCCGAAAATCGTCTTTCTCGGAATCTCGGGGTGAATACCGGCCAAGACCACCGGATCGCTTGCCACGACCACAAAGCCGCCTGCTGGCACCATTGCGCCTGGTGGAAAAGTGAATTTGATGCCGTCGTCGAACCGCCAGCTCGCAATATCGACGCTCGCATCCGATGCATTGTGGAGCTCGACAAACTCCTCGTTGTCTTGGTCGGACGCAGGATGGAACATGATTTCGTTGATCACAACAGGGGAACGGCTGGGGAGCGCGTTGGGGCCGCCCATGGTGGGACGCGAAAGCCGGCGAAAGCCCGGCGCGGCATCTGGATAGCGCCCGAGGCTGACGCCGAGGCTCTGCCCATCATAACGAACTGCTTCAATCGCGCCGGTCAGACCGGGTCGCATGAAGAAGATTTTCTCCCCTTTCGCCGACAGCCCAAACCCAAGCTGGGCCGAGGTCACCGTCAAAAAACCTCTCGGGCGCATCACGGTCCCAGGGGCGAACGCGAAGGAATGAAGGTCCAAATCGTCCGTCAGCACGCATCCGGAAACGTCCACGGCACGGTCGGAATAATTGAACAACTCAACGAATTCCTCCTGGCCTGCCGCTGGGGACGCCAGGATTTCGTTGATGAACACGCTCAACAAGGCAGTGTCCCGCGCCGGCTCATACGCCCCGGGTGATCCTCCGGCGTTTTTGCTGGCAGACCACGCTCGCGGATCTCCCTCGCCGTAGCTCGGCCGCGCCAGCACCAATGAATGCCCCGCTCCGTCTGGCGCGATCGGCCAAGGATCGGTCGTCTCGTATTGCAAATCGAAATCGACCGCGCCCATCCGGTTCCGCAACTGCAAACGGCCATTTGATTTCGAAAGCGACTTCCCTCCCGCGAACGGGCCCAGCACGTTCGCCACGCCCGCGAACTGCGTCAGTGCCGAGGGATCCGCGGCGACGACGACAAACCCGAGCGATGGCAAAACAAAGCCTTCCGGAAAAACAAACTCAACCTCCCCGGACAATTGCCACCCGCCGATCTCTTCGAACCAGGGAAGCGAATTGTAAATCTCCACAAATTGTAGATTCCGGTTATCAGCCCGGCTCCTCGGATGATACATCACCTCGGAGATCACCACGCCTGAGCGCCGCGACGACGGCCCAAGAGTCTCGGGCTCGGGCCGGAGAAACCGAATGTCAAGAGCCGGACCAGTGGCGGGAGCGGCTCGCGAATTCACTGCGACGCACCCCATGAGGATGCCCGCCGCGATGGCCAGGAGCGGGCGGCGACACGCCCACGCCGAGATCCAGGAATAGTCGGTTCGATATTTCACACGTCGAGATACTCGAATTAAAGCACCTCTACTGCCAAGATAATTGACTGCTGTCGAGAATG
>CAMAWP010000444.1 GCA_945861765.1 Akkermansia muciniphila | reverse complement strand
CCAAAGATTGACACCACGCAATTCGTTGGCGCGGAAAGCTGCGCCAAATGTCACGAGAGCTATTTCGACGGCTGGAAAACCACGTTGCACAGCAAGATGGTGCAACGCCCGATCGCCGAGGGCCCCGGCAAAACCATTCTCGGCGATTTCAGCATCCCCAGTACGAACCATCCAGCGCTTAAAGACGTCAAGGGCGTCGTCGGTAGCCGGTGGAAGCAGCGCTACCTCGTCGAGGTCAACGGCGTGGAAGTCGTCTTCAACGGCCAGTGGAGCGTGGCGGAAAAGAAGTGGCAGCCTTACACCGCCATGTCGGACTGGTGGTGGGAAAATCACAAGGACTGGAAGCAACGCTCCAATTTCAAACTCTGCGCCGGCTGCCACAGTACCGGCCTCGACCTACAGGCGCAGAAATGGAAGGAGCTGAACATCTCGTGCGAGAGTTGTCACGGCGCGGGCCGCAAGCATTCCGAGACGTCGCGCATCGAGGACATCGTCAATCCCGCCCGCCTCACACAACACCGTTCAATGGACATCTGCCTTTCCTGCCATCTCTCCGGCCGGCCGCACGGTGCGCAGATGGAATACGCCTGGCCGGTGGGTTACCATCCCGGCGACGATCTCGCCAACTATTGGAAAGGGTTCGAGCCTGAGGGCAAGGACACTGCCGAGCTCTGGCAAAATGGGACGGCCAGAAAAAACCGAGTGCAGGGAAACACGTTTGTGCAAAGCGTGATGCACGACAACCATCTGCAATGCTCCAACTGCCACGACTCACACAGTGGCCGCCACACCTCGATGACGCTCAAGTCCGCCACTGACAACGCGCTGTGCCTCACCTGCCACGCCCCCGGCCAGAAACAGCACCTCAAGGAGAAGACCCTCACCGAGCACACGCATCACACCGCGACAAGCACCGGCAGTCGCTGTATCGAATGTCACATGCCCAAAACGGGTGCCAACGCTGTCGCCGCCGAAGCGCGCAACCACACATTCGATTTCATCTCGCCGGCCGACACTCTAAAGAACGGCAATCCGAACAGTTGCAACATCTGCCACAAGGACCAGACCCCGGAGTGGTCGCTCGACCGCGTGAAGAAGTGGTATCCGCAAATGAATGCGGCGGTCCCAACGGAAGGCGCGCTCAAACCCGCTCAGGCGGGCGCGCGATAAGGAGCATGACGTAAATCCTGATTCGCGTTTTTCACATCTCGAAGCCACGCTGCCGGACCGCGAGCCGGAGTTCACGTTACCGAGTATTGGCCAAGGTCCTGATCGTCTTGTCGGGGTCCGCGCCGTTCGAGGCGATGAGCAGCGCGTTGAACCATAACAGCTCTGGGATTTGCTGCTTGTAGTGTGTCCGATTCTCCTGAACGCCGCACACGCGCAAAGCCAGGATTCCCACAGTTCCAATTCCCGCCCGAGATTCGGCCCCGCGGTTGGCAAGCCTGAGCCCTCGAAATACATCATTGCGACGCTGGTATCGTTGGGAAGTTTTCTTGTACCAACGCCTGTGGACGGCTACGGTGAGGTCCACTGTGAAAGAGCAAACGCCTATTAGTTTGTCAATAATGGAATAGGTCCACAGCGGATGAAGACCTTTTTTTCATCCCGCCAGGCTGACTGGAGTTTGGACCTATTGGCTGCCTTCGTCTCCTCTCCGGGAGATGTGAGTCGCAAACCTCGTCGGCTACAACAGCAGATGACCCGTAAATGTCCAAGCTCCAGGCACCCCTCCGGAGTGAGTTTTCCAGCCCGGACACGGGACAGTGCGACCAGCAGGCGACGGTCTTCTCTGCTCTGTGTCAAAACGGTGGTATTCCTTGCTGTGGCCGGGGTCGGCCGCGCTCCAGGCCTCGCCCCACTGCCATTGAATTAAGCTCCGATTTCAGGGGGGCCACTTTCATACTCGTAATCCTAAGCGTAGTCTCCTCGGTGTGAGTTGCTTTGTGAGTCAGAGTAGGCGTAGGATTATGAGTAGGAATCACGCTCAAAATCCTTAAGTCAACGGCGGTGGAGCCTCGCCCACTCTTAATCACACTCCATACCAAGGCCGCGAAAAGTTAAGTGTTGAGCAACTCATCCCATCCTCTAGGCTCTCGTCCAGTCAGCCGATTCTAATTTTATGACAACCTTGCTCCGCCGCCTGTCCCTGCTCCTGTGCCTCGTGGGGTGCGCGCTACCCGCGTACTCCGCCGACACGGATCCGTTGCCCATTGATCCCGCCGCCACGGTGAAGAAGCTGCCCAACGGATTGACCTACTACATCCGCGCGAACAAGAAACCGGAGAACCGTGCTCAGTTTCACCTGGTGATCAACGCGGGCTCCATCCTCGAGACGGAGCGGCAACAGGGTCTGGCGCATTTTCTCGAGCACATGGCGTTCAACGGCACGAAGAATTTCCAAAAAATGGAGATTGTGAACTTCCTCGAGCGCGCCGGCATGAAGTTCGGCGCGGACCTGAACGCCTACACGTCCTTTGATGAGACGGCCTACCGGCTGGAGGTGCCCACGGACAAGCCGGACGTGGTGAAAAAAGCGATCCAAGTGCTGGAGGATTGGGCGCACAACATCAGCTTCGACGTGGAGGAGATCGAGAAGGAGCGCGGCGTGGTCACAGAGGAGTGGCGCACAGGACGCGGCGCGTCCGGGCGACTTCGAGACAAGCAAATTCCCGTCATCTTTCACCAGTCGCTTTACGCGGAGCGGTTGCCCATCGGGAAAACGAACACCATCCACTCAGTGACGCGCGAGGATTTTTTGGAATTTTACAGCAAGTGGTACCGACCGGACTTGATGGCGGTGATCGCCGTGGGCGATTTCGACGCGAAGGCGATTGAGGCGATTATCGTGGAGCATTTCTCCCGGCTAAAGAACCCGCCGAACGCGCCGCCGCGTCCGATACCGGTGGTGCCGGATCATGCGGGCACGCTGTTCTCCATAGAGACCGACCCGGAGCTGTCGTCCACGAGCGTACAAATCATGTGCAAGCATCCGGCAGCACCGGATGGCTCGGCGGCGAACTACCGACGCGACCTCGTGGAAGGGCTTTACGCCGGGATCTTGAACGAGCGGTTGAGCGAGCGCGTGCAGGAGGCGAATCCGCCGTATTTGGGCGCGGGCGTAGGCAAGTCGCACATGGTACGAGTGAAGGATCTGGCGACGCAGGTGGCCGGCGTGAAGGACGGCTTGTACGCGGAGGGTTTGAAGGCCTTGCTGGTGGAATCGCGCCGTGCGCGCCGGGATGGCTTCACCGCCGCGGAGTTGGAGCGCGTCAAGACGATGAGCTTGCGCGGCTTGGAGAGCGCCTACGAGGAGCGCGACAAAACGGAGTCGTCGAACTACGCCCGGGAGTACAGCGGGAACTTCCTGAACAACGAACCAATTCCCGGCATCGAGGAAGAATTGAAGATGACGCGGAGGTTTCTGAAGGAGATCACGCTGGCGGAAGTGAACCGCGCGGGCGATCAGTGGATCACCGAGACGAACCGCGTGATCATCTATACCGCGCCAGATAAGGCGGGGAAAAAGGCACCGACAAAGGAGGAAATTCTCGCGGTCATCAAAGACGCCGAGGCGACGGAGTTTGCCGCGTATTCGGACGGCGTGTCGGATGCGCCCTTGCTGGCCAAAACGCCGACGCCCGGAAAGATTGTCTCCGAGCAACGCCTCGAAGAGGTGGATACGACGGAGTGGGTGCTGTCGAACGGCATCCATGTGCTGCTCAAGCCGACAACGTTCAAGAACGACCAAGTCTTGATGACCGCTTTCAGTCCCGGCGGTCACAGCCTCGTGTCGGACAGGGATTACCTCTCGGCGGCGATGGCGGCAGGCATTCTTTCGCAGAGCGGATGGGGGGAGTATGACGCCATCCAGTTGGGCAAGAAGCTCGCGGGAAAGATAGCGGCGGTCCGCACGTCCATCGGCGAACTTCAGGAAACGATAAGCGGCTCGGCGTCACCGAAGGATTTGGAGACGTGGTTTCAATTGATGAACTTGCATTTCACCGCCCCGCGCGGGGACGAGAAGACGTTTCAATCTTACGTGACGCGGCTCAAGGCCGGCATCGAGAACCGCCAGCGCAATCCCGCGGCTGTCTTCGGTGACGCCATGGAGAAGGCCCTTTACGGCGACCATCCGCGCCATCGCCCGATGACGCTGGAGTTGATCAAGGAACTGGATCGAGAGGCGGCGCTGCGCATCTACCGGGAGCGCTTCGCGAACGCGGGGGATTTCACGTTCGTGTTCGTCGGCGCATTCCAGCCGGCGGAGCTTCGTCCGCTTGTGCAGACGTATCTTGCCAGCCTGCCCAGCCTTGACCGCAAGGAAGTGGGCAAGCACGTCGGGGACGATCCGAAGCGCGGCGAGGTCACCGTGGAGGTAAAGAAGGGCCTCGAAGCCAAGAGTAGCGTGCAGTTGACCTTTCACGGCGACGCCCAATGGAGCCTCAATGAACGCTCCGCTTTGCGTGCCGCAGTGAACGTGTTGAGCATCCGTTTGCGCGAAGTGCTGCGCGAGGACAAAGGAGGCGTGTATGGCGTGAATGTCGCCGGCGACCTGAGCCGCAAGCCCAAGGAAACGTTCTCCTGTACCGTCTCGTTCACCTGTAGCCCCGACAACGTCGCCGACCTGACCAAGGCAGTGCTCGATGAGATCAAGGAGCTGCAAGCCGACGGCCCGAGCAAGGACAACCTGGAGAAAGTGCAGGAGACGCTATTGCGCAGCTACGAGCGCGGATTGAAGGAGGATGGCTTCTGGATAAGCAACCTGGCATTTTGCCGCGAGAACGAACTGCCATTCAGCGAAATCCTAAAATCCCCCGACCGCGCCAAGGCACTCACGGTGGAGAAAGTCCGCGACGCCGCGAAACTATATTTCTCGTCCACCAACCGACTCAGCGCGCGACTGATGCCCGAGACGGTAGCAAGCACGAACGTGAAAAAGCCGGAGTAGCGGTTGACGTTGCCGTCATGGCGTGGGTCGCTTTCGAGGCCGTGGACGGCGAGGTTCAGGGGTTCTCCGTCGTTTTGAGTGGAATCATTTCCGTGTCCGGACAGGAGAACTCACTCCCGAGGGGTGCGTAGAGTTTGTACAGTTTGGACATTTTTCGGCCGTGTGCTGTTGTATCCGATGAGCTCTTTCCGACTGACATCTCCCGGAGGGGAGATTCGAGAATAGCCCACCCTTTCAAGGGTGGGATTAGGGAGTAAATAGCCAAAGTCCCGAAGGGACGGTTGAACTATTCTCGGGCGATCCTTTGTCCTGAACAGACAGTAGGAGCTGACGTAGGACA
>CAMAWP010000443.1 GCA_945861765.1 Akkermansia muciniphila | reverse complement strand
TCAGCCAGGTGGCCCTTGCCGATGGAGAATCCGTTGAAGGCGTTGACCTCGTTGCCATGTTCGTAGCGCTTCGGCTTCGGCGAAAAGTTGTATTTGAAATTCTTCCAGTTGTCGCCGCGTTTGAAGTTCGTGCCTAGCGCGCCGCTGGGGTCGTAACCACAATGCACCATGCAATTCTCGCAACGTGGATCCCGGGCTACTCCGTTGACCACTCCGTATTTGTTCCAGTCAACTTTCTCCAGCATCTCCTGATACCGCGAATAGTGACCGTCTGTCATGAGGTAGCACGGTGCCTTCCAGCCTTTCACGTTGCGCGTCGGAATAGCCCAGGCGGTGCAGGTGAGTTCACGTTTGCCCGCCAGGAATTCTTGATAGACAGGTGTGCCGAAAATGGTAAAGAGCCGCCCCCACTCCTCGACGTTCTTGAACTTCTCACGGGTCATCGCGCGTGTTAGAAAGAAATCTTCCGGCTGCTTGGCCAGACGCTTGACCATGTCCTTCTTGGCGGCGTCATAGTCATAGCCCGGAGAAATCGTGTGGCCATCCGCCCCTAACCAGGAGAAGAATTTGAACATGTCTTCTATCTCCTGAACGTTGGTCTCCTTATAGACCGTCGTATTGGTCGCGACCTGGTAACCAAGAATCTTGGCCATCTTAATGGCTTCCACGCATTCCTTGAAAACGCCTTCGCGCTCGACGATCAAGTCGTGGGTGTATTCCAGGCCATCGACGTGGACGTTCCAATACATCCACTGAGTTGGCTTGATGGTTGGGCGTCCATCGCTTTTGCCTTTGCGGATGGTTTCGGCTTCCTTATCCGTGATGAGCTTTTCGTGGAGAAGCTTTGAAATCGTGGAATCCAGCTCTGGCGAGTAAATGTCGGCCAGGTAATCCCTCATTTTCTTGCGCATGAACATGCCATTCGTGCAGACATAAACGATACGGCCTTGTTCGAGGAGTCCGACGACCAGTTCCTCGATCTTTGGATAAATCAACGGTTCGCCTCCGCAAATCGAAACCATTGGCGCCTCGCATTCCTCGGCCGAGCCAAGGCAGTCCTCGAGGCTCATCATGTCTTTGAGGCTGGTGGAGTATTCGCGAATGCGTCCGCAGCCTGTGCAGGTTAGGTTGCAGGTATGGAGAGGTTCGAGCTGAAGCACCAGCGCGAATTTCGGCGTGCGTCGCAATTTATGCTTGATGATGTGCGTGGCAATTTTCGCCGTCAGGATTAAAGGAAAGCGCATAAAATTATTCGGCTCGCGCCATCGGATGAGCAGTCTCAGCGAGGCGCGTTGGGGAAACTGGCTGTGGGTGGTCGGGACTCGTTTGGCCCAAACCCGGGAGGAAAAATGTCGCCGGAGACACGCTCTGCGAGGCATTGATGCCACCGCAGCCGATGCCCACCAAAACCAACGCTAACGCGACACACAACCAAAGGAACTTCCAATTTAATCTCACATGTTCTAGCCTATCGAAGTGGCGAATATCATAGCAATACTTTATTCGAGTTCCGCAATGATGGCGCGGGTCGCGACTCTGCCGAGCCAGCCTTTGACAAACCCCAAGCCACGTTCTCGCGCTCGACTCGGTATTTCGGTGATCTTGGCCTTTCTTCTCCAAGCCACCGTTTCGATTGCCAGCCCTTTGTTCGCTGAACGATCCGAGCATGCTTTTCTGACCAATCGTGCACGTTTTCAGATTGAGAAAACCAATGTCTTGGCAGCCTGGCAGTTTGGTCGAGCCTGTTTTGATTGGGCCGAGTTTGCAAAGACTAACAAGGAGCGGGAAGCGGTCGCTCAAGAGGGAATCGCGGCATGCGGCCGCGCCCTTCTGCTCAAGCCGGATTTAGCGGCCGGACACTATTATCTCGCGCTGAATTTGGGACAGTTGGCTCGCACGAAAACCTTGGGTGCTCTGAAAATTGTCCTGGAAATGGAGCGTGAATTGAGGGCGGCGATCGAGTTGGACGCGATGGTGGATTATGCCGGGCCTCATCGTTCGCTGGGCTTGCTTTATTTGGCGGCCCCCGGTTGGCCGACGAGCATTGGCAGTCGGACCAAGGCCAGGGTTCACCTCGAGAAAGCTGTGGAACTGAGTTCGGACTACCCTGAAAACCGGCTTTGCCTGCTGGAGGCTTACTTGAAGTGGAATGACAAAAAGAGCATCGAGCGAGAGGGTAAGGCATTGAAGGAGTTGTTGCCCCGTGCCCGGAAGCTCTTGGCCGGAGACGCATGGCAAGAGAACTGGGTGGACTGGGACAAACGCTGGAGCAGCGTCGAGAAAGGCGTCCAAAACAAACGTTAACCTCGGTGAAAGGCTGATTTCTGAAAACAGCAAAGGCGACCCAATGCACAAAGGGTCGCCTTTTTAGTCGCCGAAGCGAGTTTAAATCCCACCGGGATACCCGAACCCATCCAATCACCCTACTACTAACTCATCTTCACGCTGTGCCCACATAAGAGGATCGGCCACTTGGCAATTTACTTTAGGTTTTCTTGTTTTTTTCTTTCAGTCCGAGCTCTGACATTCGCGCTGATGGCTTGCAAAAAATAGTTCTAAAGTTTTTCTAAACCCTGCCGATTGTAAGATTGAGTAAGAAAATCTTCCGGGATTCCCGGGGATTTCAGAAATGCTCAAAAACGATGGCGCTGATTCCATCGTGCGGTCAAAAAATAACGTTCTTAACGAAGATGGACCTGTCTAATGAATTCTAAAGTCGCCCCCTCCACAGCCGGATCACATCTGCCGCCTGAATCGCGTTCACCCTACTTTAAGTTCAATCGGCAGCAAAAGCTGAACGCCGAGACGGAAACACCTCCCGAGAATGGTGATTTCACGTTAGAGACGTTTCAGCGGCGCTACCTGAACGAGCCCACAGCGGCGAATTCCAGCGTTGGCAACGCCATATCGTTTAGCCAGACCCAGGCTGGATTTTTGCCCATCGTCAATACGGCTCTGGATCGCATGAGCGAACTGAGCGTCCTCTGTCAGGATACTGCCAACGCGGATGCCGACCGCGCGAAGTACACATCCGAGTTCACTCAGTTGCAGAATTTTATTAGCGACATCGGAGCGAAGAAGTTTAACGGATCAAACTTGTTCTCCGGCTTGGCTTTGGATGTCAATGTTGATGACGGCAATATACCCATCAATCCAATTAACTTGAATGCGACGGTTCCTGAAGGCGGTTTGGCTGAGGTGTACGATTTGAAATCGACGCAGGTGAGCACAAATACCAGAGCAGCCAGCGCGGTCACGGCCGTTACGAAAGCCATTCAAAACCTCACCGATATGCAGGCGCAAGTGAGCTCTAACCTCAAGCGCTTGAATTTGTCCAGTGAACAATTGTCGCTGCTGCGCGAAAACCTCTCTGCGGCGACCAACCGGATCAACGGCCTCGATTTGGCGAAAAGTTTCGCGGAGCTTGTCCGTAAGACAATGCTGCGCCCGTCTGGACCAGCTATTACAGCTCAGGCGAACACAATTCCTCAAGCGGCGATGCGGTTATTGGAATAAACCGCCCGGCGCTTTTAGGGCCTGTGGCAGCCTTTGCCATTGGGATCGTTACGTTCTCTGGGCAGATTGCTTCCGACCGGATCGGGTTCTTGGGTAGCGTCTGCTGCCTTGGAGGAAAACTTCGCAATTTTCCAGGTTCTTTTGCCGCTCAATGTTGGGGATGCGTACGCCTTCGGGCTGAGAGAGCGCTGCTGTGCAATCGACCTATTCGTTGACGCGGACTTTCGAGCGGAGGCAAAGAAATCTCTGAATCTGTCAAAGCTTGTTCTATTGGACAAGGTGATACCCGCGAATCCCTCGTGACTTAGCTGCTGGGGAAACCATGAGAATTGTTTTGCAGAGAGTCAGACATGCCTCGGTGAAGGTGGACGGCGCGGTGGTCGGTTTGATCAAGCGAGGTTTTTTGATCCTGCTGGGTGTTCACCGAAACGACACAGTTGAAAGCGCGCGCTTTTTGGCCCACAAATGCGCCGAACTGCGGGTGTTTGAGGATGCCGATGGAAAGATGAATCTGTCGGTTCGGGAAATTGAAGGAGAGGTTCTGGTCGTCTCACAATTCACCTTGTATGGGGATTGCCGCAAAGGGAAGCGGCCAAGCTTCAGCGATGCTGCGCCGCCGCCTCGCGCCATTGAGCTCTATGAGGAGTTCATCAAGGCGTTGCGTGAGCATCTGTCTATTGTCCAAACCGGAATCTTCGGAGCGACGATGGAGGTCGAGTTGTTAAACGATGGACCGGTCACTTTGATCCTGGAAAAGTAACGGCAGGCGGTAATTCATCGGCGCGGCAATGACCTCCAACAGACTGATTATCTTCGTCAAGGCTCCGCGGCCGGGCTTTGTGAAAACGCGCCTGGCGTCAGCTATCGGCCCTTTTGACGCCGCGAAAGCTTACCGGGTTCTTGTGGAGAATTTACTCGAGCACCTCGCGAACTTGTCGGAGGTCGAATTACGCTTTTCACCCGACGACGCATTATCAGAAATTCAACCTTGGCTTGGAGATGGTTGGATTGCCCGACCTCAAAGCTCCGGTGATTTGAGCTGCCGTCTCAGCTCCGCCTTTGTCGAAGCCTTCGAGGCGGGGGCCAAGCGCGTTGTGATCATCGGATCGGACTGTCCGGATGTGACCGAGGAAGACGTCCACGCGGCGTGGGCCGCGCTGTTAACCAGCGATGTTGTCCTTGGCCCCGCGACGGATGGCGGCTATTGGCTCATTGGTTTGCGGCAGCTCCAGCCTGCGCTCTTTCGCGATATGGTCTGGAGCGTGCCGACGGTTCTTGAGGAGACCCTCAAGCGGGCGGAATCCGAGCACTTACGCGTGCTGTTGTTGCGGCGGCTGACGGATATCGATACTGCAGTGGAATGGTCGTCGTTTTTGAACGCTTCGCGAATGGCCTGATCTCAAATCGCTTGCAAGTTGGAATGAGGTTCCCCGCTGTTTTCAGTGGAACCATTTCCGTGGTCGGGCTTGAAAACTCACTCCGGAGGGGTGCCTGGAGTTTGGACATTTTCGGGCCGTGTGCTGTTGGAGCCGATGAGGCTTTGCAACTCACATCTCCCGGAGAGGAGATTCGAGAATAGCCCACCCTTTCAAGGGTGGGATTTGGTAGTCAATAGCCAAAGTCCCGAAGGGACGGTTGAACTATTCTCGTGCGATCCTTTGTCCGTAACCGTCCGGCGGCGCCGTCTTACCGCATGGAGGGTGACTGTGGCAGGCTGGTGGGGTGAAAAGATCATCCACGCAAAACCGACCGGTCCTGGGCCGCCGCAGTGCCCGGGAGAAAACTACCCTTCTCAACCGGTATCGCCGCAGCG
>CAMAWP010000442.1 GCA_945861765.1 Akkermansia muciniphila | reverse complement strand
ATAGCCAGGTCAACCAGGTTTCGAAAACGAACCTGTTTCTCCGCGATCTCGTTGTCGCTACCGCTGAGCACGGACCCGACAGCATAGACCCGGATAAACGGCACATTTCCTTGTGCAGATTGTGTGAAGGAAGCCCCGGAAAGCGCGATGCCTTGATTGTCTCCGAATGGGCCGCCACCCCCTGCGAGGCCAGAAGGCATGCCGGAAGCTGCACCGGTGGGATTCACCACTCTTACCTGCGGCAGCACCGCTTCCGCAACCTTCACTGGGAGCTTCGCACGCATCAGCGTGAACACATGCTCCCCCAGGCCCAGGTTCGTATCCGCGGCCAACGTGATCTTCACTACCGACCCGGGCGCGCCACGAATCAGTTGCACCACCTTCTCCAGTTCGAGGCCAGTGACATCAACCGTCGGCTTGCCCTCTTCGGCCACGCTCAGAATGCGTCGGCCAGGCTTGATGGAAGAAGAAGCTGGTGAACCGGGTAAGACCTGCCCCACTACGACGCCGCCATCCTTCTTCGCGAGCACAATGCCAATTCCGACGAGGCTCCCGGCATGCTCTGCACTCATCAGTTGTTTAAGATGTTCGCGAGCAGAGACCACGCTCGGATGATTCTGGCCAAGCGTCTCGCCCAACGAGTTGAGGCGTCGAGCCGACTCCGAAAGCGGTTGCTCCATGGTCCCCACCGACTGAAAGCGTGTGAACTCAGATACCCTCACGATGCGATACCCGATGGCCTTTTGAGCAGAAGCATCCGGCGCCTCCTTCGGCCCAAAGATCGGCTCCAACGTGCAACCCGCAGCGGCAGCCGCGAACGCCACAGCCTGCAAGGGCGACACACCCCGGAGGCGCAGATCACCCGGCACTTCGGCATTGTAGGCGTCGTTGGCATACATGAGGTTCGGCATGGCCAATCGTTCGCCGCCTTCGATGAGCGTCCAATGCCCGATACGCCGCTCGATTTCAGCGACGACTTCCTTCAAAATTCCCGCAGTGAGAGTCACGCTGCCGTCGGCATTCATGTTCGGATCCTTCGCGACACTGGCTGCTCGCAGTGATGAAGGAACCGGTTTTTCCTGTGCGTGAACAGGGACCGCCATGCCGAGCACGACAGCCGAGAGGAGTGAATACAGTTTCATAGTGGTTGCGGGGTTGCAGTTAAATGTCATTTCACCTGTATCACGACAGCGCAGGCGCAAACCTACGAACCATTTTCACCTTTTTCACTTCGTTGCCGGTTGCTCTAAAACATCCTCTCCATTGTCCGGCGGTTTCGCGGAAGCGTTCGACGGCGCGATTTTCAAATCCACTTCACCGCTCGTGAGTTCGCCGGTCCATTCGCCTTCGTTCACCTTCGTCGCTTTGGGGTCGCCCCACTTTGCGCGGAGCTTGTAGTCGCCAGGAGGGAGATGGAGACTTGCCGTCTGCGCTGGTGGCCGCGTGTTTGCGGCTATGTCAAAACGGAGGGTGAATTCCTTTGGCTTTGTGAGGTGCCCCGGAGGCAGTTGCACTGGATTGAACACAGGGAAACCGCGGAAGCTCGTAATCTCCGCTATGTGATCCTTTCCGGTGCTGTCTTTCGCCATGACACGCAGGCCCACATCTGCCCTTCCGCTTTGCCGAAACTTCACGTCCTGCGTGCCGGAGTTCTGCACCCACAGTTCCACTTTCACCTCACCGCCAATGCGCGCATCACCGTTGACACGGATGCCGGCTCGCAGCCCGTTCTGCGCTTCACCACACGACGGCGGCGTGGGCCATTTCATCGCCTCGGCCGGCAAGCCGGCCCTCTCGTAGGCGCTGTCAGGCAGCTTCGGACGCTGCGGCATGGCGTCGGCGCCATTGTTCGGCATCGGAGTGGAACCTCGAGGAGCGGCTGGCGCAGTTGGCGATCCTTCCTGTTTGAGAATTGTTCGCAGGTCTTCAATGCGCTTGAACAGTTCCAGCACCTTTGGATGCCTGGCTCCGAGCGTCTCACGGACATCAGCAAGCTCATTGAGCAAAACTGCCAACTGCAACCTGCTGGTGACAACGCTCTGCGGCGTGTTCGTTTCGGTGCCCTGCATGGCCTCCAGACTCAACGGCGTGAGCCGCGACTGGAGCCGGGTTCCATCCACACGAAGCTCCAGATCGTAATTGGGCACATCACTCGTGCTGCTCCCTGGTGTGCGAGTGGCCATCGCCTCCGAGCGCGAGCCACGCTTGCCATCCTCCAGCAAAACGACCTGCCACGACTGATCCACCGGCAATTCAAACTGGAAGGAGCCATCGTCGCTGGTAGGCCCATCCGTGATGACAACGGAACCGTCCTTTACGAACTCGAGGGGTTTCCCGCCAAGTGGTTTGCCATCGTGGTCGAGCAGGCGTCCGCTCACGATGGCCGGAATCTTCGAGGCCGCGCGAGGGATTGCGATTTTCGGAGCCAAGGCATCGGCCGCGTTTCGCTGTAGCTGCAACTCGCCGTCCGCCTTCATCTGAATCGCCCGACCTTCGAGCCGCAGAATGTTCAAATATTGGTGGTGGTCGAGAGCCGCGCCGAATTGCTGTAATGATGAGAAGTGCTTTCGGGCCAAGGCAACTTCGCCTTTGGTCGCTGCCTCACGTCCGGCTTGGCTCACGGCGGCGACCAACTCCTTTATCGTGCGGAGTTCCTTGATCATCTGCTCACCCCTGGCCTCGATGTCTCGCGTCACGCCAAGCCCAGGCACAGGTCGCGTCTGGGAAAGATACTCACTCTCGGTCAGGCTGAGCATGGACTCGGGTGCGAAGATCGGGCCGGCGCTCCAATCGGCGGCGATGAAATTGCTGACCGCGCCGCCTTGGTCGCCTTGCTGCCATGCGGCGAGCGCAGGCTGAATCGCGGGCGTCGTTGCGCGCGATAGCCCGGCCATCGCCTCTGCCGCCGACCTTGCTTGTTGTTCCAAGCCCGTCGCGCGCCGTGCTGGTACAGCCATATACAAAGCCAGGCCGACGGCCAGCAGCAGCACCGGCACGACGCAGAGTAGCACCACCACCTTGCGTGCGGTCCCGTCCTTCCGCAGGAACAAGACAGCCACCACGCCGCCGATGACGCACAGCCCGATGACTGCAAAGAACGGAAGCGACCAGTTGACCACCTTCACGGTGGCGGGGGTCGTGACGGTTGAGACTGGGACATCCACCTGCACCGTGAAGGACTGGCCCCTCACCTGGCACAGCTCGATGGTCGCGGGGCGCACGGTCTTGAAGCTCTGGTTGCGCGCGCGAAGCAATTCGTCGGAGAGCTCACGGAAGTTGGCGGTGAGTTCTTCGCGGGTGGTCGCCTTCCCGAGGCGCGTGACCAGCAGGACACGTTCTTTGTCAATCTTCGTCAGTTCGATTTGGATGGTCGTGCCATAAAGTTTCGACACCGCGCGGATCGGCGGGCCGGCGGATTTCGGGTTTCGTTCGAGTAGCACTGTGGCGAGGTTGTCTCCGCGAACGCTTCGCACCGTGCCGGGCTGCGAGGCGAGGAGTTCCCAGGTCAGAGATACGCTGGATTCGTTGCTCTGGCTGTAATTGGTGGTGCTAACCCAGTTCGGGTTCCCAGACGTGACGGGCAGCGTGACGTTCAGCGAGGCGCGATATTCCGCGCCGCTGGGCTGACCGACTTCGAAGAGCGTGCCAGCGAACGTGCGACGCGGTTTGGCGGGCAGCGGACCGACGGGGTGGAGATTCTCGAAGGCTTCCTTGGCGAGCGCTGCGTCCGGCAGCACAAAGCCCACCCGCCAGGTCTGCCGACCCGCCGACCAGATGCGCCACGTGCGGTTGCCGACGTGTGGGGTCGGCTTGACGAGGGTGCCGGCGAATGGAGGAGAAAAAACACCGGCCAGCCCGGCCTCGGTCGCTTGTGACAAGCGCGGTCCGTCCAACACGGCCTGGACCTCCACGCTTCCCGGCCCAACCTCGGCGTTCACATCGACAATGAAAACGTTGTTGCTCACGCCCACCGGAATGCAGATGAAGTGCGTCACTCCGGAGGCCGGGCTGTAGGAGAGCAAGTAGGTCAACAGCGCCGCGACGGGGAGCACCGCGACCAGCGCGAGAACGCCGAGTGCGATGCGCCAAGGGCTGCGAGGCGGGGTGATGCCCTTGGACCCGGTGGGCCTTCCGGTCCGGAAACGGCTGAACCGCATGGGAAGGAAAAACAAGGCCGCCATGAGACCGGCTATGAATATAAAGACCCCCAAGTAGGAGATTGGAGGAGCGCCGCGACCGTGCATGACCATCGTCAAGAGCGCGATGGCAAGCAGCAGCGGAAGGGTGGCCCGCAGCCATAGCGGCCGACCGGCATTGGCCGCCACGCCGAGCTGTTCGGCGGGGGTCGTGGCGGGGGTGCGACCGGTCACGGCGGTGACGGCCTCGCGAATGGCGATGTGCCACTCAGCGACGCGCGCGTTGAAGGTGGAAGGGAATCCAAACCAGCCTTCCATCGGGGAGAGGAGGACTTGCTTCCGCTGGCCGCCCTCCTCGTAAGTCACACTGAGCAGGTCGAGGCCCATCGGGTTCATGGCGCGCGGATACTTCCCAAGGCTCAGATCGCGGATGGCGGCCAGCGGGATGATGGTGTTCATGCCGGCGCAGGAATGCGTGAGCTGGCGGTCGTCGAGGATGAGCTGGCCGCGCGTGCGGTAAGCGAAGAATTGGCCCTCCGAGGTGGCGAGGTGCGCCGGCGTGGTAAGGGTGCTGGTGCCGACTTTGAGGAAGCGCACGGGTTGTTCCGCGTTTCGCGTTTCATGTTTCGCGTTGTCGGAGGTCAGCGTTTCAATCTGCGTCCCCATCTCGCCCGCCGTCTGGTAGCGCAGCTCCGGCGTCTGCTCCAGCGCGCGGAGGACGATCTCATCCAGTCGCACATCAATCTGCACCTTGCGCGAAGGCGGTTGCAGTTTGTCCGCAGGCAATTCGCCGGTGAGTAACTCGTAAAGCACAACGCCAAGGGAGTAGATGTCCGCGCGATGATCGGTGGCGCGATGCGCCTTCTGCTCGGGGGCCATGTATTGCGGCGTGCCGGCGGTGGAGGCCTCGGTTGGGAGCGGCGGCATCCCTGCCGCCGTGGGGAGTTCTGCCTCTGATCCCGGCGGCAGGGATGCCGACGCTCCTATGAGCTTCGCGATGCCGAAGTCGGCGATCTTCACCCGGCCGTCTTTGTCCAGCAGCAGATTCTCCGGCTTGATGTCGCGATGGACGATGCCGTGCTCATGCGCGTATTGCAGGGCTTCGCAGACCGGCGGCACGACCGCCAGTGCCTGCTCCGGTGTAAAGCGGCCCGCCTTCATCGCCTGCCGCAGATTCACGCCATCCACGAACTC
>CAMAWP010000441.1 GCA_945861765.1 Akkermansia muciniphila | reverse complement strand
TTTCTGCCCACCGTCCTGGTGGTCGACGATGGTTCCTCGGATCAAACCGCGGCCCGCTCGGGTGCCGCCGGAGCCGAGGTGATTCGCCATGAGTCGCCACAGGGCAAAGGGGCCGCACTTGTCCGTGGATGGACCCGAGCCCGAGAACTCAAGTTCGCCTGGGCGCTCTGTCTCGACGGCGACGGGCAGCATGCACCCTCCGACATCCCTCGGTTTATCTCCGCTGCGGAGCACACCGGAGCTCCGCTGATCGTGGGGAATCGCATGCGGCAGGGCGCAGCGATGCCTTGGCTCCGCCGCCATGTGAACCACTGGATGAGCCGCCGATTGTCGGCGTTGACCGGATGCGCGTTGCTGGATTCGCAGTGCGGCTTCCGTTTGCTCAGACTCGATGTTTGGTCACAACTCGTGCTTGAAACCCGGCATTTCGAAATCGAATCTGAACTGCTGGTCGCATTCGCCGGTGCCGGGTTGCCGATCGAGTTCGTGCCCGTGCAAGTGATCTATCGTCGCGAGCGAAGCAAGATCCAGCCTTGCCGGGATACGGTGCGCTGGTTCTGCTGGTGGCATCGGACCCGGCTGCGGAGGCTATGCAAACCACCATGAAAAACCATGGCCCGGAACCGTGGAGCCCTCCGCCCCGCAGCCGCCCTGACGATCGTGGACTGAGAACTCGATCATGGGTTTTCGCGCCAGCAAGAAGACCCGCGAGCCGAAGTCCAGACGAACACGCGCTCCGACCATCCCCGCACGCTCGGCAAGCGCCTTGAACTCCGACACGCGCCAACCGCGGGCCACAGACAACAATCCGTCCGCGCGAAATTGCGCTGGCACGCGCAATGCCACGAGCAAGAGCCAGAGAAGAGAGTAAAACACGATGTTCCTGTGCAGATCATGGATGAACACGGCCTCGCGTGAAACCCGCCAGGCTTCCGCGAAATGCTGAGTGACTGCGGCCTCGTCCCTCAGGTGGTGAGTCATCTGCGTGCCGATGACCACGTCGAAACTTCCATCACGAAATGGCAGCGCCATCGCCGAGCCAGCGACGTTGCATCCTCGCGCATTGAGCTGCAACGAAAGCGGATTCAAATCGAGATTTGTGAAAACCCAGTCCCAACCGCGGTGGGGAGCCCACATTGCCAACTCGTGCCCGAGCTGGCCGTTTCCCGACCCAAGGTCGAGAAAAGAGAGCCTGCGACAGCGATCCTCACCCAACCAGCCTGGCACAATTCGACGAAACGGACCGGCGTTCTGAACGATGCGATTGACGCGATTCAGCAATCGATATCCCTCGGCCACCTCCGCAAGTCCACGATTCGGCAAATCAAAATATTCTTCTTGCGTACTGCGCCGGTTCAAAAACATGCTTCGATCGTAATATGCTCTCCACTTTCGGCAAAGCACCATCACCGAAGCCCTCTACACGCCACTGGTTGCCGAAGCTGCTTCCAGTTGTCGTGATCTTGGTGATGTTCGGTTTCATTGTGCCGACCGTTATCCGCACGAGCTTCGCCGACAAGACTCCCGCCGGGTTCAGCCGCGGCATCACGCACGGGGCTTTGATGCCTCTGGCCATGCCTCAACTGCTCTTCGGCAAGGATGTCGCGATCTACGCCTCGGAGAATTCGGGCCGCTATTACAAGCTCGGCTACACTCTCGGCGTCAACGCCTGCGGCGCTGTGTTTTTCGGCTTCGCTTACTGGCGTTGGAACCGCTGGAGACGGGCGGCAGCCACACTCTCGTAGTCCGACCATGCAGCGCTGTTTTCAATACCACCATGTGTGGTAAATCTGGTACGCGTTCACTTTTCCACCGATAAAATAGTCGTTCGCTGAGAAGATAAAAGTCCGGCTCGATCGATCGAATATGAGGGTGCTTGGTTTTTCCGGCTGGTTCGGATCGTAAGTAGAAAACTCGATCGTCTTTTCTGTTTTACGTGAGGCGAAAGTGACAACAGCGTGGTTGATGGTCAGTTGCGGGAATCGGATCAGGTGAACGACCGCGGAGCGGTTAGATGTCACTAACTTCTCCAAGGAATCCGCAACCCGTTCCTGCCCGGCCCGGGTGAACGGCCAGACGACTCTCCAATGGCCCCTCTGAAAGTAGCTCTGCCAGGCGCCTCCGCACTCAGCTTTCAGCAGCCTGGCATGATCCGAACTGAAGGTCCGCAAGTTTGCGTAACCAGGAAACGTGATCTTTTCATGCTCAGGGCTTTCGGTTCGCAAGCTCCGCGCGCAAACTCGTCTGATCAATTGACGATACATCGCATCGCTGGCTTTGGGCTGCGAACCGTCGAACTTTGCATGTTGAAAAAACTGCTGCACCGAGCGGGCGAGGACGAAACAATGGTGCGTGTAATCAGGCTCTGGCTCATGACGCTTGTGCGACCATTTACCTTCGGCATCGAAGTAATAGTCCCAAACCAGTTCGTTCGCGAAGGCAAACGTGTCGTTCTCAAACTGGAAGGGATGGGAACTCCTCGCCTCTGGTCGCGAGGTCGCACATCCTGAAACCACCAAAGCGACGAGCAGGAGCGCCAAGAAAGAGGCAGCGCTTGCCATCGGAGCCGCCGCCCGGTGCCTTAAAAGTGGAAATCGCGGACACAATCGCATCACAACATTCTTGCCCATGACGCTACTGGCGCGCTACTAACCTGGCAATGCTTTACGACCGTTGGCGGGAAATCGCACGCGCCCACAGTTCCGAAGTCGCTTTGCGCGATCTCGGCAGCCAGAGGGACTGGACATTCGCGCAGGTGGCCGCCGATGTCGAGGCGTCGCCTAAGGCAAATCGGACGATCGCATTTCCGCAGGGTATGTCTGCCGACTTTGTGTTTGAGGTGCTTCGTGCCTGGAGGCACGGCCAGGTTGTTTGCCCCCTGGAAATCGGGCAGTTGCCCACGTTCTTCGAACATCTTTCAATTGACTGCGTCCACCTCAAAACCACCAGCGGCACGACCGGCGCAGCGCGAGCCATCGCATTTACGGCGGCACAGCTTGCCGCCGATGCCCAGAATATCGTCACCACCATGGGACTTCGCCCGGAATGGCCCAACCTCGGCACGATCTCGCTCGCGCATTCGTATGGTTTCTCGAATCTCGTTCTTCCGCTGTTGCTGCACGGGATACCGCTGGCACTTGTTTCATCACCCCTGCCTGAAGCCCTCCGGCGTGCCGCCTCAAGCGAAGCCTGCGTCACGGTCGCGGCTGTTCCCGCGCTGTGGCGGGCGTGGCATGAAAGCAACTCAATCCCACCAAACCTACGGCTCGCGATCTCTGCCGGAGCTCCATTGCCACTCGCTGTGGAGACTGCCGTGTTCCTGAGAGGCGGGCTGAAGATCCACAACTTTTATGGAGCGAGCGAGTGTGGCGGGATCGCTTATGATCGCACAGCCACTCCCCGAACCGATGCCTCTTGTGTTGGCTCCGCGATGGAGAATGTGCGGCTCTCCGCCGCCGATTCTAGCTGCCTCGAAGTCCAAAGCCCCGCCGTGGGTGAAACATACTGGCCCACTCCCGAAACGGTTCTCGCCAACGGACGATTCCAAACCAGCGATCTCGCCGAGATCCGCGAGGGTCAAGTGCATCTTCGCGGTCGTGCGAGCGACCAGATCAATATCGCCGGCCGAAAAGTTTCACCCGAGATCATTGAGCGAATGCTCCTAACCCATCCAGCGGTGAGCGAGTGCCTCGTGTTCGGTGTGCCCAGCCACGACGCGGCACGCTCGGAAATGATCGTCGCGTGCGTCGCGTCACGGCAACATCTCGCGCCGGAATCACTCAGGGAATTTGCTCTCGATCGACTGGCGGCGTGGCTGGTGCCCCGTCATTGGGTGATCGTCGACTCATTTCCCGTCAACCAACGTGGCAAACTCTCACGGTTGGAGTGGCGTCAACATTTTCTCGAAAATGTCCTTTGACCTCCGGATTGCCCGCCGCTCAAGGTCAACTGCGCTTCAAGCACAAGCTGACCTCCCACCCGCGCCGTCGCCTGGGCTTGAATCAAATTGCCGAGCCGTCCTGTCACCCGCGCTTCGAGCCGGATGATTTCACCAGGACGAGCCGCACCCAGAATTTTGACGCGACTCAAGGCCGCTAGCCTCAGCTCCTCCAAGGGCTTGATGTGCGGGTCGCTCTGAGCCACGACACCCGCGAGCTGCGCCACTGCCTCAACGAGCAGCACTCCGGGCATCAACGGATCACCCGGAAAATGTCCGCGTAGGAACGGCATTTGTCCGGGCACCTCGTATTCTCCACAGCCGGAGACTCCAGGTTCAAGCTCGAGCAGCCTGTCGACGAACCGAAACTCTGGCCCATGCGGCAGCCTTTGGAGCGCGTCGATGAGCAAGTCGTTCATTTGCCGAGATCACCCAATGGTTGAACAATTTTGAATTCCGGCGGCCATTGCGGATGGAACAGCGCGTCGTCTATCTTCGGGTTCAACGCCGTGTTGGTGAATTCGTTTCGCATCCTCGAGCCGTCGGCAAATGTCAACTCCGTCCCTCGCAGCGAACCGTTCTTCACGTCGAAAATAATTGTGATCTCCGGCATCATGCGCCTCGCGGTGGCAGACTTCGGCTGCAGGGTGGCCCGAGCCGAGTCGCCAGACCCGGTCACCGAAAGAAGTTTGAAGCGCGACTCGAGATCCGCCTGGTTGCGAGGGAAGCCGGCTTCCAGCAGTGAGAGCGCATCCCGCCACGGTCCGGCTTTTCCGGCGTCGAGCGGATACCGCTCGACGCGCTTGAGCCGCGGGTAGATCACCAGCATCTCACTCGGCTGGCGCACCGCGATCGCCTGTGCTGGCTCCCCGAGCTCCCAGCGAAATAAATTAGGTGCGACAAACCAAACTCGGCCTCGCGCGGTGAGTGGCTGCGCGAGCGTTTTGAGCGTCCTGATCTGTAGAACATCCGCTGACCATGAATGAAGATTTGTCTGGGACGCGAGCCATGTGCTGAGGAGTGGATTTGTCTCTGCGGCAGAGACGTGGCTCGGCTCCCAAAGCACCTTTAAAACAGCCACAATAAGGAGGCCAATGCGTGTCCAATTCGGCCATGGTCCAAGCTTCAGCTTCATCCCTACCGAGGCCATATTGAGACGAAATGATACCATTGATCGAGATGTTGCCGGATCGCCGGTTCGAAAGCACGCATGATTTGTTGAGTGAGTTTGCGTCTCGACTCGCGATCGCCCAAAGCACGACGGTCGTAAGCGATCTCGGGCAGGATGTGTGCCTCGTAACCCTTGGGTGTTCGCGGTAGATAAACAGGCAACACCGCGCAGCCCGTGGCTCGCGCGAGTTCTGCGGCGGCGATGGACGCCTCAAAGGGCTGGCCGAACAATTCCACTTCAACGGCGCTGGCCGCTGACGGACGGTCCACGAGCAACGCGACGGTCCCCCCGGCC
>CAMAWP010000440.1 GCA_945861765.1 Akkermansia muciniphila | reverse complement strand
TTTCCGGCCTCGCCGGACTTCACCGCCGCGGCAACGGCGCTCGATAACCTCACTGTCGTTCCGGACGACAGCATGGTGCATTACGGCGCCACTATCACGGGCCTGCTCACCCCTGCGGAGACCGGGGAATATGACTTCTTCATCCGGGGCAACCAGGCGGCACAACTGCTCATCAACCCGGCGGGCGAGGATCCGGCCGGGGCTGAAGTGATTGCCAGCGACAGTGGAGCTTCGAAGAACTTCTTGGAGCCGGGTGCTACGCAAACCACTCAAACGCCCATCAGTCTGGTCGCCGGCAAAAAGTACTTCGTCCAACTCATCTACAAACGCGAAGCCAACAGCGGCGATCTTTGCCAGGTTGCGTGGCGGAAAACAACGGACACGGCAGACGCGGCGGCGCTTCAGCCGATACCGGGCAAGTTCTTCACGGCCGAACCCGTACTTGGACCCAGCCCGGCTCCGCCCTCCATCGCGGTATCGAGGAGTGCTGGCAGCAGCAACCTGAGTCTCACCTGGACCGGTGGCACCACCTTGCAACGGAGCGATTCGGTGGCCGGGCCGTGGACGGACGTCGCGGGGGCCAAGTCTCCATATTCGGCCACCGCATCTGGATCGGCGGGGTACTTCCGGATCAAGCAATAGCCCGTGACGTAAGTTGGTTCGTCATGGAGTGAACGAATGGAGCCCGGCGGTTGCCGCGACGAGGACTTCACGGAATTTGAGCAGCGGGCTGCCTACTTCGATGGGGAGCCGGACCAGGCGACCCGCAAGGGAGTCAACATCCTCGAACGCGGCAGCCAGGTTCATTTCATGGCGGAATTCCAGAACCTTCTGGATTTCCCCCCCCCCCGCGCCCAGGCTGGACCTCTTCGGCAAACTCGATCCCGCCAAAGCCGCGCCGGCCGAACTTCGCGGCCAGGAACTGTTCTTCGGCAAGGCCCAATGTGCCACCTGCCACACGCCGCCCTATTACACCGACAACACCATGCACAACCTGCGCGTCGAGCGCTTCTTCAACGAGAAGATGATTAACGGTCGCAAGGCCAGCGCCGACGGCCCCATTAAGACCTTCCCGTTGCGCGGCATCAAAGATTCGCCGCCGTATCTGCACGACAACCGCCTGCTCACGCTCGAAGACACCGTCGAGTTCTTCAATCTGGTGCTCGGCACAAAGCTGGCTAACGAGGAGAAGACCGACCTGGTCGCGTTCCTGCGCGCGTTGTAGTCGTCTCCACCCCCGGACCCAGCAATGCCGCCCGCGTCGCGCAGGCGGCATTGCTTTTCTCATGAAGTCGGCACTCAGCGACTCCATCATGCCGGCTCCGGCAGCCCAATTGCGGCCGTAATCCAAAGTGCCTTTTGCGCTGTCGCGCGAAGTTTTCCTTCCACTCGTTTCCCGATCCAGTCGGCAGTTTTTCTGAGCAGCCGCAGGCGCGAACGTGCTCCCTGATTCTGGCGTAGTTTTGTAACCTTTCCGCCCTCTGCGGCTCAGTCGAGGCAGGAACGAATGGTATGACATTGAGAATGATCATCGGAGCGGTGGTCGGCGGGGCGCTGGGATTCGCCGCCTACAAGTTCATCGGCTGCGCTTCGGGCGCTTGCCCGCTCACCAGCAACCCGTGGGTCAGCACGCTGCTTGGCCTCGCACTGGGAGCCATGTTTGCGAGCAGTCCCAGTCGCACCGACCAAATCACGACATCAAAAGAAGACAGGAAATCGAAATGAAAGACACCAAAGTCACTGAACTGTTGAAGCAAGCCTACGCGGCTGAACTGGAAACCGTGGAAAACTATCTGGCCAACTCGGTCTGGCTCGACGGCATCGGGGCGCGGGAGGTCAGCGAATCGCTGGCCGAGGAAGTCGGTGAGGAATTGGGCCACGCGACCAAGCTCGCGCACCGGCTCAAGCAACTGGGCGTCTGCCCGCCCGGCTCATTGCGGCTGGAGCGAACCCAGAAGTCGTTGCAGCCGCCGAAAGATTCCACCGACGTGCGGAGCGTTGTCAAAGGCGTGCTCGACGCGGAGAACGACGCCATCGCTCACTACCGGAAACTGGTCAAAGCCTGCGGAGACGCCGACTGCGTGACACAGGATCTCGCCGTCGAAATCCTGGCGGACGAGGAAGAGCACCGCTGCCTGTTCGAGGGCTTCCTCAAGAGCTTGAAGAAGGGCGGCAAGAATTGAACTCGCGCGCGAATCTGTTGTCGCGTTCCACAATTGATATGAATCGTCGAAACATCTCCCTCAAGAGGATGAGCCTGGTCGTGCTGGCCTCGCTCGGATTCACCATCGCACAGGCTGCTGAAAAACCACCGACCAACCGAACGGACGCAACTGTTGTTCAGCACGTCAATCCCGAGGCCGCGCAAAAGCTCGTCGCAACGAATAAACTCGTCATCCTCGACATCCGCACGCCCGAAGAATTCCAGGCGGGGCACATCGCCGGAGCGACGAACATCAACTTCCGCGCGCCCGACTTCGCGAAGCAAATCGCCGCACTCCCGAAGGACAAGACGTATTTGCTCCACTGCGCGTCCGGCAATCGCAGCACGCAATCGTTGCCCGTGTTCAAGCAGCACGATTTCAAGTCGCTGTATCACTTGGACGGCGGCATGAAGGCATGGGAGAAGGCGGGCCTGCCGGTCGCGAAGTGATTTCTCGTCGTGTCCACGCAATCGCCAGCCTGCGGTTGGTCGGAAGACGCGATGGAATCCATGGCCCACGTCTTCCAGGCGCTCGGCGATTTCCTTCGGCGAGTAGCAATCGAAGTCGAAGACTTCTTTTCATCTCTGAACCTTGCGCAGGGAAAACCCATCTGGCCAAACTGCGATTGGCTGTCGCTGGGCGTTTCTTGTGGAGAATACCCGTCGATGTGGAGAGGCTTCTCAAAAAGTATTCAGACCAGGCCAAATTCTACGTTGCCTACCCTGGCGAATGCCCTCAAGCTCTGCCCGGTGAATCGAACGAGCATCACGGCGCCCGTGGACGACGAGAAAGCAGATGAGAGGACGGCGGACGCTGCCGGCCGGATGGCGTCTGCCCGCGCAGACGGCAATCCGACGCCCTGCTGCCACTGCGGCGAGAAGTGCGCGCGAGGCGCGGCGGTCGAGGAGGGACGGAACTTCTGCTGCCTGGGATGCCAGACGGTGTTCGCGTTGCTGACGGAGAGCGGGCTGGGACAATTTTATGAACTGAGTTCCAGACCCGGCGCGCGCGTGAGGGAGACCACTACGCCGCGCCAGTGGGCGTTTCTCGATGACCCGGCGGTACAGGAGAAGCTGCTCGACTTCGCGGATGAACGACAGGCGAAGGTGACCCTGCATCTGCCGACGATTCACTGCGTCGCGTGCGTGTGGTTGCTGGAGAATTTGTTCCGGCTGCAAGCGGGCCTCGGCGAATCGCGGGTGAACTTTGGCCGGCGCGAGGTGAGCATCACGTTCGACCGCGCGCAGGTAAAGTTGAGTGAAATCGCGGCGTTGCTGGCGTCGCTGGGTTATGAGCCGGCGCTGACATTTGGCGAACTCGACCAGGGCGAAAGCCGGAAGGTGCCGCGCTGGCGGCAACGACAATGGCTGCAGGTCGGCGTGGCGGGTTTCGGCTTCGGCAATGTCATGCTGCTGGCGCTGCCGGGCTACCTCGGCCTCGACAGCTTGAGCGGGCCGTGGTTCAAGCTGCTCGCCGGTTGGTTGGGGTTGGCGCTTGCCCTGCCGGTGCTGGCTTACAGTGCGGCGGATTACTGGCGCGCTGCGTGGTTCAGTCTCAAGCAGCGCCGGCTCACGCTCGACGTGCCCATCGCGCTCGGACTGGCGGCGATTTACGGGCAGAGCGTGTTCGAGGTGGCGTCGGGGCGCGGCGAGGGCTACTGCGATTCGCTCACCGGATTAATTTTCTTCCTGCTCTGCGGCCGGCTGTTTCAGCGGAAGACTTTTGATCGGCTGGCCTTTGACCGTGACTACAAGGGCTTCTTCCCACTGGCTGTCTTGCGCAGAACTTCAACCGGCGAAGAATCCGTTTCCATCTCGCAACTCGTCGTGGGCGACCGGCTGCTCATTCGTCATGGCGAACTCGTGCCGGCCGACGCGCGGCTCGTCTCCGGAGACGCGCGCGTTGATTACAGCTTCGTGACCGGCGAATCCGAAGCGGTGACCCGCGACGTGGGTGAACTGCTCTACGCGGGCGGGCGGCAGACCGGCGGGGCCATCGAAGTGGAGACGCTGAAGCCGGTCTCGGAAAGTTACCTGACTTCGCTCTGGAACAACGAAGCGTTCCGCAAACACCGCGACGACGATCTCGACTCCCAGACCAATCGCTACAGCCGGCGTTTCACCGTGGCGGTGGTCGGCGTGGCGGTCGCGGCGGCGGTTTTCTGGATGTTCGTGGATGCCAGCGTGGCACTGAAGGCCTTCGCGTCGGTGCTCATCGTGGCTTGTCCGTGCGCGCTGGCGCTGGCCGCGCCGCTGACGCTCGGCACGGCGCAGCGCTGGCTGGCCCGGCGGAATGTGTTTCTTCGCAACGCGCAGGTGATCGAACGCATGAGCGCGGTGGACACCCTTGTGCTCGACAAGACAGGGACGCTGACTTCACCGGGCGCGGGCACGGCCACCTGGTCAGGAGTGCCGTTGACTGAGGCGGAGAAACGCTGGCTCTACTCAATCACGCGGCACTCAGCGCATCCGTTGGCCGCGCGCATCAGCGAGGCGATGGGGCGGAAGAATTCTGCGGAGACGGCGCAGGCGTTCGTCGAAACGGCGGGCCACGGGATGGAGGCATGTGTCGCCGGGCGGGAGATTCGGATGGGCTTGGCGGCATGGCTGGAAGCGCAAGGAGCGCGGCTGTGGTCGCAGACCCAGCCGCAGCACGTCGCGAGTGCGAAACTCGCTGCGGCTGTTGCTTCGCACATACCCGGGCTCCGAGGCAGTGCGGTTCACGTCGCCATCGATGGCCATTATCGTGGGTGCTTCGTCCTGGAGGGCACATTACGACCCGAAGTGGACGCGCTCATTGGCCGACTACGCGGGAGCTACCAGCTTATCCTCTTGAGCGGGGACAACGCGCATGAGGCGGACCGATTTCGGGCGCTGCTCGGCGAGCAGGCGCGCGTGGAGTTCAATCAAAGTCCGCACGACAAGTTGAACGTCATCCGCGAACTACAAGCCGCCGGCCACAAGGTGATGATGGTGGGCGACGGCTTGAACGACGCGGGCGCGCTCCAGCAGGCCGAGGTCGGCGTGGCCGTAGTCGAAAAGGTGGGCACCTTCTCCCCGGCCAGCGATGTTCGCCAGCTTGGTAATTTCGTTAGCCACTTGATCCCCCGTTAATTTCCTATTGGGGCGATACCAGCGCGCCAGCCATAAAATCATTCCTAACAAACTGAACGCAATCACGGTGAGGTCTACGTCTTCGAGTTTGCCTTGCTCTTGCAAT
>CAMAWP010000439.1 GCA_945861765.1 Akkermansia muciniphila | reverse complement strand
TAGTGCCTGGCAGGAAACTCGAGTTTTTTGAGCAGGTCTCGTTGAGAAACTGAGTTCCGTAGTTCACTTCGGCGGGTCGGATCTGGTCGCGCGCGATTTTTGCGATTTTTACGCCTTTCGCCACCGTCGTGGGCGACACTTCTCCCACGCTCTCGTTTCCATCCGATGGCCGGGGCGCAGCTTCAGGCTGCGTGGGCGAGCGCCTCCGCCCGAGCCCGCTTTTGCAGGAGCAGCTCCCGCCCGATGACGTGCAAATTGTAGGACAGCACGCCGTAGCCCACGTAGCGTCGATAGCCGTCCAGGCCCACGTCCAAACACCGGTTCAGCCCGTGATGCTCCAAGGACGCAATCGCGCTTTCTATCGCGCTGTGCGCCTGGCGCAACTGCACAAACTTCTTGTCCGACTCCCGCTCCGTTTCCTCCGCATTCTTCTTCCCCCGCTTGGGCATCACCACCACCGGCACGTAAAGCTCCAGCAACTCCCGGTCGGATTTCCGCGTGAACCCCTTGTCAAAACTCACGCTCGCGATCGCCCCTTCCCCATACCGTCCCAACACCCGATCCACCACCGGCACGCTTTGGTCCACGTCCACTTCCTGGTCCATCACCGCGTAATCTTGGATGAGTTGGTTCTGATCGGTCGTCACCAATAACCGGTGTCCCAGTTCCACCCCCGGATGCAGCTTGCCTTTGGTGATCCACTCGGTGTGCGGCTCGAAGAGCGAATAGACCTTCTCGCTCGCCTCGATCGTCTGCTTCTGCAAGAGCCGCCGATCCACTAGGTCGATGTGCTTGTCGAGCATCTCGTGGAAATAGGACAACGCGGTCCACTGCTCCAGCACGACCGCTTGATCGCACAGGGCCAACAGACTCTCGCTCACCTTGGCCGACAATTCGCGCGCACATTCCAGGTAATCGCCCACCACCTTCTGGATCCGTTTCTCCTTGTCCTTGCCTCCGCCGAACACCGTCTTGCTCGCCACCCGTTCCAGCCCCTTGAAGCGCCGCCGCCAATCCTCCAGTTTGCGCCACCCCGCCAACTCATAGCCGAACTGGTCCCGATACTTCTCCACCAGATCCAGACACTTGCGACCCCCGTCAAAGAGCAGATTCAGATCCGTTGGAAAATGCACGTCGGTCTCCAGCACGTAGCTGTCCACCTTGAGGGCCAGCGGCTCGGCTGGCTCGCCCTCTTTTTTTGCGAACACCTCCCGCCCTGCCGCCGCCACCTGCGCGTTGAGGGTCGCCAGGAGAGCCTCATCCATCAGCGCCACGTTATCACGCAACGTCTGGTGGTTGAACACCACCGCCTGTTCTCCCCAGGGTGTTTCGTTCACACCCAAAATCTGGCGCAGCAGCGTGTCGAAGTTGGCGGTGTGCTCCAACCGGTCGTAGTTGGCATTCAACCCCAGTCGCACCACCCCCAGCACCAGGATCTGCCACAAGTCCATCCCAGGCCGCCCCGTCGCCTGCTTGCCCGCGAGGATCTTCTCCTCCAGCACCGCGAAGATCTCGGCCTTGAGGGTCGGGTGCATCCAGATCCACTGCAATCCCGCCAAGATCGGCGGCAACTCGTCCCGGCTCTTGAGCGGGATGATGACGTTCTCGATCGGAGTGCGGTTGAGGTCGGGGGCGGGCTCGAATCGTTGGCGCATGGTGGCGAATCTTTCTGGGTTCTTGGCCCTGGACCGGCCCCAATCGGCCTGAATCCGCGAGCTATCACCAAAAAGAGAAAGCACATTCAATGCCATTCTAAGATGTAATACATTGACCACCAATGTATTACAGGTTTCCTACCAGGCACTACATACGGCGAACGGAAGGTGCCCTGGGCCAAACTGAGAATTGCTCGCTGGATTGATTAACGATTTGACGTGTTGGGCAAGTTTATGATCTAAACAGCGGGTCGGATTTCCAGGTGACCGCACATTCAAGAGTGCGTTTGGATTTGGCCACTTCGTCAGCGAGTCAGCAACCGATGAAACAATAATCGCAGAATAAGCAGTGATGCCTATGGCCGAAGCGAGCAGCAAACAGGAATACGTGGTTGGGGTAGATTTTGGCGGGACCAAAATTTTGGCCGGCGTTTTCAATCTGCAATTGAGGTGCTTGGGCAAGACCAAAGTTAGCACCAAGTCCCAGCGCGGACCCGAGGCTGTCATCGAACGCATCGCCCGATGCATCGAGGATGCCGTGGACGAGTGCGACCTTGACTTGAAGAAGGTGAGAGGCATTGGCATCGGGGCTCCAGGGGCTGTCGATCCCGAAACTGGCAAAGTCATATTTGCGCCAAATCTGGCTTGGGAAGATGTCCCTCTGAAGAAAGATTTGGAAAAGCATCTAGGCCTCCCTGTTTTTGTCGAAAACGACGGCAATATTTGCACGCTGGGTGTTTATGAAACAGAGTTGCACAGCAAACCGCGCCACGTGGTCGGTATCTTTCTGGGAACCGGCATTGGCGCGGGGTTGATCTTGAACGGCCAACTGTTCTCTGGCTTCAATCGAACTGCCGGAGAGATCGGGCATATGATTTTAGAAGTAGGCGGGCCCAAATGCGGTTGCGGTAACCGTGGCTGTTTCGAAGCCCTCGCTGGCCGCCACGCGATCTTTCAGAAAATCCAAAGCGCGGTGAAAGCCGGCCAAAAAACTTTGCTCACCGAGATGTTGGGGGATGATTTAGCTGACATGCGTAGCGGCGATCTCCGCAAGGCGATTCGGCGCGGGGACAAACTGGTAGAGCGAATTGTTGAAGAGGCGGCGGAATATACCGGGATAGCCGTCGCGAATTTGATCAATCTCCTAAACCCGGAAGTGGTTGTTTTGGGGGGAGGAATCATTGATGCCTTGGAAGACGAAATGATGGCGATCATCATCGAAACCGCCCAAGACTACGCATTGCCAGGAACGGCCAAAGGGATCGAGATCATCCCCTCGAAACTCGGCGATGACGCCGGGATCGTAGGTGCCGCGGTCTTAGCGCGGCGGCAGACGAAGTGAGTTTCGTTGCAATCGAGCACAGAGCATTGAAATAGTCGCCGCGAACCTTTCTCACATGCTCTATCTTCTATCCTCAGTCCTCCCCTGTTAATCATCGCCCATGCCCTCCATCCGCCGCGCAGTGATCGATGTGGGGACCAATTCGGTCAAGCTTTTGGTTGCTGAAGTTTCGGAAAGAACAGTTCTCCCCGTCTTAGAAAAAAGTGAGCAAACGCGCTTGGGGAGCGGGTTCTATGAGTCTCGCCGACTGCAGCCAGACGCCATCGCGAAAACCGCTCAGGCCGTGGCTCAATTCCAGAGCGAGGCACTTCAGTGGCAAGCGGCTTCTATTCGTGTCATCGCTACCAGCGCTGCTCGAGATGCGCTGAACCCATCCGATCTCCTCCGCGCGGTGGAGCAGGCGTCGGGATTGAGAGTCGAAATTATTTCGGGTGATCAAGAAGCCGAATGGGTATTTGCGGGAGTCACGAGCGATCCCAGCCTTGCCACTCAATCGCTAATCATTTTGGATGTCGGCGGCGGCAGCACCGAGGTGATCGTGGGCGCAGGTTCTGTTGCTTACTATCGCCAGAGCTTCCCTTTGGGGACCGTCCGTTTGCTGGAAGAGCTCCGGCTTTCAGATCCACCGCTGGAGACTGATTGGCAGTCGTGCCAGGCCAGGCTCGACGATTTTCTGGTTAAGCAGGTTCGACCGACGTTGGAGCCCGCGTTGCGACGATGCTCGGGCAGTTCCGTTCAACTGGTCGGCACCGGAGGAACGACGACGATTTTAGCGCGAATGCAACTCAGCTTAACAACATTCGAGCGAGAGCGCCTGGAAGCCGTGCGTTTAACCAAGGAAGATGTTTGGTCTCAGCAGAAACGCCTCTGGAATTTGGCTCTGGAAGACCGTAGGAAAATCGTCGGTCTGCCTCCCAATCGCGCCGATGTGATTTTGACCGGAGTAGCTATTTTCGGCGTCTTCATGACAGAGTTTGGTTTCACTGATCTGCGAGTCAGCACTCGTGGTCTCCGCTTTGCAGCCGTCCTCCCAAGCCGGACTGGGTAAATCCGATGAGTTCCTTCTGGCTTTAGTGCGGCACCGCCAGCGGAAGCGTTACGGCCAGAGGGTGGGTTTCAGTTCGTTTCACGAACTCCTCTGATCCTGGTCGAACCGTTACGCCTGCCACCTGATGTGAATAACTTTTGTAGTTTTCGGTTTGACAGTCTTCTGATCTCGATTTAACCATCGGTCACTCGGGTTAGGAAATTCTTGGAAAAATCGACTCCGGTGGAGTCGTGAAATAAGCGGTTCCAGATTCGTCACTCGGGGAGGTTCTACCACGCAACGCAACGCCCGGCCTTCATTGACTGGGTCAGGAAGCTTGGGAGGACTTTAGTGTCAACCATTCAAGCAAAGGAGGAAACGTTATGTTCAGGCTTCTTGTCACTCTAGGGTTATTGGCTGTTGTTAGCTCTCGCGGACTGCACGGGGCGGTCATTCTTTCAGAGGCATTCTCTTACCCAGACGGGGTCTTACAAGCTGTGTCTGCTGACAAATGGACCGGCCACAGCGGGACCACCAATCAGGTGGACGTTTCAGGCGGCGCTCTGAATTTGAGTGGGTCGGAGACTCAGGACGTGAATGCCTTGCTCGTCGGCCAGCCGTACAGCTCCACGGGGAGTGATCGACTCTACTCGAGCTTCAAAGTGAAGTTCACTCTGCTTCCGTCCAGCGGCGGAAGCTATTTTGCTCATTTTAAAGATTCGGGAGGAGGATTCCGTGCTCGCCTGTGGGCCTTGGGTAGCGGGGCCACGCCGGGGTTGCTTCGTTTAGGCGTCGGTTCCGCCTCTGGCACAGTTCCGTCCTTGGTCCATCCTCTGGAACTGAAAGTGGGAAGCGAGTATCGAGTGGTGACCTGCTTAATCGTCAGCAACGCCGTCAGCTCTCTTTGGATCAACCCGGATTCAGAAGCGGCTCCCAGCGTCGCGACAGAACCGGGAGCAGCGATCCAGATCAGTGCATACGCGTTTCGCCAAGCAACAGGGATCGGCGTGCTGACCATTGATGATCTTCTCGTCGGAACGACCTTTGCAGATGTCATACCTTCGAGCAATACCCCAGCAGTTGTCACCAATCCTGTCACTAATCTGCCACCCGTTGTTAGCGGACCTGTGACCAACCTCCCGCCGATTGTCGGAGTGCCTACGACCAATTTGCCATCCGTGGTCACGAGTCCAACAACAAATTTGCCTCCAGTCATCACGAGCTATCCTCTCGCTCAAAGCGTCCGCGAGGGCGGGGATGCGACCTTCCGGGCGGAGGCGCAAGGTGGAGGTCCCTTGATCTATCAGTGGCGGCTTGGTGGCGTGGCTATCCCAGGTGCTACGAATTCGGTCTTCACGCTCACCAAGGTTACGCTTCGCGAGCAAGGTGACTACCGTGTGAT
>CAMAWP010000438.1 GCA_945861765.1 Akkermansia muciniphila | reverse complement strand
CCCCTCACCCCGGCCCTCTCCCCCGAGGAGAGGGAGAATCGTTTTCCGCGTCGGCCAATAAGGCTCTCGCCGGTATTGTCCCAAGCGGAAGGAATGATTCCCTCTCCTTGGGGAGAGGGCCAGGGTGAGGGGAAAGGAGACGCTGGAAGAGTCGAGAGCGTTAGGATTGGATGAGGCTTCACTTCCCCTCACCCCGGCCCTCTCCCCCGAGGAGAGGGAGAATCGTTTTCCGCGTCGGTAGAGGATGCACGCGTCGAGTTTGCCTCAAGTGGCATGGCTGATTCCCTCTCCTCGGGGTGAGGGTGAGGGTGAGGGGAAATGAGGCGATGGAAGAGTCGAGAGCGTTGGGATTGGATGAGGCTTCACTTCCCCTCACCCCGGCCCTCTCCCCCGAGGAGAGGGAGAATCGTTTTCCGCGTCGGCCAATAAGGCTCTCGCCGGTATTGTCCCAAGCGGAAGGAATGATTCCCTCTCCTCGGGGAGAGGGCCAGGGTGAGGGGAAAGGGGGCTCAGATCAATTCCATGAGGCCAATAATTGCCCGCATCCGATCAGGATGTCTGAGGCTCGAATCCAGCATTCAGCGATTGAAACGGAGCACCGCGAAAGTGACAGCGATAAATTGCTTCAATTTTGAACGGGTTTCGTCGAGGATGAAAACCGAAGCCAGTCCGGTGTCTGCCGCGCACATTGCGACGCTCTCAATGAATCTGAAAATGCGAAACGGTCAGAAACCGAAGATGAACTTCTGAAAATCAAATGAAAACAACATTGGCCCTCATTGCGATTCTCTCTCTTGCCCTCGGTGCGCTCGCTGCCGAAGATGCCGCTCCGCTCCGCGTCTTCATTCGCGCCAGCGCGAAAACCCATGGACCAGGCGCGCATGATTATCCGCGTTTTCTGGAAGATTGGAAAAAGCTGCTCAACGAGCGAGGCGCAGTCGCTGAGGGTGCCTTGCGCCCACCGACGGACGCGGAATTAGCCAAGACCGATGTGCTGCTGCTCTACGCATCGGATGGCACGAATATCGGCGCTGACGACCGCGCCCGGCTCGAAGATTTCGTTAAGCGCGGTGGTGGGCTCGTCTCGTTGCACGACACCATCTGCGGAACGAATACGGATTGGTTTGCGAACATCGCCGGCGGAGCCAAGCAGCACGGCGAAATGAATTGGAAGACGGGCCCGGTCAAAATTGAGTTTAAGGATCGATCGCACCCAATCGTTCAGGGCATCGATGACTTCGAGATGGATGATGAGCTATTCTTCCGACTGCGGATGGCCCCTGGCGCGCATGTCCTCGCCACGGCAAATCGGACGGCGACCGAGTCAGTTCCACAATTGTGGGTCATGGAAAAAACGCTTCCGGAGGGGCGTCCTTATCGAGCCTTCGTCTCCCTGCAAGGCCATTGGCACGCGCGCTTCAGCCAGCCGGAATATCAGCGACTGCTACTGCGAGGAATTTCGTGGGTCGGCAAACGACCGGTGGATTCGCTCATGAAAGTGGCAGCGTTAAATCGGCTAGAAGAAGGAGAGTTTGGCAAAACCGGCGACGGCACAACGGTCAAGCAATTCACCTTGCGAAATGCCAATGGAATGACGGTGAAAGTAATCAGCTACGGCGCGATTATTACTGAAATCCAAGTTCCGGACCGCAACGGCCAAAGGACCAACGTCGTTTTGGGAGCGGATTCGATGGATCGTTACATGCGAGGATTTCCGGCGGCGGCGGTGCTCGGCCGGGTAGCCAATCGGATTGCCAAGGCCACCTTCAAAATCGATGGCGTGGAATACAAAGTGACGGCCAATAGCGGTCAACATCATATTCACGGCGGACGCAAAGGATTTGCCAGCGTTGTTTGGGAATCAAAGACCCTTGCACCGAGCGGGAAGGAGGCCGCAGTGCGCATGACGTATCGCAGCGCGGACGGAGAGGAAGGCTATCCGGGCAACTTGACCGCGAGCGTCACCTACACCCTGACGGACTCGAACGAACTTCGGCTTGATTATGAAGCGACCACAGATAAGCCGACACCGGTGAACCTGAGCAATCACGCCTATTTTAATTTGGCTGGCGGCGGTGACGTCCTGGGCCACGAACTCTGGCTCGGTGCCGATCGTTACACCGCGGCGGATTCACAGTTGATTCCGACCGGCGAGATCGCGTCTGTCAAAGGCACGCCGCTTGATTTTACCACGCCCATGCTCATTGGCGCGCGAGGTGACCAGATCAAACCGAGGCCGAACGTCTATGACCATAACTACGTCATCAACGTCAGCAGCGAGCCTCTCGTGCTGGCCGCGCGAGTGCGCGAGCCTGGCAGCGGCCGAGTCATGGAATTGCGCACCACCCAGCCGGGAGTGCAGCTCTACACCGGCAATCGCCAGGCGTTTTGTCTCGAGACACAACACTTTCCAGACTCGGTGAATCACCCGGAGTTTCCTTCGACAATTGTCCGCCCCGGCCAACCCTTTAAGAGCAGAACCGTTTTCACCTTCTCGAAACAATAAGCGCGGGCAGTTTCGTCAACCGCGCGCAAAGCAATTCTACACATTATGAATATGAAACGCCCCTCACGATTCCTTAACTCCTCTCTTGCCCTCTCCGTTGTCTTGGTCCTCTTGACGACTGGAACCACACCGGCCGCGGACACGCCGCAGGTTGGTTTAAAGCTTCTGTCCGAGGGACTCACGGCGCCGATTGTTCTGACCTCTCTCGACGATGGTTCAGGGCGGTTGCTCGTCGCCGATCAGGCCGGAATGATTCACCTGCTGAACCGCGATGGCCAGCGTCAGGAGAAGTTGTTTTTGGATCTAAGGAGCAAGCTCGTTAGGTTCAATCAAGGGATGGATGAACGCGGCATTCTGGGATTGGCGGTGCACCCGCAGTTCAAGAGCAATCACAAGTTCTATGTGGTTTATAGCGCTCCCCGCCGAACCATCGCGCCTCCCGACTGGGACCACGCCATGCGCCTCTGCGAATTCCGCGTCCCGGATAATGATCCGACAATGGGAATCGCCGACTCCGAGCGCGTACTTCTCGAAATCGACGAGCCCGATTGGAATCACAACAGCGGCCGAATCGTATTTGGGCCGGATGGATATCTTTACATGAGCGTCGGCGACGGCGGCGCGCCGAACGATGTCGGCAGCCGCGGCCATTTCCCTGAAGGCAACGGACAAAACCTAAGCACTCTCCTCGGCAAAATTCTACGCATCGACGTGAATAAAGGCACGCCCTACGCCATTCCCTCCGATAATCCCTATGCGGACGGCAAGAATGGCCGTCCCGAGATCTACGCTTATGGTCTGCGCAATCCGTGGGGCATTTCATTCGACCGCGGCGGTTCCCACGAATTGATCGTGACGGATGTTGGCCAGGATCGATGGGAGGAGATTAATATCATCGTGAATGGCGGCAACTACGGCTGGCGCGTCCGTGAAGGCTTTGACGGTTTTGATCCGAAAAACCCGAGAACTCCTCCCACGAACGCTCCGAAGGTCGGTGCCGACGGCAAGCCGTTCATCGATCCGGTTTTCGTTTACAAAACATTGCGAGGAAATGCGAACGACCCTCAATCGTTTGGAGTGACGATCACGGGCGGCTATGTTTATCGCGGCAAAGGCATTTCTCAGTTGGCCGGCAAATACGTGTTCGCTGATTGGTCAAGGGGAATGGGATTTGGCGATGGCACTCTCCTGGTTGCAACGCGTCCACAGAGGACGGGTGCGGCTGAGAAGTGGACCGTGGAACCGCTGGGCGTGAAAGATCATCCGGACGGGAGACTCAAAGCTTTCATCTGGGCGCTGGGTCAGGATGAGGACGGGGAACTTTACGTGTTGACCAATGGCGCAAACCTGGTCTCTGGCACGCGCGGCAAAGTCTTTAAGCTGGTGACAAACTAATCTTTGACACCTTTGATTCCGCTTTACAAAGCCCGCGCAACGGTACAATTTTGGCGCGCATTTGGGATTATCCTGGGGAAGCCGTTCGGACGGTTGACTCCACACAAAGCGTTGCAATCAGTCGAATATCTATGAAGTCATTCTTGTCTCGTTTTCCTTGCCGCTCTGGAAGCGCTCTTTCGCGCACCGCAATCTTAACGACCTCCTGCGCGATCTTTTTGAGCGGCCCCTTGAGCCCGCCGACTTTCGCCCAAGCCCCTCCCTCAGCTCAAACCGACCGCGCGACGGTCGAAAAACTGCTCAAGCGTGTCGAGGAACTCGAGTCGGAGATGAAGCAGTTGAAGAAGAAAAACGATGGCTCCGCGCCCGCAACTGACCAAGCTGAGACCATGCGCGACAGTTTTCCGGACTTGAAATTTCACGGGTTCGGCGACACCACGTACCACTGGAGCGACCGCGCGGGTGAAAAGAATTCATTCGCCCTCGGCCAGCTCGATTTCTTCGTCACCTCGCGACTGAGTCAGAATCTGAGTGTGCTGAGCGAATCGGTGGTGGAGGCCAACACCGAGTCCAACGAGTTTGGTTTCGAGATCGAGCGACTCCTGCTGCAATACAAGCCGAGCGATTATTTCAATGTGGATGTCGGCCGCTATCACACCTCCATTGGGTATTATAGCACGGCGTATCACCACGGAACGTTTCTCCAGACCGCGACGGGTCGGCCCTTCTTCCTCGATTTCGAAGACGGGACTGGCATCTTCCCAATTCACAACACCGGCATCTCAATGAATGGCGCGATCCCGTCCGGCAGCCTGGGCCTGCGTTATGTCGCCGAGGTGGGGAACGGACGCCTTTACACCGATCCCACCAGCGGTAAGGACGCAGTGCTGAACGTGACGGATGACAACGATTACAAAGCGTTCAACGTCGCGCTATACGCCCGGCCTGAAGGCATTCGAGGACTTCAAGTCGGAGTCTCGGGATATTACGACACTCTGACCCCGGAAGGAATGCCTCGGACTCAACAGTCTCTTTTCTCCGCGCATGTTGTGTATCAGAACGCCGGCTGGGAATTCCTGAATGAGGCGTTTCTTTTGCGGCACGAGCCGAGCCACTCCGGCCGCGCTCACTACTCGACCGCCTTCTTCAATCAACTCTCCCGCTCATTCGGGCCGTACCGGCCGTACGTGCGATTCCAGTATCTTAATGCCAGCGAAAGTGATCCTGTCCTGGGCTTGGCCGGGGCAGCGGGGTTTCATTATGGGCCAGCCGTGGGCTTGCGCTACGATTTCAGCAGCTTTGCCGCGTTGAAGCTGCAATATGATTACGTCATTCAAGAACGCCTTCGAGACGTGAGTGAGCTGACCCTGCAAGCAAGCTTTACCTTTTGACCCCTCTAGGATTTATGTTTCGAACCTTTTTTCTCACTGGAATTTTAATCTGGCTCGCTGTTCCTCGAAGTCAGTCCCAAGCTCAGAGCGCCACCGGTCAATGCGTTGCTTTCGTCGTGCATAAATCCAGCCCTCTGA
>CAMAWP010000437.1 GCA_945861765.1 Akkermansia muciniphila | reverse complement strand
CCGGAAATCTTCCGCGACGCCAAACTTAAGGAGCACTTCCACCACGGTCTGTTCCACGCCTTCGACTTCGACAACACCATGCTCCGCATCGGCAGCATGAACATGCTCCTGAACGGCGTGGAAAATCCCGACATCCGCTACCGCGACTCCCTCGGGCAGGACCATGCGGGCGAGGAGGAGAAATACACCCTCATCCTCGCCAATCCGCCCTTCGCCGGATCGCTCGACTACGAGAACTGCGCCAAAGATCTGCTCCAGGTCGTGAAGACGAAGAAGACGGAGTTGCTCTTCCTCGCCCTCTTCCTGCGCCTGCTCAAGCCCGGCGGACGCGCCGCCGTCATCGTGCCCGATGGCGTGCTCTTCGGCTCGTCCAACGCGCACAAGACCCTGCGCCAGCTCCTCGTCGAGGAACAGAAACTCGACGCCGTTATCTCCCTGCCCGGCGGCGTGTTCAAGCCTTACGCCGGCGTCTCCACCGCCATCCTCCTCTTCACCAAGACCAACTCCGGCGGCACGGACCACGTCTGGTTCTACGACGTGGACGCCGACGGCTGGAGTCTCGACGACAAACGCACGCCACTGCTGCCCGAGGACAAGCTCGGTGTCAGGCCGCCTGCCCTCCGAAGCCTTGGCGAAGGAGGGCGCTTCACCGCCGCCGACCACGCCAAGAACAACCTGCCCGACATTCTCGCCCGCTGGTCGCAGCGCGACCGGGCCGAGCGCCAGAACCCGCGCACCGCGCAAAGCTTCTGCGTGCCCAAGGCGGACATCGCCGCGCAGGGCTACGACCTCTCGCTCAACCGCTACAAGGAAGTCGTCCATGCCGAAGTCGCGCACCGCCCGCCGGGCGCAATCCTCAAAGCCCTCGGCCAACTGGAGGCGGAGATTCAGCAGGGCATGAAGGAACTGGAAGGGATGCTTAAGTGAAGGATGAAGGTCGAATGATGAAGGATGAATGGGAAACCGTCGCGCTCGGCGATTTGGTCGAGCCTGCGAAGACATGGAATCCCACGCGCTCGCCCTCAGATGAAGTCTTCGACTACATCGACCTCAGCGCGGTTGACCAAGACGCGAAGCTCATCACCGGAGCGCGGGAAGTTTCGTGTGGCGAAGCTCCGAGCCGCGCACGTCAGCTCGTTGCGCGCGGCGATGTTCTCGTTTCGACAGTCCGTCCGAATCTGAATGGCGTCGCCCGTGTGCCCGACCAGCTTGATGGGGCGACGGCCTCCACCGGATTCTGTGTTTTGAGGGCGCGTGAATCGAAGTTCGACGGCGGCTATCTGTTCCACTGGGTCAAATCGCCTGCGTTTGTCGCCGACATGGTGAACAAGGCCACGGGAGCAAGTTACCCGGCAGTTTCCGACCGAATCATTTTCGATGCACGCATCCCCCTGCCGCCGCTGGCGGAGCAGCGGCGGATAGCGGAGGTGCTGGACCGGGAGGAGGCGTTGCGGGCCAAGCGCCGCGCCGCCCTCGCCCAACTCGACTCCCTCACCCAATCCCTCTTCCTCGACCTCTTCGGTGACCCGGCCCGCAACACAAAGAGGTTGCCGACGATTTCCCTGGGAAATCTTGGGGGATGGTCAAGCGGAGGAACACCGCCACGCTCTCGCGAAGACTATTTCGACGGCTCAATCCCTTGGTTCTCGTCCGGTGAGCTGAACACCATGTTCGTCCACGAGAGCGAAGAGCACGTTTCAACTGAAGCACTTCATGAAACCACGGAAAAGGCTGTTCCGGAGGGCGCTCTCATGCTTGGCATGTATGATACGGCGGCGTTGAAGGCCAGCATCGCCGGGGTGGAGTGTTCGTGTAACCAAGCAATCGCATTTGCGACCATTGACCCCGCACTCGCGGAGACGGTGTTTGTCTATTTCGCAATCGCAATTGGCAGAGAGCATTTCCGGCGCTTGCAGAGAGGAGTTCGTCAGAAACATTTGAACCTTTCAATGGTTCGGGAGATTTCAATTCCAAGGCCGTCGCTCAAGCAGCAACAAGAATTTGCGCGACACGTCACTGCTATCGAAAAGGTGAAGGTATCGCATCGAGCTTCCTTGGGGGAACTGGATGCACTTTTCACTAGCCTTCAGCACCGCGCGTTTCGCGGAGAACTGATTATCCAAGATTCGCCACACAAAAAGTCTTCCTGACAACAAACCTGTAAAACGTTAAAACTAGAACAAAAAACAAGCCAAAACTTTATATGGCAAAACGCAAAGAACGACCCACACCCAAAGTTGGCAGCCGCTTTGAAAAACAGTTCAAAGGGAAGGTCCGCACACTTCACGTCGTCGAACTTGAAGGGAGAATTTGCTACAAAATGGATGGCAAACTGTTTGGCTCACCAAGCGGGGCGGCGAAGACGCTAATCAAACAGGAAGTAAACGGCTGGAGATTCTGGGGGATGGACTGATGTTGCAGCGCGAATTCGCCCGGCGAGTGACGGCGGTGGAGGCGCTGAAGACGGCGCAGCGCGCGTCGCTGGCGGAGCTGGACGCGCTCTTCGCCACCCTCCAGCACCGCGCCTTCCGCGGGGAATTGTAGCTTTTCCTTGGAATCGTGTTATAAATACGATGTTGAATTTATAACACAACGCACGCACAATGCAGCGCCATGAGCCTGAACGACAAGATTCTAGCGAGACTGAAACGAGCCAAGCCTGACCAAGTGTTCACCCGGTCGGATTTCCTCGATCTCGGCTCGACGGATGCCATTGGGATGGCGATTCAGCGCCTGTTGAAGGCGGGCAAGCTGCGGCGGGTGGCGCGGGGATTGTATGACATTCCCCGCACGCATCCGATGATCGGCGAGCTTTCCGCATCGTCGGATGCCATCGCAGCGGCGATTGCGCGGCGGGACGGGATTCGTCTCCAGACGACGGAAGCGGCGGCGGCGAATCTGCTGAATCTCTCGGAGCAAGTGCCGGCGCGGATTGTGTATCACACGGATGGCAAGGAACGCACGGTGAAGGTGGGGAAACGGACGATTGAGTTCCGCAAGCGTTCGCAGCGCAAGATGGCGGCGGGTCAGGCGGGCGGACTGGTGATGGCGGCCTTTCGCTCCTTGGGGCGGGAGCATGTGACGCCGGAGCGACTGGCGCATTTGCGGCAGTTGTTGCCACCGGCGGATCGCCGCCGGTTGCTGCAAGACCTGCGCTTCGCGCCGGCCTGGATGCATCCCCATCTGCGGTTCATTGCCGGCGAGGACAAGCCGGCATGAACCGCATCGCTTCCATGCCGGTGGCAGAGCGGCGCGTGGTGTTCGCGGAAGCGGCGGAACGACTGCAAATCCAGCCGGTGATCGTGGAAAAGGATTTCTGGGTTTGCTGGATGCTGGGCCTCTTGTTTGGGCGCACGGCGTGGAGCGAGGCGTTGGTGTTCAAGGGCGGCACGGCGTTGTCGAAGGTGTTCGGCATCATCCGCCGGTTTTCCGAGGATATTGATTTGTCAGTGTCGCCGGTGACGCTGGGGATTTCGGAAGCCGAGGTGAACGAGGCTGGGAGTCGCCGCCAGCGCGATCAATCGATGGAGAATCTGGAGGCAGGGTGTGGCAAGTGGGTGACGGAACGGTTGCAGCCGGATTTGGAGCGGGAGATTTCCGCCGTGCTTGGGCCAAGGCCGGGTAGGCAAAGCTGGCTGGAGTTTGAGACGGATGCCGCGACGCATTCGCCGGTTTTGCATTTCCACTATCCCACCACGCTGGAAGCGGGCGCGTCTTACATCCGCCGCTCGGTGAAACTGGAGTTCGGTTCGCTGACGGATCAGCGTCCGGTGGGCGGGCATCGCGTGCGCCCGTGGCTGGCGGACATTCTGCCCGCGCCGCTCGGTGAAATGGGCTGCGATGTGGTGGCACTGCAGGTGGAACGGGCCTTCTGGGAAAAGGCGACCATCCTGCACGCGGAGCATCACCGCGATCTGGCGACGCCGATGCCGGGTCGTTACTCGCGGCATTACGCTGACGTGGCGGCGATGGCAGATCGTCCGGAAGCGAAACGCGCACTGGCAGATGACGTATTGCGCGAGCGGGTGGTGGACTGGAAAGCGCGGTTCTTTGCCCGTAGTTGGGCACGATATGATTTGGCGAAACCCGGAACTTTCCGGCTCGTGCCGCCAGCGGCGCGCGTGGCGGAACTGGCTCGGGATTATCAAGAGATGCAGGACATGTTTCTTGATGCGCCGATGGCATTCGACACGATTCTGGAAACGCTGCGCCGGCTGGAAGATCGGATCAATCAAAGCGCATGAGCCACTTCAACTTTCTCAACTCCGAATGGCCTGACTTGCACGACGCGGCGGGCAAGGGGGAGGCGCTGGCGTATCCCGATGCTCGGACGGCGTGCTTCCACGCGCGGCGCGGGTTGGAAGTGATGGTGCATTGGCTCTACAAGCACGATGCGGCGCTCAAGCTGCCGTATCAGGACAACCTGAGCGCGCTCATCCACGAGCCGAGGTTCCAAACCACGGCGGGGGGGGGCGGTCTTTGCGAAGGCGGTCCTCATCAATCGCCTCGGCAATTCTGCCGTGCATGGGCATCGCCCCGTCCAGCAGTTCGACGCGCTGACGGCGGTGCGCGAGCTCTTCCACGTTGCCTACTGGCTGGCCCACACCTACGCGGGGGACAAAGCCACTGCCCGGTCTGGCCTTCGATCCCAATGCTCTGCCCAAAACCACGCCGCTGCCCAAGCAGACCATCGAGCAGTTGCAGCGGCTGGAAACCGAACTGCGTGAGCAGGACGAGAAGCTCTCGGCGCTGCTGTCGGACAAGACGGCGCTGGATGCCGAGTTGACGCGGTTGCGCGCCGAGATTGCCGCAACGAAAAAGGCCAACACCGCGCAGGCCGACACGCACAACTATTCCGAGGCGGAGACGCGCGATTACTTCATTGACCTGCTGCTCAAGGAAGCGGGCTGGGCGCTCGATCAGGAACGCGACCGGGAATTTCCCGTGGAGGGAATGCCCAACAACGAGGGCAAGGGCTTCGTGGATTACGTGCTCTGGGGCGACGACGGCATTCCCCTGGCGTTGCTGGAGGCCAAGGGAACCAAGCGCGATCCGCGCGTAGGCCAGCACAAGCAAAGCTGTATGCGGACTGTCTGGAAAGGCGCTTTGGGCGGCGGCCCATAATGTTCTACTCAAACGGCTACGAACATTGGATCTGGGATGACGCGAATTACCCTCCACGGCGAGTGCAAGGCTTTTTTTTACAAGAAGGCAGAGTTGGAACTGCTGATTCAACGCCGTGAAAAACGCAAGAGACTAGCGGAGGCGAAGATTAACCAGGCTATCGTTGTGGGCGGCGGCGGGAAAACGGGGGAAAAGCGGCGGTTTGAAATTCCGCTCGGAGAACGTGTTTTCGAGAGGGGATCGCCTATTTCTGTCGCTTCCTGGGTGAAATCAAGGGTTTGTGAACATGGCTCTCAAGTCCTCCTCCGAGAA
>CAMAWP010000436.1 GCA_945861765.1 Akkermansia muciniphila | reverse complement strand
ATTGTCGGCCCGCCATTTCAGCAGGTCGCTGCGAAATATAAAGGAGACCTTGATGGCGCGGCCAAAGTCACGCGGCAAATCACCGAGGGCGGATCAGGCCAATGGGGAACGATTCCGATGCCGCCAGTTAAGCACTTGTCGGCCGAGGAAGTCAGGATTCTATCGGATTGGATTCTAGCCCAGCAACGCCGATGACGAGATAGCGATCCGCCGCGAACATCCGATAACTTCTGGTTGCACAAGCGTAAAACGCGATGGGGCTGCTCCAGATCAAAAGCACCTCGCTCACTCGAACCGGCTAAGCTTTGACCTCTCTAATCTGGCGATTCGCAATCCCTTTGCTGGTCTGCTGGCTTCGGAAGCGCTGATACGCAGCCCGGAAACGCGGGTATTTCCTCCCTAGAATTGCGACTGCCAAGAGCGCTGCATTGATTGCACCTGGCTTTCCGATTGCGAGTGTCCCGACGGGCACGCCGGCAGGCATTTGCACCATCGAGAGCAGCGAATCCATCCCGTGCAATGCTTTTGATTCGATGGGAACACCCAGCACGGGAAGATCGGTTTTCGCGGCAGTGACGCCGGGCAGATGCGCCGCTCCTCCCGCTCCGGCGATAATGACTTCCAGCCCGCGTGCTGCGGCAGTGCCAGCGTATTCAAATAGCGCATCAGGCGTGCGATGCGCTGAAATGACCTGGACTTCGTGAGGCACTTTCATCTCTTTGAGCTGCGCGGCCGCGTGCTGCATGGTTTCCCAATCGGATTGACTTCCCATAATGATCCCGACCACTGGTTTTAGTTTTGATGCCATATTTCGGACGAATCTTCTACCTGAATGGCTCTGGGCTGGTCGAGCCTAGAAGTTGTCCGAGATCGTCCGCCGTGCTGATCCATGCCCGCATCCTTCATGGCGCATCTCCGAATGAGGACGGGCCAAAACTTCACCCTCTCTTCCATCGGACGGGGAGAGCAGGCCGGTTGGCTGGGATTTCCCCCTCCTCGTTCCTCGCAGGGAGAGACCACACCAGACTTCGCGCGCAGGGCGACTCTGAACCCACCCCTACCCCTCCCAGGAGGGGAACTCTGTTTGTTCTCCTCTTGGGAGGGGAGCTTTGTCCGGTCCCCTCCTGGGAGGGGTAGGGGTGGGTCGGTTCATGGAGAGGAGGGAAGACTCCGCAGCGCGCCTGTGCTCATTCGGGATGCACCGCATTCTTCAGTCATTGCCACAAAAGACATGCAAACGATAATGGGATCGCTTACCCTTTTTCCTAAGTATGAAAGCCATCTCCCGCGAATCGATTGTCAAGGGACGTTACGGTGCTGCCGCCAAAGCGCCGGAGGCCGCGCTTTGTTGTCCCATCGATTACGACATGCGTTACCTCAAAGCGATTCCCGCCGAAGTGATTGAAAAGGATTATGGCTGCGGAGATCCGAGCCGCTATCTCAAGCCCGGTGAAGTGGTCCTGGATCTCGGCAGCGGAACCGGGAAAATTTGCTTCATCGCCGCGCAGATCGTCGGCTCCCGGGGCAAAGTCATAGGGATCGACATGACCGACGACATGCTCGAAGTCGCCCGCCGCAACGCTCCTCTGGTGGCCGAACGTTTGGGGTACACGAATGTGGAATTTCGCAAAGGACGAATCCAAGACTTGGCTCTCGATCTGGAACATCTCGATCAAGAACTAAAACATCGTCCCATCGCTGATGCCGCGTCATTTCTCGCTGCCGAGGAGTTGGCGGCGGATCTGCGCCTCAAGCGTCCGCTCGTAGAAAGCGACTCAATCGACGTCGTGGTCTCCAACTGCGTTTTAAATCTGGTGGAACCCAAATCCAAGCGCCAACTGTTCGAGGAAATTCTCCGCGTCTTGCGCAACGGCGGACGGGCTGTCATTTCGGACATCGTTTGTGATGAGCCGGTGCCTGCGCATTTGCAAAACAATCCAGAGCTCTGGAGCGGCTGCATTTCTGGCGCGTTCACTGAAGAAGGTTTTATCAAAGCGTTCAGCGAAACAGGATTCTACGGTATTCAGATTCTCAAACGCGATGAAAAGCCGTGGCGAACGATCGAGGGAATCGAATTTCGCTCAATCACAGTTCAAGCTTTCAAAGGCAAACAGGGCGCTTCCTTGGATCGCAATCAAGCGGTCGTTTACCTAGGGCCTTTCAAAGAGGTCCTCGATGACGATGACCATCGCTTTGAACGGGGACGACGTCATGCGGTTTGCGATAAAACGTACCACCTCTACAAGAAGGCACCTTACAATCACTCGTTTGCCTTTATCGAGCCTGCTACGACAGTGCCTTTGGAAATGGCGCAACCGTTTGATCGCTCGGAAATGCCCTTGCGTCACCCGAAGGAAACCAAAGGTCACGACTACAAAGTGACGTCCAGCTCGATCGAATGTCGTGATGGTGGAGGATGTTGCTAAGCCTATGCTCGCCCCGCTTTCGGTTCTTGTTTTGGTTTCGATACTCGCCTTTCTCAATGGCGCCAATGACATCTCCAAAGGGATTGCCTCATTGGTCGGCAGCGGGGTCACGCGAGCTAGAACAGCCGTTCTTTGGGGAACAATCTGGACCGTCGCGGGCGGAATCACCGCCGCCTTCGCTACCCAAGGGTTGATCAAGGCCTTTGGCGGCAACGGGATTGTCACTCCGTTACCAGAAGGTTATGCTTTTTTGAGTGCCATCGCCGCCGGCACACTAATGTGGATCGGGTTTGCCACCTGGACCGGACTGCCAGTGTCAACCACCCATGCCATCATCGGCGCGCTGATCGGAGCCGGGCTCATGGCGGCCGGAGCCGGAGGTATTAACTGGGGAGTGCTATTGCAAAGGTTCTTCGTTCCTTTGGCAGTCAGTCCCCTGCTGGCTTTTGGACTCATGGTTGTCTTCGGTCGCGCGCTGAATAATTGCTTCGGCCCGTTGCATAGGTACTGCGTTTGCCTTCATCGCGAGGCCATTCGAATCGCGACGCAGCCGCCCGCGCTCGCACTCAGCCAAGAAACCACGGTCATCGTCGGCGAGACGGCCGATTGTGATTGTGAACCGGCCACCGTTTTAAGCATGAATGCGATGGACGCGCTGCATTGGTGTAGCGCGGGAGCCACCTGTTTCGCCCGAGGGCTGAACGATGCTCCCAAGATCTTCGCGCTTGGCCTTTCCGCAAGTTTGGCGTTCGGTCTGGTTCCAGCCACCGGGTTCATCGCGACCGCGATCGCGATGGGGCTGGGGAGTTTGCTAGCTGGCCTGCGCGTCACAGAAACATTGGCGAAGAAACTGACACCCATGTCTCCTGAGGAAGGTTTTGTCGCGAACTTGATCACTTCGGTGTTAGTCATTTTTGCCTCGAAACTGGCTCTCCCGGTATCAACCACTCATGTCAGCACCGGTGCGATCATCGGCCTCGGTTTGAACCGCAGCCCTCAAGGTATTCACTGGAAAACGATGTGGCATGTGGTCTTTGCCTGGTTGTTGACCCTGCCGGTGGCGGCCATCTTCGCTGCCGTCGTCTATTGGCTCACTCGCTTGGGCGCATGAATCGGTTTCAACAAAAGCTCACCGAGCATGCACTGCGTCTCCGCCGCGACCACCTCCAAACGCTGCAACTGAATGTCGGGCGCAAATGCAACCAAGCCTGCCGCCATTGCCATGTCGATGCCGCGCCCTGGCGCACGGAAATGGTCGATCAAGAAACCGCGCATCGCATCGGTAAATGGATCGAGACATTCCGACCGACGACCGTCGATATCACCGGCGGCGCGCCAGAACTCAGCGAGTATTTTCGATACTTCGTGGAGACATCACGATCAGCCGATTGTCATGTGATCGATCGGAATAATCTGACGATAATCGGAGTTCCCGGCTACGAATCCTTGCCTGAGTATCTTGCGACAAATGAAGTGGAGGTAATCGCTTCCCTTCCCTGCTATTCGAAGGCGAATGTCAACAAACAGCGTGGCAATGGAGTGTTCGAGAAAAGCATTTCAGCTTTGCAAAAACTGAACGCGGTCGGCTACGGCTCTCGTCTGCCGCTGCATTTGGTTTATAATCCGCTCGGCCCAGATTTACCAGGCCCTCAAGCCGAGCTGGAGCGGGAGTATAAAGATGCTCTGCGCAGCGAATTCGGAATCGTTTTCAACCGGCTCTTCACGATCACAAATCAACCCATCGCGCGCTTCGCCGAAGACCTCCGCCTCCAGGAAAAGTGGGATGATTATCTCGATCTATTAGCCAATAGCTTCAACCCGCAGACCATCGACGGTCTCATGTGCCGGACAACCCTAAGCGTCGGTTACCAAGGCGAACTCTATGATTGCGATTTCAATCAGATGCTCGGAATGCAGATGACGAATGGCAAACCGCTATATCTTTGGGACATTACGCCAGACTCTTTGCCGGATCGCACGATTCAAACGGGATTTCACTGCTTGGCTTGCACGGCCGGTTGCGGCAGCAGTTGCACCGGTGCTTTGGCGTAGGGCAGCACACTTACCGTCCTAGGACACCCGCGGCTCACCGTTGACATTGATCATTTCGGTTCCAGCAAACCGCGGCTGCGCATCCACTCCGAAGCGCGTTGCGGCCAGGTCGTCACCAAATGTTTGGAAGGCCGTAGGCCATAGCCATGCCCACCGGTTGGGTACACGTGAAGTTCACTGGGCACTTTCGCATTCTTCAACGCCAGAAAATAGAACGCGGCATTCTCAACCCGCACGCCGTCATCTTGGGCCATCGCAATGAAGCTTGGCGGAGTATTCGTAGTGATCTTCAACTCGGGCGCGATCTTGTCGCCTTCCTCCTTCACCGTCAGGTAGCCCGGGTAAATGAGGACTGCAAAGTCTGGGCGGCAGCTCATGCCATCGGCAGCGTCAACGGAGGGATACTTGCGCTCCTCGTAAATGTTGCTCGCCGCAGCGGCAAGATGCCCTCCAGCCGAAAAACCCAATACGCCGATCCGCTTCGGATCAATGCCCCATTCCTTCGCGCGTTGCCGGACCAAGCCAATCGCCCGCTGAGCGTCCTGCAATGCGGCAGTGTGCTTTTCGAAACCCTGCCGCTTGGGCACTCGATACTTCAACAACACGCCGGTGACGCCCACGGAGTTCAACCACTCGCAAACCTCTGTGCCTTCCAAATCCAGCGCCAAGATACTATAGGCGCCACCAGGGCACACGATAACCGCCGCGCCTGTCTCCTTGCCCGCCGGAGGACGATAAATCGTAATCGTTGGCTTTGTCACGTTGCCAAGCCGGATGACGGATTTGCCGCCCACCTGGCCATCGGTCGGTTTAGTCATGTCGCGCTCCTCGCCAATATCCCCACTTTCCCCAGGAACATCCTTCGGCCAGAGCTCGACTATCGGCCGCGGTTCGGCAGCCAGAAGGTTTGTGCGTGTAAGCACGATGAAAAGGAAGATGACCCAACGGCGTGTTAAGGA
>CAMAWP010000435.1 GCA_945861765.1 Akkermansia muciniphila | reverse complement strand
GAAACCCAACGCCTCGCCCGCCTCTACGAGCGGAAGCACGCCGCGCTGGAGGCGTTGAAGAAGTCGCTGCTGCACCAAGCCTTCACCGGAGCACTGTGATGCACGCCCACTCTCCAGCCCCAAAGGGGCGTCCCAATACCAGCCCAGGGCAACGCCCTGGGAAACCGACCCACCAATCCATCAAAGCCCTGAAAGGGCGCGCCAACCCATGCCACAATCCCTCGCGCGGCTCCACATCCATCTCATCTTTAGCACCAAGAACCGCGAACCCCTCCTGCACGACGCCGTGCGCGATTCCTTGCACCGCTACATGGCGACCATCCTGCAAAACTTTGGCTGCCCGCCTGTCCTCATCAATTCCGTCGCGGATCACGTCCACGTTCTCTTTGAACTCGGTCGCACCGTCGCCGTCAGTGACGCCGTGGAGGAGGTCAAAAAGACGTCCTCAAAATGGATCAAGACGCAGGGCAATGAATTTGCCGCGTTCGCATGGCAGGCCGGCTATGGGGCATTTGCCGTTTCGGAATCGAACGTCGCCGCCGTGCGCGAATACATCGCCGGCCAGCAGGAGCATCACCGCAAAAAGTCCTTTCAGGAGGAATACCGTGCGTTCCTCGAACGGCATCAGATCACCTGCGACGAACGGTATGTGTGGGATTGAATCGCCCCTTCAGGGCTTGATGTATTCCATGACGATTCCCGGGGCGTTGCCCCGGGCTGAGATGATTCGCCCCGTTGGGGCTGCCCCCGCCACCCAACGCCTCGCCCGCCTCTACGAGCGGAAGCACGCCGCGCTGGAGGCGTTGAAGAAGTCGCTGCTGCACCAAGCCTTCACCGGAGAACTGTGATGTTTTCTGATTTCAACCATCCAAGGTCTCGACTACACTTTCGTCCATGAGCAAGGCCGACATCCGCTGGATTCAACGCTTTCAGAATTACACGAAGGCGGTGGGGCAGATGACCAAATTCATCGAGAAGGGCGAACTCAATGAGATGGAAGAGCAGGGACTCATCCAGAGTTTTGAATACACCTACGAACTGGCGTGGACCACGTTGAAGGACTTTTTCGACGATCAGGGGGAGAGTAACATTTTTGGCAGCCGGGATGCGTTCCGGCTGGCTTTCAAACGCGGCTTGTTCGAAGACGGGGAGACTTGGATGAAGATGATCGAAAGCCGGGCACTGACCAGCCACACCTATAACGAGGAAACGGCGAGGGCGATTGCCCACAGCATCCGCAGCAAATACTTCGGCGAGTTTGTAAAATTGCGGACACACCTCGAAACCCTCGGCCGACAATCTGCATGAATGTCCCGCGTTTTGGATTGCCGCCGCTGACGGTGGAAAGAATCTGCGGCACCCTCGCCGGGCATCCGCAGGTGGAAAAGGCCGTCGTCTATGGCTCGCGGGCGAAGGGGAATTACAAGAACGGTTCGGACATTGATCTGACGCTGGTGGGCGACGGGTTGGGCTTTGACGAGTTGCTAAAGATCATGGGTGAACTGGACGATTTGCTGCTGCCTTACACGATTGACCTGTCTCTACTCCACATGATCGAACACGAGGGATTGCGCGGGCATATCCAGCGCGTGGGACAGGAATTTTACCACCGACAGGCATCCGGCAAGCCGCTCCAGCCGGCATGAACGAAGCCGAGACCAGAGCCGAGCACATTGATCCCGCGTTGAAGGCGGCGGGCTGGGGCGTCGTCGAGGGCAGCAAAATCCTGCGCGAATATCCCATCACGCCGGGCCGCATCGAGGGCCACGGCAAACGCGGCAAGGCGCTCACCGCCGATTACGTGCTGGTCTATCGCAACCACAAGCTGGCCGTGGACGAAGCCAAGGCGTGGGACAAACCGCTCACGGAAGGCGTGGCGCAGGCCAAGGATTACGCGGGCAAGATGGCCGTGCGCTTCGCCTACGCCACGAACGGCCAGGGCATCTACGCCATCGACATGGAGACGGGGAAGGAAGGCGAGGTGTCCGCCTATCCCACGCCGGATGAACTCTGGACCATGACCTTCGCGGAGGCGGATGCGTGGCGCGACCGTTTCGCCGCCGTGCCGTTCGAGGACAAGGGCGGTTCGCATCCCAGCCGCTACTATCAGGACATCGCCGTCGAGCGCGTGATGCAGGCCATAGCGGGCGGGCTCATGCGCATCCTGCTCACGCTGGCCACCGGGACGGGCAAGACGTTCATCGCCTTTCAAATTGCGTGGAAATTATTTCACGCCCGCTGGAGCTTGAGCCGCGAAGCGACGCGTCGCCCTCGTATTTTGTTTCTCGCAGACAGAAACATTCTGGCGAATCAGGCATACAACGCATTCTCGGCGTTCCCCGAAGATGCGCTCGTTCGCATTTCACCGGACGACATCAAGAAGAAAGGCAAAGTGCCGAAGAACGGCAGCATCTTCTTCACGATTTTTCAAACCTTCATGAGCGGGCCGGAGAACACGCCCTATTTCGGCGATTACCCGAAAGACTTCTTCGACTTCATCGTCATCGATGAGTGCCATCGCGGCGGCGCGAACGACGAAAGCAACTGGCGGGACATCCTCGATTACTTCGCGCCCGCTGTGCAGCTCGGTCTCACGGCCACGCCCAAGCGCAAGGACAACGTGGACACCTACGCCTACTTCGGCGAGCCGGTGTATGTCTATTCGCTCAAGGAAGGCATCAACGACGGTTTCCTCACGCCGTTCAAGGTGAAGCAGATTCAGACGACGATTGATTACTACGTTTACACGTCCGACGACGCCGTGGTGGAGGGTGAGATCGAGGCGGGAAAACTTTACGAGGAAGCGGACTTCAACCGCAGCATCGAGATCCGGGAACGCGAAAAGAAGCGCGTGGAAATCTTCCTCTCGCAGATCAACCAGAACGAAAAGACGCTGGTCTTCTGCGCGAACCAAGCCCACGCGCTGCTCGTGCGCGACCTCATCAACCAGCTCAAGACGAGCAAAGACCCGAACTATTGCCAGCGCGTCACGGCGGACGACGGTGAACTCGGCGAGCAGCAACTCCGGGCGTTTCAGGACAACGAGAAAACCATCCCCACGATCCTGACCACGTCGCAAAAACTCTCTACCGGCGTGGATGCCCGGAACATCCGCAACATCGTGCTGATGCGGCCCATCAATTCGATGATCGAGTTCAAGCAGATCATCGGGCGCGGCACGCGGCTGTTTGACGGCAAGGACTACTTCACGATCTATGACTTTGTGAAGGCGCATCTCAAATTCCAAGACCCAGAGTGGGATGGTCCGCCAGAACCAGACGAGCCGTGCAACAAGTGCGGACAGAATCCCTGCGCCTGTGAAGTCACGCCGCCCAAGCCTTGCGCCAAGTGCGGCAAGTCACCCTGCGAGTGCCCGAAAGAGCCGTGCCCCGTCTGCGGTCAGGTCCATTGCACCTGCAACAAGAAGCGGAAGGTGAAAGTGAAACTCGCCGACGGCAAGGAGCGCGCCATCCAGCACATGATGATGACGACCTTCTGGCATCCCGACGGCACGCCCATGTCTGCGCAGCAATTCATGGAACTGCTCTTCGGCAAGCTGCCGGACTTCTTCCAAAGTGAAGCCGAACTCCGCACCCTCTGGAGCGCGCCGGACACGCGGGCCAAATTATTGCAGGGCCTGGCCGACAAGGATTTCGGCCATGACAAGCTGGTGGCCATGCAGCAGCTCATCGACGCCGAGAAAAGCGATCTCTTCGACGTGCTCGCCTATGTGGCCTACAGCACGCCGACCGTCACGCGGGTCGAACGCGCCGACCATGCGCGCGTGCATATCAATTCCAGATTCAACGCCAAGCAGCAGGCCTTTCTCGACTTCGTGCTCCAGCACTACGTCACCGAAGGCGTGGAGGAACTGGAGCAGAGGAAACTGAACCCCTTGCTCCGTTTGAAATATCACGGCTCCATCACCGACGCCGTTGCCGACCTCGGCGGCAAGCCGGACGAGATCGGCCGGGTGTTCGCGGGGTTCCAGAAGTATCTCTACGCGGTGAAAGTGCCGTAACCGGGCTTTTCAACATACCCTGACCTGCAACCCGAAGTTCAGCGGTCAAACCCGGGCCGAACCTCAGGCGGGCATTGGGCTGTCGGCATCCCCGGGGTGCGCGCGCATCCATTTCTCAATAGGGCTATGCAGTTTACTCTTGTGCATTTTCGGGTAGATTTCAGTCCGTGCAAGACTATCCAAAGACAGTCATGGAGTTTCGAGACCAGTTCGCTACCGAGGAAGCCTGCCGCGACTACGTTTCGTCGCTGCGTTGGCCGAACGGATTCATTTGTCCAGACTGTAAAGAAACCATAGGCTGGCAGATGAAGCGGGGTCTCCATTGGTGTCGGAACTGTGGTTACCAAGTTTCTGTTACGGCGGGCACTTTGTTCCACGACACACATAAGCCGTTACGAGTGTGGTTCGAGGCGATGTGGTATGTGACTAACCAAAAGTCCGGCGTCAGTGCCTTGGGATTGCAGAGAGTCCTGGGACTAGGCAGTTACCACACCGCGTGGAATTGGTTACAGAAACTTCGGCGAGCTATGGTTCGACCCAGCCGGGATAGACTCAATGGCGTCATTGAGGTGGATGAGATCTTCATCGGAGGCGAGCGTCCGGGGAAGCGGGGTCGTGGGGCAGCAGGCAAGGCACTGGTAGTGGTGGCCGCGCAAGAAGCCGAGAAAGGCATCGGTCGTATCCGCCTGCGTCGCGTAGCGGATGCTGCGGGCGAGAGCCTGGAGCCGGCGGTTTGGGAAATGGTCGAACCGGGAAGTATCGTGCGCACCGACGCCTGGCGCGGCTATAACGGGCTCAGTGAACTCGGTTACCAGCATAACATCGTTCGCAAGGATCCGGACCTCGGGGACAACTTGCTACCGCTGGCAAATAGAGTAGCCTCGTTGCTGAAGCGTTGGTTGTTGGGAACTCATCAAGGAGCAGTGCAACACTCACACCTGGAGTATTACTTGGACGAGTTTACATTCCGGTTCAATCGTAGAACTTCAAAGTCGCGCGGACTGTTGTTCTACCGCTTAATAAGCCAAGCCGTCGACTTTGGGCCTGTGTTGGAGACTCAGCTTAAAGCGGGGTCCGACAGTCTGTAATCTGTCAAAAACCACAAGAGTAAACTGCATAGCCCTATTTCTCAATTTATCTCAAACAACGGCAGGCAGAATCAGATTTGGAGAGATCCTGTTCGGCTCTTCAGGATGGCGGCCCCGGCTTTAAAACGCGCTAGGACGTTGGAGAATGCTTGTCAACTGTGCTCGCGTCGCCTAGTGGTGCCTTTGTGTGCGAAAGCGTGCGTAGCTTGGCATCATGAAGCTCTGCTATAAGCGCGCATAAATCTTGTCACGCACGGCGAATCCCGCTTGCTGCCGGTTCCGGGCAAAATTCTTCAACGGATCTGACGTATGCGCGCACAAAAACGAATTGCATCCAAGTCCTG
>CAMAWP010000434.1 GCA_945861765.1 Akkermansia muciniphila | reverse complement strand
CTGAGGCCAATTTGGTCGGGTTCGGCCATTTCGGTAAGGATGACGACAGAGCTTTCGAGCCCTTTGAACGAGTGAATCGTCGCGCAGCCAATGGTTGAATCGGTTCCAGATGTCTTCCAAGTGAGGGGAAATCCGGCAACCCGATCACCCTCTCGCCATTTGGATTTGCCCTAGGCTTCAGGCGTCAGGATCATGATTCTACACCAACGCCTCGCTGCACACGATTTTCGGGACGGGGCGCCCCACGGCATGCAGGCTTCTTCGGCCAACCCAATCGCGGAGATTGTGCTGGTCGTAAATGCGACCGAGCGCCTTCAGGAGCGGTTCACCGTTCACCCCGTTACGTCGGAGAAGGATTACCTCTCGATGAACGGCTCGAGTAATCGGCCCACGGAAGGATTTTTCGAGGACGTTAATCATTGCTTTCTGGTCTTCGTCCGTGCTGGTCGCAAACAACACGCGCAACTCGCGCAAGACATAGTGCTGTCCGTGGCTCAACGACAAGGTATGCAGGCGCTCGGCTTGCCGATGCTTCACTTCTTCGGCGAACTGACGTTGCACCTTCATCACGGCCGCGTTGTATTCCATCGGCACTGGCTGGGTTTTCAGTTCCGGGCCGCACTTGATCGTGCCAAGAATTCTCGGAATATCCTTCGACACAACCGCCCCGCAGGCATCGAGCAGGAACAATTGCTGGAACTTCTTCGAATTCTCACGTTCCGGATACGAGGCTTCACAAAAAACGTAATGTCCCTTGAGCGTAGAGGTCTTGGCTGCGCGAATGCCATCACGCAAGTCGGCGATTCGCTTATATTCCGCCGGATTCTCTTTTCGCAATTGCCGTAAAATCTCCTCGGCTTCGTTTAGGTCGAGGAACTCATCTTCCTCATCCTCAAACAGGCTCATCTGGCCGCCATTCTTTTTCTCGTAAATCGCATACATCGCGTCTTCGTTAAGCCTCTCTGTGCGGTCAAGAATCTCCGAATCCTCACCGATCGTGTCGTGGATTTCCTGGATGCGATTGTGCAGCTTCTCTTTCAAATCCAAATGTCGGTCGAGCGCCGTTTCCGGAAGGAAGTTGAAGCCGTAAACGACGTCGTGATCGCTGCCGATGCGGTCAATGCGCCCGAACCGCTGAATGAGCCGGACCGGATTCCAATGGAGGTCATAGTTGACGATGTTGTCGCAGTCCTGAAGGTTCAATCCCTCCGCCAGCACGTCTGTCGCCACGACCGTGAACAACTCTCTCTCACCTGCCATGAATTTGTATTCCGGGTTTGCTTTCGGCGCGAACCGACCCACGACTCTCGCTTTGCTTTTATCGCCACTGAAAATCACGTCAATGTCGTCTCGTTTCCCACCGGGATTCAAATTGTCGTGGAGGTATCTCGCCGTGTCGGCGTATTGCGTGAAGATCAACCGCTTTCCATCTTTGAGTGGCTTTTTTTCCAGATATTCTTTCAACTTTTGCAACTTGGCATCCTGCTGCGGGATGATCGGCTTGACACACTCCAGGATTTTTCTAAACAGCTTCACGTCGTGCTCGATGGCCCCTTTCAGGCGCGGCAAATCAAAGTCGGCGATGTCGTACCGGCCGGACACCCGCCGCAGCGCGTCCATCAAATCCTGTTCCTCGGCCTGGTTCGGTTCGTAAAGAATCGCTTGCGCCTCGTCGCCCGCGGGAACAAAGCCTTGCTCGAGTGCTTGCAAGAATCGCTCATGAACGAGAAGCAACCGGCGGACAGTCTCCTTGAACGCAAAGACGCTCGACTCGAATCGTTTGAAGAGGAGGATGCGAATCAGGCCGCGCAGCGTTGCGCCAGCTCGGTGCAAGCTGGCGTAAGGTTCGCGGCGCTGTTTCCCGGCAGGCACGTAATTGTACAGGCCGTAACGGGCGTAAGTGAGTTCTTCGCCCCAAGGCTCGACGGCTCGCCGTCTCTTTGCCTTGCCATCGGCAGGTTTTCCGATGTAGCCACGCAATTCTTGATACAGTCCACGGTAAGTGTCTTCGATGCTGTATTCAATCGTGTCCAGTTCGCGCTTCGGAAAAAACTGATGCCGTCCGCCGACCATCACATACGCACGCTTCCTGCCCTCGAGATAATCGCGGAACTGCGACGGATCAACCTGTTGGTGCGTCTGGGAATCGAAACCATACCAGCGCAGGATGTGGTTGCGCGTCCGTCGGATGAGGATGTTCGCCAGCAAATCTGGCAATTTCCGCTCCCCCCTTTCAATCAATTTGAAGTATTGCTTGAAGTCCGGCGGATCGATCGGCAAATCCGTCTTGTCATCCTGATGGAACAGTTTGATCTGCGAATAGACATCCCACGCGCTCTTGTTGCGTGGCGTCGCCGTCAGAAAACAACAACGCCGGCCAGTGCTTAAGAATGCCTCCACCACCTTGTAACGCTGGGTGTCGCGATGCCGAAGATTGTGGCTTTCATCTATCAACACGAAATCACGGTCTCTGTAAAGCACGTCTTCGAGCAGCATGTTCACCGCCATGTCGTCCTCCTCGCGCAACATTCCCATCGAAAGCACCCGCGCGTTGAGATGATACACCTCGTTGTATCGTTCCCACATCTCCGTGAGCGGCGCGGGACAGAGGATGAGCGCTCGCGCATGATCAGTCCGCTCGAAATGTTTCACAATGGCCGCCCCGATGTAGCTTTTGCCCAAACCAACCACGTCCGCCACAAACGCGCCACCGTAATCCCTCACAATCTGCACCGCCTGCCGCACCGCCACTTTCTGAAAATCGGCCAGTCGTTTCGTGATTTCGTCGTCCCACAAAATATCTTTTTCGTCCTCGCCTTCGAGCCGGTCACGCACCAGCGTGTAGATCGTCTTCATGTAAACGTCATACGGGCGGACGGAAGCCACCGCCCAGGACTGCTTCATCTCCCGCATCAACGCCTCGTCGAATTCCTGCGACTCATCCCAAAGCCCGTCAAACCACTTTCCAAGCTCCGCGTGATTGTCATTGCCCTGCACCAGCACGTTCAACTCCGTGTTGTGCGTGACGCCGGACAACGTGAGATTCGACGAGCCGATGATGGCGAGTCCCTCCTCGTGACGCTCAACCGGTTTTCCGCTTTTATCAAACACCTTGCCGTAATCGAAGATATAAGCCTTCGCGTGCAACCGGCCTTTGGTGTAGACCTTCACCTTGAGCCGCTTCTCCTCGACCATCCGCACCAGCGTCCGCACCACCGACTGAGCTTCATCCGTCTGGTCCATCAACCCGATGGCTGACCGGATGTTGCCCGCCGTCTCGTCAGCCATGCGTTTCGTTTCCGTGCGCTTGGGATACGCTTCGGCTTCCGCCGCCTCCGCCACCAAGTCCAGCCGTCGGTAGCCCTCGGCCAATTGCTCCAACGTCTCGCGGTTCGTGGTGTTGCCGATGAGCAGCCGCAACTCCTTCACGCCCGCCAGCCGCTGCGCGATGCTCTCCAGACCCGAAAGGAAAAAGTAACCGACCGCAAACCGTGCGGACTCCGTGGACGACAGGATGCGGTTGATGTGATCAACCAGCTTTTCCTTGCGATTGTCTATGATGTCGTGCGTGGGCATGGGCGTTTTATCCTTGGATTTCGAGCGGTTCGTTCCCTACGATTCGCCCGTGACATTCACCCGGTATTTTCTGGCCATGCGGGAGCGCCCCGACCGCGTCATGATCCGGCTGGAGTGGATTGCACAAGCCGTCGAACACCCGGAAAAGGAAGTCGTGCAACAGGACGGAAGGATTCGGCGCTGGGCGCGGATCGAAGCAATGGACGGACGCGCCTTGCGTGTGATACTGTTGCCCGATGGCGAAACCGTGCATAATGCGTTCTTCGACCGGTCATTCAAGTTATGAAAATACGATACTTTCAAGACACCGACACGCTGCACATCGAGTTCAAATCCGACGACGTCGCCGAGACGCGCGACCTGGATGAGAACACCCTGCTGGACGTGGACAAGGAGGGCCGCATCTTGAGCATCACCGTCGAACATGCCAGCGAGCGCGCCGACATCCCGCGCTTCTCCTTTGAACAAGTTCCCGCCTGAGGGCTGAAGCGTGATTTTCATTTGCTGACGGCCTCCACGATTTTGATTTCCTCCGGCGTCAGGCCATAGAGGGCATAAACCTGTTGGTCTATCTCTCGCTCCAACGCGCTCGTGTCGGCGGCGGGATTCTTCTGCTTGGCGGCAAGGATGCGCTCCACCAATCGCTCCACCGGCTTGTGTTGCTCGCTCGGCACGGCGGGAATGGGCTTGCCCCAACGGGGCAATGGCATCCGGCCCAGGGTTGCGAGGAACGAGCTACCCTGGGAACACGAATCACAATTCCCATCAACCCCGACGGGGTTGCGGCGGATGGGCGGGCAATGAAGGACGCAACCCCGTTGGGGTTGTGACCGGCGCGCGACCCAGACCCAGGGTAGCTCGTGCCTCGCAACCCTGGGCTTTGGGACGGAATCCCGTTGGGATTCTGGGGCGCGGCATTCATGCCGCTTCAACGTGCGACGTTTCAACGCGCCAGGAAAAACCGGACGCGGCTCGCAGTTCGGATGGTGAAGCGGCGTGAACGCCGCGCGCCGGTTCATGCGCTGGCCTCCTCCACGATTTTGATTTCCTCCGGCGTCAGGGCGTAGAGGGCGTAAACGTGTTTGTCTATCTTGCCCTCCAACGCGCACGTGTCGGCGTCCGAGTCGCTTTTCTTCTGTTTCAGAACGTCATCAGCAAGGCGCATAATTTTCTCCTGCTCCTGCCGGGTCGCCGCAGGGATCGGAATCCTCCTGAGTTTGTTCACCTTAACTTGGGGGAATGCGTTTTCTTTCTCTTTGAACTGATTCTGAAAGAAGAACTTGATGAGATTGGAATTCAGAACGCCGAGAACGAATTTCAAATCGATTGGCACGCCAGGCCGAAGTCGCGTGGTATGCACCGAGTTTGTCGAGAAGCATTGGCCTTCATCGAGCGTGGCAATTATCCCGTCCGCCGTTTGTCTGGTAACGATCTTTGAATCGACGAGAAAACGTGCTTGATCGCCCAGAACTGCAATCGAGGTTGGATGTTCTTTCTGGCGCAATTTGATTGCGTCCTTATCCCACAAGAACCACTTGCCTTTCCAAGTGATGGGCAAATACCGATGGAAATTCCGTCCCTCAATCAGCTTCACACACTTACCTGACACCTTCTGTTCTGTGACCAGCCACTCACGGAATGGACCGGGATTGATTCCATCTTCTACAAAGCAGAAATCATTCAAGACTGTGGGAACTTGCAACATCCTTTTGATGACCTTAATCGCACCTTCACGGCAATTCGCCGGGTTTGGGGATGTGACTGCGGCGGCGTGAGTTAGAGATATTTGTAGACGGAATGGGTGTGAAGCCCCACCATCTAGTGGGATGAAAGCTCCCGAAAACATATCCGTTGGCCCGTCGGTGCCACGGCTCACCAC
>CAMAWP010000433.1 GCA_945861765.1 Akkermansia muciniphila | reverse complement strand
GCCGCTCACCAATTGCTGCAAACTGGCGACCGCGTCCTGCAGCGACTGGGCTTGCGCGTTCAGTTCCTCGCTCGCGCTGGCGCTTTCCTCGGCGCTGGCGGCATTGCTTTGCGTGACCTTGTCCATCTGGGTAACCGCGCTGTTGATCTGGGACATGCCTGAGCTTTGTTCATTCGAAGCCGAGGCGATCTCGTTCACCAACTGATCGAGCTGACGCACGTTGGTCTGGATCTCGGCAAATGTCTTGGCCACGTCCGCGCTGATGAGCGCCCCTTGCTGGCTCTTCTTCACGCTGTCGTCGATCTTTACTGCGGTTTCCTTCGCGGCTGCGGCGCAACGTTGCGCCAGGTTGCGGACTTCATCGGCCACGACGGCAAACCCGGCTCCCGCTTCACCGGCGCGGGCGGCTTCCACGGCGGCATTGAGCGCCAGAATGTTCGTCTGGAATGCGATTTCGTCGATGTTCTTGAGAATCTTGGTGACGTCCTCGCTGGCGGATCTGATCGATTCCATCGAGGAGAGGAGCGTCTTCATCTGTTCAGCGCCGGTGTCGGCGGACTGGCGCGCTTGCACCGCCGTTTGTTTCGCGTTCTGCGTGTTGTCGGCGTTGCGTTTGATCATGCTGGTCACTTCTTCGAGCGAGGCGCTGGTTTCCTCGAGCGAGGCCGCTTGGTTGCTCGTGCCTTCGGCGAGTTGTTGGCTGGAGTGAGCGATATCACCGGAGGCGGAGACGGTTCGCTCCGCGCCGTCGGCGAGATTCTCAGCGACTGCCATGAGCGGGCGGGCGATGGAGCGGCCTATCCACCAGCCTACGCCCAGGAGGCCGGCCACGCTGCAAAAGAGGGTGATGAGGATGTTCCGGAGCTGGGTCTGCATGACCGCCAGCGCTTGGGACTCAGGCACGCGGACGAGCACGCCCCACTTCAAGCCGGGGTAGCCCAGTGCGCCTTCGGACGGACCGTATCCCACCAATTGAAGAATGCCCTTGCGCCGGTGATCGGCGCGCATGTAGCCGGACTTGCGGGCAACCAACTGTTTCGCCGGTTCGTATCCTTGCTCCGCCAGATTAAGTTTCAGCATCACGGAAGTGTCGTGCTGGACGGTCTCTTGTCCACCGTCGCGAGAGGGATCAAAGTCCACAATTAATCGGCCGGTTCGATCAATCACCGTGACGTCGGCTTGTGGAAAACCTTTTGCCTTAAGATCGTGGTAGGCTTCGATGACGATTTCCTCCACCAGCGAGAAGTTGGCGCAGTTGCGCCAGACCCCGATGGTCTTGCCGGCGGCATCCTGTACCGGGGCTGAAAACCCGAGCACAAAACCGTCGGTGGCGTAAATCTTCTTCACGTCCTCGTCGGCCGCCAAATCCTGGACGAACGTGCCGTCGAGGGTGGCGCTCTTGAGAAAGCTGCCCGCCAGACAGGCGCGGAACCAATCGGTTTCCTTGAAATTTTTGCCGTAGAGCCACGCGGTGTCGATTGGCTTGCCCGCGGGATCTTTGTCGTTCACCGCCACGAGCTTTCCTTCCAGGTCCACGACGTAGCTGAGGACATAGAAGCCGTAGAGCTTGGCGTAATTGTTGGCGGCGGCCGCGATCTTGTTCTTCTCGCTGCCGACCTGATACCAGGACGCGTGGTCGTGGACTGCCTCGTTGACACCGAAAGCCTGGACGTCGCCGTAACGTTCGAAAAGGTTTCGGTCGATCTTGTCCGCGATGCTGGCAGCGTCGGACTGGTAGCTCGCTCCGATATCATCGGCCATGTGGCTTGCGGTTCGGATGGCGAGGTAACCGATTACGGCGGCGGGCACGACCCCTGCAATGACGATCGACCGAATGAGCTTGGCTGTCAGAGATGTTGTCATTTGTTGCTAGGGCTAATAAATCAAAGTCACTGATTGGTTTGCGTAAAGCTCATCGTTGGGTGGGGCGAGACTCCCGTCGAGCCCTGACTGTTTTGTCGGCAAGGATATCAGGACTCGACAGGAGTCTCGCCCCACCGGGAGGTTCCTGGAAAGGGAACACCTCCAAAAATCGGACGTGAATCGGCACCATGAACCCACCCCTTCACCCCTCCCAGGAGGGGAACCTGCAACCGGCGCGGGCGACGAAGCTCCCCTCCTCGGAGGGGCTGGGGGTGGGTTCATGGAATGCCAAGTGTGAGAATTAGAAGTTCTTGAAATCATCGTCCATGGGGATGTCCGCTTCCTTGCGAGCCGATGGGGCGGCGCCGGATGCCGGCTCGGCAAGGCGACGATGACTCGGACCATGGCCAGCAGAAGCCGGGCGCGAAAGCTTGCGGATCGGCGCGGGTTTGACACGGACGGATCGCACCGCTGGCGCGGCCGCGTATTGCGTGGAAGAACCGCCCGAAGCGCCGCCCACCAATTGCTGCAAACTGGCGACCGCGTCCTGCAGCGACTCAGCCTGCGCGTTCAACTCCTGGCTCGCGCTGGCGCTTTCCTCGGCGCTGGCGGCGTTGCTTTGCGTCACTTTGTCCATTTGTGTCACAGCACTATTGATCTGGGCGATGCCCGAGCTTTGTTCATTCGACGCCGAGGCGATCTCGTTCACCAACTGATCGAGTTGACGCACGTTGGTCTGGATCTCGGCAAATGTCTTGGCCACGTCCGCGCTGATGAGCGCGCCTTGCTGGCTCTTCTTCACGCTGTCGTCGATCTTCACCGCGGTTTCCTTCGCGGCCGCGGCGCAACGTTGCGCCAGGTTGCGGACTTCATCGGCCACGACGGCAAACCCGGCTCCCGCTTCACCGGCGCGGGCGGCTTCGACGGCGGCATTGAGCGCCAGAATGTTCGTCTGGAATGCGATTTCGTCGATGTTCCTCAAAATCTTCGTGATGTCCTCGCTGGCGGATCTGATCGATTCCATCGAGGAGAGGAGCGTCTTAATCTGGTCGGCGCCGGTGTCGGCGGACTGGCGCGCTTGCACGGCCGCTTGTTTCGCGTTCTGCGTGTTGTCGGCGTTGCGTTTGATCATGCTGGTCACTTCTTCGAGCGAGGCGCTGGTTTCCTCGAGCGAGGCCGCTTGGTTGCTCGAGCCTTCGGCCAAGGTCTGACTGGCGCTGGCAACCTGGCCAGAGGCGTCGGCGGTTTGTTCCGCGCCGACAGCGAGAGTATTCGTGATTTGAGTGAGACTGCGGTTGGTGCCACGGACGATAAACCAGGAGAGCAGAACTCCGACGATCACGGCGATCACCAAACCGATGAGCACACTTGTTTGGCCGGTGCCGACCGCGTCGTGAATTTGAGCGGTGCCCTTGCGGAGGTTGGCTTCATTCAGCGCGACCAGCTTGTCCAAGGTTTCATCCACGTCCTTGAAGGAAGGCACCATTTTCTCCTCCGACTGCCGGATCGCGTCCTGCGTCTTGCCTTCGGTGCTTAAGGCCAGCGCGCCTTTGAACGACTGAACAAAAATCGCGCGGCGGCTGGCGAGGGCGGTGAACAGTGCGCGGTCCTCGGGCGTGGAAATGCTGGCCTCGTAGGTTTTGAAGAGAGTGTCGATAGCTGCGACATTCGCTGAAATTTCCGACGCGTATCGGGCCTTCTCCGTGGTGGAGTTGATGTGAGACTGCACCAACCCCCAATTTTTCTTCATCGTGGCGCTGATTGTCAGGATGGAGACGGTGCCGGGGATGGGATCGTTGATGAGGTAGTCCGCTTGCGACCGCACGCGGACGAAACTCTCATACGACAAGACACCGAGCGTCAGAGTGATGAGTAAAATGGCGGCGAAGCCAATGGTGATGCGTTTTCCGATGGTCATTTGGTTCATATTTGTTTCCTGTTAGAGGTTCTTGAAATCATCGTCGGCAAGGATATCAGGACTCGACAGGAGTCTCGCCCCACCGGGAGGTTCATGGAAGGCCAAGTGTGAGAGCTAGAAGCTCTTGAAGTCATCGTTCATGGGGGATGTCCGCTTCCTTGCGGGGTGATTGGGCGGAGCGCGGCCATCTTGGCCGCAGGGGGTTCGACCCCGCCGCACGCTTCGGATTGCTCCTTAACGCGCGACCAGGTCGGGGCTCCCGCGGCGTGGAATGTCGCGCTCCGCGAAACACACATATAATCCCAAAGGGATTTCGCCCCAAAGCCCAGGGTTGTCCACCCTCCGCAGTAGCTTCGAGGTCGGCTTCAACTCTGGGGGGTCCGCTGCTACGGAGGACGGGCGCGGCACGAGCTACGCTGGGAAAGCGGATCAAAAAATCAACCAACCCCGAGGGGGTTGCGACCCGCCGATCTGAAGGCAGGTGAAGGTCATGTGGGCCGCAACCCCGTTGGGGTTGAACAACGTCGCACTTACGCACCCAGGGTAGGTCCGCAGACGGACCAACCCTGGGCTTTGGGTCGAAGCCCCGTTGGGGCTGAATGAGATCGATCGACGAACGGTTCATGGAAAGGGAACACCTCCAAAAACTGGACGTGAATCGAGGCCATGAACGCGGTATGCATAAGTCGTTGGAAATCAACGAAACGAATGTGTGGTTCATGGAGAGGCGCTTTCGGTTTTGTCAGGCCGGTCATTGCTCATCTCCCTCAGGTACATTCCAGGCGTTGGGCTGAAGAGCGTGTAATGGCTTTTATCGATCTTGCTCAGATCCACTTTTTCCGTGGTCTTCTCCGCCGCGAGCACCGGCAAGGATAGCGTGGCGCAGGCAATCGCAATTACAGTTTTTTTCACCATGTTCAATTCCAAGCTTCTGTCGAATGGTCGTTTCGATTCTTAGTTCGATGACTGTCGGGCCGGAGATCATTAGAAGCTGAACGTGGCCTGCAAGTAAAGCCAGTCCGCGCCCGTGGACCCTCCGACGCCGGCGAGCGACTCCTCGACATATTTCCCCACGAAGAAATGACCATAGCCAGCCCGCAGCGCCAGCCAAGGCTTCGGCGTGTACGTCGCGTCCAAGTTCAGTTCCGACCCAACGAAACTGTCGAAGGTCGGATTGAGTCCGTAACTGCCCGCAGCGCTCCGTCCCCCGCCGGCTTCGGGATAGAACAAGTCCGCCGTGTCCGCCAGCCAGAACAAATGGTAATCCAGCGTCAAGGTCAACGGCTTGGCCGGCTTGAGCGAGGCGCTCAAACGGGGGTTGTGGATGTTCCGCCACCCGATGAGGTCCATGTAGCCATAGTGCTTGTGGTTGGTGGGAAAAAGATTCTCGAACGTTCCGCTCTTGCCGTCCTTGGAGTTGCTGTCGCCCGAGGCGAAGTTGTATTCGATGCCGAGCCGGGGCGACCCGAAGGACTTCGCCCACGTGTAGCCACCGCCCGCGCTCGCGGCGAACGCCCGCTGGTCCAGTCGCACGCCGCCCAGGTTGATGCTGCCAACCTGTCCGGCGGCTTCGGCTCCGTAATCCCAACCGTTGAACTGGCCGGGCAGCGACTTCACCCGCGCGCCAAAGGTGTAAATGTCCCGCGCCCCCGGGCCGCCCGCCTGCGGAGAACCGGTTGTGGCCGC
>CAMAWP010000432.1 GCA_945861765.1 Akkermansia muciniphila | reverse complement strand
GACGCCGAAACCATCCCAACCCAAAGCGGCAACTCCGCAGACTCCGTTGCCGCACTCCAAAAGCTGGCGCACCAACCTATGCCCCGACAGTTCATGGTCCCGATGCGGGTCCAATGTCGGAGGTGTTCCCTGCCCATGAACCTGGGTGGGGTGAGAGTCCCCTCGAACCCTGACCTTTTCTGGCGCTCGAGCATGTCAGGGCTCGACGGCTTCCGGCTCGGAGACTACAGCTCGACGGAGTCTCGCCCCACCGTTCAATGGCGCAATGCGCGCACAAAGTTCGGGGTGTTCTCATTTTGGCAGGCATGTAGTCCCGCTTTAGCCGGTGGGGCACCGACACTTCCAGACGCATTGGATTGTTTGACGCGTTGCCGCCTGAAGGCGGGACTACGTGCCTAGGGAGTCCCGCCTTCAGCCGGTGCTTGGTGTTATCGGCGGCCATACTGAGAATTGCTGGGGCGCTGTTCCAACAGATTGACTTGGCCCACCGCCTGGCCTTTAACTTCCTGGGCATATATGATTCGCGACACTTTCCTTCGTCGGGCTACTTGGTTCCTTTTGTTCGTTCTGCATTCCGCTTCGGTATTTTCCACCGAGGCCGCCGAGGTCGAACTCGTGGTTGAGATGCCTTCAACACCGGAGTCGATTGACCTGACACGATACAGCTTGGGGCAAGGTGGGCTCTCGGACAGCCCGATGTTCGAGCAACACGTCGAGCAACTGACTCAGCTCAAACCGCAGACGATCCGCCTCTTTGTCCAAGAGTATTTCAATATTCTTCCGGAGCGTCACTCCAATAACTGGGAGACGTTGGATAAAGCCATCGAAGTCATCCGCGCGACAAAGGCCAAGCCGATTCTTTCACTCTGTTTTAAGCCCTCGATCTTATTTCCCAAGGTCGATCAGGACACGGTTCATCCCAAGAGCTACAAGGAATGGGGCGAACTGGTCACGCAATTGGTCAAACATTGCAATGAACAGCGCCGATTCGGCATTGAATACTGGGAGATAGGAAACGAACCGGATATCGGCGAAGACGGTGGCTGTCCGTATCGTTTCCAACCGAAAGATTATCTCATCTATTACACCCGCACCGCAGAAGCCATCCGCAGGGCCGACCCGCGTGCCAAGATTGGCGGACCTGCGCTGGCCAATTACAAGAGCGAGATCGGCGACGCGCTGCTCGAACACTGCAACAACGGCAAAGCGCCGCTGCATTTTTTCTCCTGGCATGTCTATCACAATAATCCCAGCTACCTTCGGCAAAGCATTAAGGATGTGAACGAGAAAATAGCTCGATATCCAAAGCTGAAAAACGTCGAGACGATCTTGGACGAATGGAACATGTCACTCGAAAAGCCCATTCTTAATCCTTCCTTTCAACCAGCTTTCATTCTTGAAACTACTTCCGGGTTTTACGAGGAAGGCTTGAGCCGGTCGGCTTATTACCACATCCGCGATTACTTCGTTGACCCTGACCTCTTCTCTTTCATGTCGAGCAAGGGAAGATTGTTCATGGCACATTGGTGGAATGTGATGCCGCAGTACGACGGCCTCTACGATCAGCAGGGCCAAGTGCGCCCAGCGTATTACGCGTTCAAGCTGCTCAGCCTCATTCGGGGAGACAAAATGCTCATCAAAGGCACTACTCCCGACGTCAAAGGCTTCGCTGCCTCACAGTCGAAATGGAACCAGGTCGTCATTTGGAATTTCCCCCAAAAGGCCCGTGGCGAAACCGCGATGGTGACGATGCGCTTTCCCACTTTTCAAAAGGGGCGCTTCCGTTCGATGCAACTGAACTCGACACGTTCAGTGAACAATCTCGAAATCCTCAGACAAGGCGACGTGAAGGAACTTGAGAGCGAACCGCTGCGCTTCGAGTTGGCGCCTTATGACATCCGGTGGATCGAAGTGACCCAATAACAAGAATGCTTTGACACCGGGCCGCAATCCAGTAAGGAAAAGGAATCATGCGAACCACCATCATTCTTTTAGGCATCATCAGCGTTATCTCCACGATCCCTGTTCGGAGCGAAGAGCCCGCGGCCGGGAAACAGGTGGAACAGGAACTCAAGGTTGGTAAGGACAAGGCTGTTCCTTATCTGCTCTACCTCCCCAAGGATTACGATACGAAACCTGGCAAGTGGCCGCTCATGCTGTTTCTCCACGGACGAGGAGAGAGTTCAGGACCGCTGAGCCTCGTGAAAGCATGGGGACCGCCACGGTTGGTTGAACGTGGCGAGAGTTTGCCTTATGTGGTGGTCTCGCCCCAATGTCCTGCCGCTGAATCCTGGGGCCAGCCCGGCCAACAAGCGGCACTTCTTCAATTGCTCGATCACGTTGCTAAAAATTACAAAGTGGACGAGGATCGGGTTTACCTGACCGGTCTGAGCATGGGCGGCTACGGCTCTTGGCGACTGGCCGCTGATCACCCGGAGAGGTTTGCCGCTGTGATCCCAATTTGCGGCGGCGGAAAGCCCGAGGATGCAAACAAACTCAAAGGGTTGCCAATATGGGTTTTTCATGGGACTGCTGACTCGGCAGTCCCGTTTCAGCGTTCCGTCGAGATGGTGGAAGCGATCAAAAAGGCGGGAGGCACAACGATCCAATTCACGACATTGGAGGGAATCGGTCATAACTCATGGTCAGCCGCTTATGCGACCCCTGATCTTTATCAATGGCTCGGGAAGCAAACGATTTCGAAAAACAAAGCGCAGGCGAAATAGGTCTGGTTGATCATTGCGAGAAAGTGACGAAATTTAACGCGTGAACTGGCTTGTCCTTCCGGAATCCGACCCAGATGGCGACTGACACGGTTGGAAGGTGATTGCTGGTTTTTCAGACGGCCAAGTTGGTTCGAAGCATCGACCAGATGGCATTGGTACTGCTAGTGATCTAGTGTTACTTTTGGATCTTGGGCAGGTAATACAGATGGAGATAACGATGAATTTACTGACTGATCGGCTGACGGCTGGACTGGTTCTTCTTGCCACCTTAGGCGCAGGCGCGCAAGCGTGGGGGCAGGTCACTATCACCGCGGAGGACATGTTCAATCAGATCGGGCAGTACTACAAAGCTTACGCCAATAAGTCAGATGTCGGAGTGAGCGGAAAGCTTGGCACGGTCGGCGGACCGCAAGCATGGGATTTTACATCCGGTCCGACCGATGACATTTACCGGTTCGATTACGTGGCGGTGAATGATGGAGGCAATGGTGCGGAATTTCCCAGCGCAAAAGTCGCCGAACGAAAAACGGAGCAGGCCAACGGGTCGAAAGCATGGCTCTACTTCGAGCAACTCCCCGGACAAGGCCGACGTGTCTATGGGATTCATGAAACGAAAGTTAATGCCGACAAACCCGCGTTAGTTTTTGAGCCGCCGATCATCGATTTTCCGGCGACCATCAGTTTCGGAGACAAATGGCAGACCTCCACGAGCATGAAGACCGACCTGCTCACGTTCGAGACCGATCCCGACCCGGAAGATCCAACCTCCCTTCCTGGCGCTTTCAACATTCCGTTGATCATCGAGACGAGTTCCGAGTTCGCGGTGGACGCCTACGGGATCATCAACTTGCCCGGAATCGGCTTTGGAGATTGTCTGCGTCTCAACGAGTTGGTGACTTATAACTTTAAAGTGGACCTCAGCGGCGACGGGACTTTCGAAAACGTGGCGACAGAGTTCGCGCGAAGTTATTATTGGTTGAGGGAAGATTATGGCATCGCCGCGCAAATCATTTCCAAGAGCCAAAGCACCCCGCCCACCGACACGTTTGCCACCGCCGCGCACTTCATTCGCACGTTCGAATCAAACCATTCCAAAGGCACCAGCGCGCAGCAACCTTCGATCAAAGACCTCAAGCTCTCGATCCAGCCGGGCAAAGCCTTTCTGACATGGACCAAGAACGCCAGCGCCAAGGCATACCGCGTCGATTACACCATCAATCCGGGTGGGAGTGAACCTTGGATCAAGCTAGAAGAAACGCCCAGCAACTTTGTCTTGGACACAACGGTTCCTGGGGTCTCGATGCGCTTCTATCGAGTGGTGCCAATTAACTAGCCCGAACCCCGCTAGAACATGAAAGCCTTTTGCTCCTTTCATGGTCCGCAGAGAGAACGACGCTTATGAGAGCTCAAGCGCACAGGCCTTCGCCGCGCCCTTCAAGCCGCCGGGCGTTTACGTTGATCGAACTGCTGGTTGTGATCTCGATCATCGCGATCTTAGCCGCCCTTCTTTTGCCCGCATTGTCTCAAGCGATGTCGGCCTCGCGGGCTGCTCGCTGCAAAGCAAATCTTCGGCAGATCGGATTAGGTTTGACGATGTACGTCGATGATTTCGATCGTTATCCCTCCTGTTACTTTGATGCTGACCTTTTGGAGAACGTGCCGTGGCATGTAAAGCTTCGGCCGTACGCCTCAAGCAAATGGACAGACCCGCTCTATCGCTGCCCTGATTACAAGGGGCTCACGCTCGATGGAAACGATTCAGCCGCCCCGTTGGGCAGCTATGGATACAACGCCAATGGTGCTGAGTTCTATCCCGCCGAACTTGGCCTCGGGGGCAAGTTCGCGAACGTTCACGATCGTATTGAACCGTATATCGATGACTCTGAGAGCCTCGCGCCTCTTTCTGCTTCGCGCGTCAAAGCTCCGAGCGACATGATCGCTCTTGGAGATGCTACTTTGGTTTGGGTGAATCCATTACTCCTGAAATTTCTTTACCATAAGACAGGCCCTGCCAATTACAGCGGAGCTGCGCTGATTGATATCAACTCCCACAACAATATGCTTTCAGCAAAGTGGCCAGGAAGACCCGGTATCCTCAGCGCCACGAAACAGCGTCATAAGGAAACGTCCAATATCTCCTTTTGCGACGGCCACATCGAAAACATTAAGGAGCAGAAGCTTTTTGAGAGAACCGAACAAGCGCTTCGCCGCTGGAACAACGACAATCTTCCCCACGCCGACTTGTTGAAGGATCTTTAAAACGGGCAATTTATCGAACACGTTTCGAAAAGAAGCGTTTGTTTCCGCGACACCAGTTGAAACAATTCGTTCACGAGGGCTTACAACCTTTTGTTGCAGATGCGACAAAAGGTTGCGTCTCTTTCAGCGCTCCCGAACCACATGATTTCCGCGGCACCTCGCAACCCACCCCTACCCCTCCTGAGAGGGGAGCTCTGTCCGGTCCCCTCCTGAGAGGGGAGCGTTGTCCGGTCCCCTCCTGGGAGGGGTAGGGGTGGGTTGGTTCATGGAGAGGCAGGAGACTCCGCAGCCCGCCTGTCCTCATTCGGAGAGGCGCCCTCCCAGGACGGGAGCTCTGTCCGGTCCCCTCCTGGGAGCGGTAGGGGTGGGTCGGTTCATGGAGAGCCTCCACCTCCGACATTGGACCCGCATCGAGACCATGAACTGTCGGGGCATAGGTTGGTGCGCCAGCTTTTGGAGTGCGGCAACGGAGTCTGCGGAGTTGCCGCTTTGGGTTGGGATGGTTTCGGCGTCGGCG
>CAMAWP010000431.1 GCA_945861765.1 Akkermansia muciniphila | reverse complement strand
CTGCGTCCTCGGCCGCTCTAAGACCGCTGGTTGCCACAAGGAGGAAGCAGAGAGAGAACCTGAGTTGTCTGAAAATTTTTGTATGGAACATGGCCAGAGCCTACCCGATTCAAGCAATCCGGCAAGGGGGGAAAACGGTGTTGCGAACGCAAGGCAGCGGCTCAAGATGGTATTTCAGATTCCAAATCCAAGTTGATCCTGCAAAAGATCGCGGGCCTGTCGAAAATAGCTTTCGGCCGGCTCGTGTCGGATTCTTGTTCAGGTTTCTCTTAATGGTGTGTGAGGCAAAGGAGAGAGTCGGCTCAATATCACCCCCGGCAGCCGCAACAGACGCTGTTTTGTCAATTCGTCGAGCGCACGGCGAATTCGACGCCTCTACGAGATTACACGCGACCAGTCCTATAGTCGGATGGAAACTGGAGAAGTCTGGAACTCGGCGCATTCAGGCACAATTCAAGAATTCCAATGGGCGTCTTCTTCATTTAGGCGTCTCGCCACTCGTAGTCGATTGGAGCAGAAAAGATTTTCTCAGACTCGGCTTCGAGCAAACGGTAATCCGCGTGCGATAAGTCTGCTGTATCTCCCTTGAAGCAGGCTCGGAGAAACACGACATGCCGAACTTCGTCGATCATTACGCCTCTATAAATGAGGCGGTATCCGCCGCGTTTCCCGACGATCAGAGCCGGTCATGGTTTGACATGTCTCCCGAAGCGCCACCACGTCGATGAAGTAAATCAGCTTCCACAGCTTGGTTTCACCAAGGTTCTGGACATGCGGGTTTGCCCCGATGTGCAGAATCAAGTGTTTGAGTTTTTTGAGATCAGCGACCATGCTTCGGAAACTTTACGGCGAGGCGCGGTGGCGGTCAACGCCGCGAACGGAATTAACCACTCGTGCTCACTCAGTCTGATTGAGTGACCGCGAAATCTTGCGGCTCATCGGACGAAACATCCGTGAGGCTCGTCTGAAGGCCGACCTGACTCAGGAGTGTCTGGCCGAACTGACAGGCGTCCACGTTCAGACCATCGGGGTGATTGAGCGCGGCAGTTTTCCCTTTGCGGTGACCACGTTCGTCCGATTGTCGCAGTTTCTTGAAACCAGTCCGAACCGTCTTGTTGACGGTTTGAACCCGCCGGATCGCCGGCGCACGGAACGAATTAGAAAGGCGATGGCCCGCAAACGCGCTCCCGCCGGCTCGCAGCGCATGACTTTGGTGATCTTTCGGCGCGACAGCGTTACTTCAGAGGGTGGACGGAGATTCCACATCGCAACATTTGGGCCAGCGGTCGAAGCTCGCAAATCTGTTATTGGTTCTGGTTTACACAACCCTTCTTTTGGAGCGGTTGCGTAGAATCAGACGCCGCCGCGTGGAGCAAGCGGGAGTTTTGGCCTTCTTCCAGCGGACGCATTGTTCAGACGAAACAAATTGATTTCCTTTTGAACTAAAAATGAACAATGCTTTCAACGTTATGAACGCTGTGGAAACAATGGGTGTCGTGGACGAGCAGCGGCAGCTTCGTCTGGATGAACCGCTGCCAGTCGCAGGACCCAGCCGCGTTCGGGTCATCATTCTCTTCCCTGACAGCGATGAGATTCCGGGGTCGGACTGGATAAAAGCTGCGGCGGCGAATCCGTCGTTCGATTTTCTCAAAGACTCGTCCGAGGACATCTACACCGCCGCCGACGGCAAGCCATTCCATGACCAAGGGTAAGGTTGTGCTGGTGCCATTTCCGTTTGACGATTTGTCGGCGGCCAAAGTCCGCCCGGCGGTTTGCCTGACCGAACCGATCGGTCCGCATCGGCATGTCATTGTTGCTTTCATTTCAAGTCAGGTGCCCGCTGATCCGCTGCGCAGTGATGTCGTTTTTCAGCCCCAAGAGCCGGATTTTGCCGCCACGGGTCTCCGCACGGCTTCGGCCTTGCGGCTGCATTGCCTGATGACTTTAACCACAAGCATGATTCATCGCGAGTTGGGCGAGTTAGCGCTTCAACGCCGAGTAGAAGTCGCGTCGAAATTGGTTGCGCTTTGCGGCCTCGGTTCGTCATAGATTCTCACCTTAAGAAAGCGATTTCGGCGCGCCCAAGTTCAGGCGTGCCTCCAGCGCCGTCTTTGCGTTGAGGTTGGCAATGATGCCAGGCACAGGGGGCTGAAGTTCGCAATTCAGCAGAACCGTAGCCGAATCTGCATTGCTCGGAACGCGGCTGCTCTTGTCGAGCGACGAGCATTTGCGAGGAATGGATTTCGCACGCCTGACCCATCGTACCGCAGAAGAACTGGCGCCGGAACCCTCGGCGTCTTCCAAAACGACCCGGACTTCAAAGAAGCCGTTCGGCTAGGACGCGAGTATCGGGAACAGCAAACCTACGCGAAAGAGATTGCTCGTTCTTGAAACAGACCACTGCTCCGAGTTGGAGCGCAACTCGGCCGCCGGCCAACGGCCCACGGGGCGGCTCGACGTGTGCCGCGCACCTGGGGGCGAGGTCGGACCATGACAAGTGGTTGGAGGCTGAGCAATTAACTCGTGTCGGACCCTCATTTTTGGTGTTACAGACGATTATCAGGCCTCTTTTATGGCTGCAAGAGATTCCCGGCTCGTGCATGCTCAGGCGCGTGCCAAGGGCCAATCGGGTTCCTCGCTGTTTTCGGTGGAATAGGTCCACAGGGGATGAAGACCATTTTTCCATCTCACCGGGATGACCGGAGTTTAGACCTATTGGCCGCCTCGTCTCCCGGAGGGAGATTCGAGACTAGCCCAGCAGTTCACTGCTGGGTTCGAATGAACCATCGCACAAGTCCCGCAGGGACGGCCGAATCCCCCAATGTCCTGCGTCAGCTCCTACTGTCTGTTCAGGACAAAGGATCGCCCGGGAATAGTTCAACCGTCCCTTCGGGACTTTGGCTATTTACGACCTAATCCCACCCTTGAAAGGGTGGGCTATTCTCGAATCTCCCATCCGGGAGATGTGTGTCGCAAAACCTCATCGGCACTGGAGTTTGGACCTGTTGGCTGCCTTCGGCTCCCGGAGGGAGATGTGAGTCGCAAACCTCATCGGCTACGACAGCACACGGCCGGAAAACGTCCAAACTCCAGGCACCCTCCGGAGTGAGTCTTCCAGCGCGGACACGGAAATGGTTCCACCGACAACAGCGGGGAACCTGGCGCTTTCCCGGCCGATAGACACTACCGCGAGGCCAGGGGTGTCTTCGAATACAGGCGGATAAAACGGACCAGCAATTCGAGCACCTGATCCTGGACACGCACTCCCATGGCTAGAACTTCGGCGTGTGACAATGGCTTTTTATTTCGTCCCGCAGCCAGATTGGTAATGCACGACAAGCCTGCAATTTTGAGCCCGCACTGCCGCCCCACGATCGCCTCGGGCACGGTGCTCATGCCAATGGCGTGGCCTCCCAGCTTGGCAAAGGCACGGATTTCCGCAGGAGTTTCATACGTTGGACCTGACACGGCTACATAGACGCCCGAGCTCAGACGGACCTTTGCCTCGCGCGCAGCTTTCTGAAGCAGTTGGTTCAGATCGTCATCGTAGATTTTGCTCAAATCTAGAAAGCAAGTTTTCCCAGACGACAATTCACCGCGCAGCGGATTGGCACCCATCAGATTGATGTGGTCGGTCAGAAACATGAAGTCACCCGCTCGGAATCTCGGATGGATGCCTCCTGCCGCATTCGTCAGGAGAACCGACCGAACGCCAAGCTCGGCCAACACACGGATCGGAAATGTAATTTCCGCCATCGAATAGCCTTCGTAGTAATGAGCGCGCCCGCACAAGAGAATAACCGGCACTCCTCCAAAGTGACCAAAAACCACCTTGCCACAGTGCCCATCGATCCGCGTTCTTGAAAAGCCAGGAAGGTCCGCGTACGAAACCTCCGTGACAGTGTTTATCGAGTCCACCAGAGAGTGAAACCCGCTGCCCAAAACGATGGCGAGAGTGGGCCTCAAGGCAGAGCGCTTGAGAAGTCGAGCGGCGGTTGTTGACGCGTTGAGCATGGTTAGAAGGTTTGAAACGCTTGATTCAAACCGAGAGTCAGTGAACGCAAAACCGTCGTTGAACCCGTCGTCGGAAAGCTCTGACCCTCCCTCGCAGGACAAAAGAATATCGCCGCCTCGGCTGTTATGCGGGTGAAGCGGATCGGTTCAGTCGGCGGCACTCCTCCCGACCTGGTCGTCAAGCATCCGCGTTGGACGCCTCGACCCGGGTTGCTGGCTTGATTTCTGTTGAAGCTCATTTAACCTAACCCGAAATAGACTGAGCTATGCAATTAAACAACGATGAAATACGGCGCTACTCGCGGCATCTGATCCTTCCCGAGGTAGGCTTGGCGGGTCAAAAGAAAATTTGTTCGACGAGCGTGCTTTGTATCGGCGCAGGTGGGTTGGGCTCTCCAATCGCGATGTATTTGGCCGCCGCCGGAATTGGAAAGATTGGCTTGGTGGATTTCGATATCGTCGATTTCTCCAATCTTCAACGCCAGATCATCCATGGCACGGAGGATGTGGGACGGCCTAAGATCGAGTCGGCCAAGGACACTATCAACCGGATCAATCCAAATGTTGAAGTGATCCTGCACAAGACGCGCATCAGCAGCGAAAACGCCATTGAGCTGATTGGCGGTTACGACATTGTTGTCGATGGCACCGACAATTTTCCCACTCGCTATCTGACGAATGACGCGTGCGTCCTGCTGAAGAAGGCGAATGCTTACGGTTCGATCTTTCGATTTGAAGGGCAGGCAAGTGTTTTCGCTCCGCATTTGGGAGGGCCCTGCTATCGGTGTCTCTATCCGGAGCCGCCGCCGCCTGGGATGGTGCCGAGTTGCGCGGAAGGAGGCGTTCTCGGAGTTCTGCCCGGAATCATTGGGTGTATTCAAGCCACCGAAATTCTCAAGCTCGCTCTTGGCAAAGGGAGTTCGCTCATCGGGCGTCTGCTTTTGTTCAACGCTCTGGACATGAAATTCCGCGAGCTCAAGCTGCGTCGAGATCCGGAATGCCCGCTCTGTGGGGAACATCCAACCATCACCAAGCTGATCGACTACGAACAGTTTTGCGGCATTCAACCCGAGCTGGCCCATCCCGCGGCAAATCCTGACGAAGTGACAGTTCAGGAACTGAAAAAGGCTTTGGATGATCCTAAGCTCGGCATCAAAATTATCGACGTGCGCGAGGCAGATGAACATCAGATCGCCCACATCAACAATGTACCGTTATTTCCTCTGAGCACATTGTCACAGCGATTCACCGAACTGGATCCTAACCAGCAGTATTACATCCATTGCAAAAGTGGAGTGAGATCAATGAAGGCGCTGAAGTTCCTGCAAGAGCAGGGCTTCAAATACGTGAAAAGCGTCAAAGGCGGCATCAGCTCATGGGCCGACGAGATCGACCCGAGCGTCGCAAAGTATTAGTGAACGCCCCATTGGAGTAAGACAGTCTGGCCATTCCCATGCCCGATGCGTGAGCCTCGGGGAATGGCTTATTCAGCCTTCGCGAAGACC
>CAMAWP010000430.1 GCA_945861765.1 Akkermansia muciniphila | reverse complement strand
CGGATAACGTATCGATCTGGTTCCCCGCTGTTTTCAGTGGAATAGTTCCACAGGGGATGAAGACCATTTTTCCATCTCACCGGGATGAAGGGAGTTTGGACCTATTGGCTACCTTCGTCTCCCGGAGGGAGATTCGAGACTAGCCCAGCAGTTCACTGCTGGGTTCGAATGAGCCATCGCATAAGTCCCGAAGCGACGGCCGAATCCCCCTGTCCTACGTCAGATCCTATTCTCGCTGTCTGTTCAGGACAAAGGATCGCCCGAGAATAGTTCAACCGTCCCTTCGGGACTTTGGCTATTTTCCACCTAATCCCACCCTTGAAAGGGTGGGCTAGTCTCGAATCTCCTCTCCGGGAGATGTCAGTCGCAAACCTCATCGGCTACAACAGCGCACGGCCGGAAAATGTCCAAACTCCAGGCACCCCTCCGGAGTGACTTCCAGCCCGGACATGGAAATGATTCCACCGAAAACAGCGGGGAGCCCAGCTTTTGAGCATGCTGGGAGCTTGCGGGATCTCGCTTTGTCCGCTAGTTTTCCGCCATGAAAAACGTCGCCGAGATTGAAGCGGCTATTGAGCAGTTGTCGCCCGAGGAACAGCGGCAGTTACAAGAATGGTTGTTGTAAACATCTTGCCCGAATTGAAAACTGTTTTGCCCAACACCAGCCTGCGCCGAGGCTTCGGCAGTCAGGCCAACTTCGTCATCGAAGGCTACGTTGATCCGCGCGACCCGCTCCGCGACGAAAGACAGTTCGGCGATGCCGACGAGTAGGGAGTGATCCATATTGCCGAACCGTATTCCGACTCCCGCGTCACCTCCATCTCGAATCACACGAGCGTCCCGCCAGTCGAGTTGTTCGTTCAATATCCTCCATGCCCCGCCGGAATCTCGTCATCCAAACTCGCCAGCCGGAAAGCCTGCGCAATGCAGCGCCGCTCGCACGCATTCCGGAGCGCAGTTTCACTCGTGCCGCAATGCCTCGATCGGATCCAAGGCAGCGGCGCGGGAGGCGGGGTAGATCCCAAAGATGATTCCCACAGCGCCCGAAATCCCAAAAGCCAGGAACAGAGATCCCGGCGTGATGATCGTCTTCATGCCTGCCAGGTACGACACCACTAGCGGCGTCAGAATCCCAAGGGCAACTCCCAAAAGCCCGCCACCGACCGAAAGGACGATCGTCTCAACGAGAAACTGTTTAACGATGTCGATCTTTCGAGCGCCGAGGGCTCGGCGGATGCCGATTTCGCGCGTCCGCTCGGTGACCGTCGCGAGCATAATGTTCATGATGCCAATGCCGCCGACGAGCAATGAGATGGCCGCAATCGAACCGAGCACGATGCTAAAAATCCGTTTGGTCTGTTCGGCTTGACGTAAAAGCTGGAGCGGCACAATCGTTTCGTAGTCTTTCTTTTTGTGAAATCGTTTCAAAATCGTTGCGATCTCGGGCGCTGCCATCTCGACGGCTTCTGTGTCGCTCACTTGCACGGTGATTTGGTGCAACTCCACTCGCTCCGCTTCAAAGCTGCCAGCCGACCGGCGGATCAACGTCTCGCCAAAACGGCTCTTCGCGGTCGAGAGAGGAATATAGAGGTTGTTGTCCAAGGACTGACCTTCGTTGGGATTTCCTGATTGAGGCCTTTTTTGCTCGGTGGTTTTTTCCCGAACCAACCCAATCACCCGATAATAAGTGGAGCCGACTCTCACCTCCTCATCGAGAGGGTCCTGATAGGGGAAAAGGCGCTCGGCCAGCCCAATGGTCAACGCGCACACGTTGTCCATGTGGGTTTCGTCCATCTCGCTGAGAAAGCGCCCGGCCAAAATATCCATGCCGACAATCTCCGTGTAAATCGAATGTGTTCCGATAATTTGGCTGGGAACGCTGTTCTCGTTGAAGCGCACGTTGTCCCTGATAATCCGCATTGGCAGCACTCGGCGCACTCCGGGGATGGTGGATTCGATGCGGTCGGCATCTTCGTAAGTCAGTCCATAATCGATAGCGAAGCTACGACCACCGGTGTTCGCCCTGGTTTCCTCAGGCGGCTTGACGCTGCGAATAATGATATTATTGCTGCCCAGTTTTTTGATGGCTTGCTGCGCTTCATAGGACGCGCCCTCTCCGATGGCTAACATGGCAATGACCGAACACACTCCAAAAATAATCCCGAGCATGGTCAATGCGGAACGCATCATGTGCAGATACAAGCTCCGGATGCCGAGCTGAACAGTCCGCAGCTTAGACAGCGAAATCATAAGCCTCCTCTGCCGCTTGATCAGTCGGGCCATGGGAGGACTTATTTATCACTTCACGGTCGATAAGACCGTCCTTCATGTGCAAGACCCGGTGCGCTCGCTTGGCCACTGCGTCGTCGTGGGTGACTAACACTATCGTCTTTCCTTCCGCATTCAATCCGTCGATCAAGCTCAGGATCTCGATGCCGGTTTTCGAATCGAGATTGCCTGTCGGTTCGTCGGCCAGAATCAGGAGTGGGTCATTGGCCAATGAGCGGGCGATAGCGACACGCTGCTGCTGTCCACCGGAAAGCTGGTTCGGCCGGTGATCGAAACGTCCGTCAAGTCCCACCATACGGGCAAGGCTCGCGCAATGCGCATAGCAATCCTTGAGATCCTTGCCCTGGTAGAACAGCGGCACGTAAATATTCTCGATCACCGTCAGTTGGTCGATCAAGTTGTAGGATTGAAAAACGAACCCGAGTTTCTTGCCTCGAACAGCAGAAAGTTGATCATCCGTTAGCTTGGAGACATCGTCGCCACCCAGAAAGTACTGCCCCGAGGTGGGACGATCCAAACAGCCAAGCAAGCTCAGCAGGGTGGATTTGCCCGATCCCGAAGGTCCCATGATGGCGACGTAGCAACCCTCCTCGATCGTGAGGTTGATGCCGCGCAGCGCCCGCACCTGGGTTGGGCCGAGTTGATAACTTTTTTCGAAGTTCTCGATCTGAATGATCGGATCGCTTGGCATTCTAATTCTTTCGGTCGCGATCATGCGAGCTGGAAGCCTCGGAAGTCGGCGCCACAAATTTCGAGATTATTGGCGAATGGTTGGTGGAGGCGATTACGGTCTGGGGAAGCTCCGCGTTGGTCTGATTTCCGTGGGCTCGCTTCCTGTCGTGCGGCGTATTCCCGGGAACGCCGGGCTGATTCGCGCTTCCGGTGGAAGCCCTCTCGGAGTCTGCGGCAGCGGATGACTCGGAGAAGTTATTATTGTCGCTGAAACTCAGGGCCGAGAGCAGCACCTGATCCCCTTCTTTTAAGCCCGATTTAATTTCGATATACTTCTCATTATAGAGGCCGACTTCCACAGGTGCGGGCACTGACGAACCGCCTTGTTCGATGAAGCAGACTTGGCGACCGTTGACCGTGGTGACCGCCTGGATGGGCACCATGAGAACATCGGTTAAATTGGTGATAATAATTTCGGCGCGACCAGAGATGCCCGGCTTCAAGTCCGGGAGACTGTCCTCAATGACAACCTCCGTCGTATAGACCTTGAGATTCGGATTGAAGAACCGGCTGGTGGAGTCGGGTAGAACGGCAACTTTGCGGATCGAACCTTTAAACTGCTCATCCGGCAAGGAATCGATCGTCACGTACGCCGTTAGACCCGGCCTGATTTTCTGGACGTGCGACTCGTGAACCCGGACTTCGACCATCATCTGGGTGATATCGGGCAATTTAATGATGTCCTGTTTCTGGCGGATGCTGGCGCCTTCCTCGATTAAGACGCCGCTGCCCGGATTGCTGCTCGATGCGTAAACGACCAGACCGGCTTCCGGGGCATGAATCTTGGTGAATTCCAACTGCGCTTTCTGCTGGTTCAGTCGCGTTTCCTGCAGTTCCAAACCAGTGGTCTTCGCTTGAAGATCAGCCTCGGCTTGGGCGACTTGGGCGGCGGAGCGCTGCTTGATTCGACCCAACTCTTTTTCGAATTGCTCCAAGGCTGCTTCAAGCTGGCGAACTTTTTTCGGATAATCGAATTTTTCCAACAGGCGCAATTCCTCCTGGGATTGCTCGACTCCGATCTCGGCTTTCTCGACAGCGAGACTGTCCACTTCGAGTTCGGAGCGTGAGGCATAGCCTTTCTTGTGCAACTGCTGCGTCCAATTCAGCCGGTCCTGAGTGCGTCCCAGTTCCATCTTGGTGATCCTGATCTTAGTCTCGGAATTCTTTTTCAGTTGGGGCCAGTCGCCCTCCTTGTATTTCTGGAGATCAGTCCCGGCAAATTCGAGTTTGAGTTCAGCCTCTCTGATGTTGCTGTCCGCCACGCTCTTTTGAATCGACAGGTATTCCTTCGACTGCAAGGCGGCAAAATGAGCGTTCTGGTAAACCACCTCCTGACTTCCGATGCGCTCGCGCAAATCCGAGGAGTCGAGCTCGACGAGTAAATCACCTTTTTTCACAAAGGTGCCTTCGGGAACAATGCTAATGATCCGCGCAACACCCTCGAGCTGCGACCGAACCGTTTCTTCATGCACGGCTTTGATCGTTCCACCCTCGACAATCGAGATCAAAAAATCGCTTCGCTTGACCGGGTAGTAGCCTGAATGGGACGGCCTATCTTCCGTCTGCTTTCGAGCTACCAGAAACAGAAGCAACAGCAGAGCGGCTCCGACCGTGCCAGAAACAACCGGGTTGGCCCGCAGCAGCCGCCAAGCCGCCGCTGCCCAGATCCTGCACGCGGCTCCCACGGGGTGATCGCTGACCTTCGCAATCGGTTTCAAGAGGTTTCGTGTGGCGATCATGATCGATTGTTGAACAATAAACCTTCCCGGCGTTCGTTCTCCCGCCAGCAGTCAGGGCGATTCAAGCCCGCGCGCCTGAATACGCGGTTCACGATGCTTCAACGTTCGCTGACAACTTTCGCGCCAACGGCCGCTGTCCGCACGACGATTTCCTATCCTCCGCATTACGGGGTCACCACCAGGACGGAGCTAGGAACTCCATCCGGATTGAGGACGGATTCCTGCACGGTCGGATCGGGAATCGGTCGGCCGTCCACCAGAAACTGATACTCATATCGTCCCGGGCTTAAGGACAGCCGCGTGCCCCACATTCCCTCGCCCAATGCCATCATCGGAGTAGCACCCGGACGCCAATCATTAAACGAACCCACCACGAATACTTCGTTAGCTTTCTGGTCAGCTAAATCCAGTGCGACCGAGGATGGCGGAACGGGATCTGTCTTTGATTGCTGCATAGAGTCTTTGCCTTTCGTTATTGCTATTGTTAGTCCGATACTTTTTCGGCGCTTTTACTATGGCGAGAGCTTCTGTGTCTTGCTTTACATCGGTTGGCTAAGACTAACCGCAAATTGTCCGGCACGACGTATCCGATCGTGTCCTATTGCACGGCTTTTTATAAACCTCGGTCTCCGCGCAGCCGCGTTGCAATCACTCAGACTCATCTTCCCCCTAATTTCCGAATTATTCTTGACGGGACCTCGAGTAGCAGGGTGTTTTATTGCTGTAGTGTGTTGTCTCTAATATGTGAAGAATAATCTTGCGCTCCAGTCCCAATTCCGACATTGTTCGCTCGTCACTTAC
>CAMAWP010000429.1 GCA_945861765.1 Akkermansia muciniphila | reverse complement strand
GAAGCGCTCGAAGAAAAGCTGCTCTGTCCGTTCCACTACTTCGGCGTTGCCGACCCAGTGTCGTTGGTGACTGACAATTTCTGGCGCGGTGGAAAATATGACATCGCCGAGTTGGAGAACGTGTATACGGGTAGCCACGCTTTGGCGCTTCAGAGGTTGGATGTTGTGGTGAGTTCTTTGCTCCGCTTCGAGCCTGACTTGGAGCGCGTTCGCGGCATCGGGTTTTGTGTCTCCATTCGGCACGCCGAGTTCATGGCAGAGAAGTTCAACGAACGAGGGATTGTTTCCGCCGTGCTCGTGGGCGATACCGTCACTGCCGAGCGGACTGGCCTGCTCAACGATTTCCGGGCTGGAAAAATCCGATTCCTATTCACCGTGGATGTGCTGAGTGAGGGCCTCGACATACCTGACGTGAACACGGTCCTCTTTCTGCGTCCCACGCAGAGTCTAACAGTGTTCCTCCAGCAACTTGGTCGAGGTCTACGCCACGCGCCCGAAAAGGACTGCCTCACGGTGCTCGACTTCGTCGGTCAATCGCACCGCCGCTATCGAATCGACCGAAAACTGAAGGCCCTGCTTGCGAAGCGCCGCTTCAATATTCAGCGAGAGGTTGAGATGGATTTTCCCCATCTCCCGGCTGGCTGCAGCATCCAACTCGATAGGGTTGCCCGCGAGCATGTGCTGGCGAACATCCGTGAGAATCTGCGCAATCTTGCCGACCAAGTGCCCGACCGCCTCGAATCTTTCGAGCACGAAGCAGGACTGCCGCTGACGTTTGGCAATTTTGTCCGCTTCCACGACTACGAGCCAGAGATTCTGCTCTCAGGCAAGAAGACTTGGACACAGTGGAAGGCCGCTGCTCGCCTCGCCGAGACGCCGACCGACCCCGACATTGACCAACTGAGGCCGGCACTCATCAGCGCAGCGCAAACGAGCGGGCCGCGGGAAATCGCGCGCCTTCGGAAAGTCGTCACGCACTTGAGGGCTGGAGATGCAGCGGCGGCTCTTGCTGAAGCCGGCGACTCAGCGCTCGTTACTCATTACCGCATCTGGGGCAAACCCGGTCGCCTACTGGGCATGGCAAACATCGAAGAATCCTATCGGCGCGCGGCCCAGAATCCGTCTCTGATGCGCGACCTCGGAGAAGTATTGACTTGGGCCGATGAAGAGTCCCGTGTTGGAAGCGCATCGCTGAACCTCCCATTCCCATCCTCGCTGGAACTCCACGCCACATACGGCAGCGACGAAATCAAAGCGGCGCTCGGCGGAGCATCCTTCGAGTCCGCAGGTGTCACCGGCGTTGGCCGTCTTCATTTCCCGCAAATCAAAACCGTCGTATCGTTGGTCATATTCCAGAAAACTGAGAAGGAGTTTTCACCGAGCACGATGTATCAAGACTACCCCATCAGCCGTGAGCTTCTGCACTGGGAAACTCAGGGGCAGACGAGCCAAGCGAGCGACACGGGACAGAATCTTATCCACCACCAAGAGCGCGGCTACACGATGTTGTTCTTCGTTCGCTCTCGCAAAAAGGTAGATGGAACCACGGCTCCGTTCACGTTCCTCGGCCCCGCGAAGCTCGTGAGTTTCCAGTCCGAACGCCCCATCCAGATGATTTGGCGCCTCGATCACGCGATGCCCGTCGAAATGTTCGATGAAAATCGCCGCGGTGGCTGACGACTCCGGATCGATCTTACCGAATGCCTTGTTCATCGCCTTCACCGCCTCGGCGGTTGCATCCCGACTACACGCTGACGTTCTGGCCGGCCGATTTACCGAGCGAGGAGGAAGCCGAGCGGCAGGAGTTGCTGGTGCATGTGCATTTCGACGCGAAGTATCGCGTGGAAGACATCGAGGGCTTGTTCGGCGCGGAAGGGTCGGACGACGCCGACGACGAGGTGGAGGGCAACTACGAGCGGCAGGACTTACTGAAGATGCACGCCTATCGGGACGCCATCAAACGCTCGCAAGGTGCGTATGTGCTTTATCCAGGGCGGGCGAATGCGGCGGTGAAGCTAAAGGGCTTTCACGAAATCCTGCCGGGGCTGGGCGCATTCGGAGTCGCGCCGGACGAGAACGGAGTGGCGCAGGGCTTGGAATCGCTGACCCAGTTTTTGGATGAAATGCTGGCGCATCTCGGCAACCGCACGACGGCACAGGAGCGCGTGAGCTATCACGTGGCCGAGAGCTACAAGCTGAAGGAAGAGCCAGTGCAGTATGGTTCGCTGGTGCTGGCGGAGCGGGATGAGATGAGCGACACGACGCGGGCGCTGCCGCCGTCGGAGCATCATGTGGTGGTGGCTTGGTTTGAGGATGACGCGCAACTTCGATGGACGATGAAGACAGGCTTTGCGGTCGTACGGTTGGGTGACCGGCGCGGGACTTGGCATGTGCCGCCGGAGCTTGCGTCGGCGCGGCACGTTTTGCTGCATACCCACAAAAGCCAAGTCCCGGATGGTTTGCTGGCGCTGAAAGAGCGGAAGCCTGGCTACAAGGTTTTCACGGCGAAAGACGTGAAGGCGAAAGGTTATCCCGGCTCGGCCGGCGGAGACATTTACGCCATCTTTGAAGTGGCACCCGACCCGGTCTTTGACGGCCGAAGATGGGACGGTCGGAAGTTGCAGGAAGTGATGACTCAATTCGAGTCGCGGCGAAAATACCGCGAAGTGAAGGCGCTTGGCAGTCTTTCGGCATTGCCCAGAGTCTTGAGCTTGCAGGAGCTGTTGAAGGCGATGCGCTGACGCACCGCAGCCAGGATGGATTCGGCGGCAAGATGAATGAAACGACCGGCGAGATGTCCTACGGCTTCGCCAGCAACCTGCGCGATGTCTTGTCGAATGCGTCTGGGAAATGACGAATGAGGAACTTCGAATGTCGAACTGACTGAACTTCGGACTTCGCCGCACCGGCACGCCCGTCGAAAAGACGGACTGGGAAATGTCGAATGGTCGGCACTTCGTAATTGGGACTTCTGCATTCGCACCTCGCCTTGGTGGGCGATCCGAAACGCATCGCACTCGTGGCCGCAGACCTGGCGGCGCATTTCGAGAAGCGTCTGGAGGCGACGAGGCGAATGACGAACTCGGACCCTCGCAGATCGAGACGCTGGTGTTGTCTATTCGAACGTTGAGATAACACGGTGCGAAGGAAATTCCTGCGTCGGTTCGAAATTGGGGATGATTGTTACAGACAGTGAGCTAATCCCATGGTAGCTTAATCGTTTAACGCAGCCAAAAGAATTGATTTTATGATGCATCGCCAAAAGAACGGCGCCCGTGCGGAATATCGCCTGCAGGAAGACGAGCGCATTAAGGGCTCAGCCAGCCTCTCCGAGAAATTTCACCAGTTGAAGTCCTTGACCGTAGATCTCGGATACTTCAACCCCGAAGGCGTCGGCAAGAGCAGTCAAATTAAATACGTGGTGAACCTGGATCACGCCAAATCAGTGTTCCGCTTCAATTGCGTGAATACGGAATGCATCCGTGGCGATTTTGATTTGAGTCAGCAACTTACCAACGCCATTGCCTCCCGCTCCACCACCGCGACCGGCGAGCTATGCTGCCAGGGCTGGCGAAGCAAGAACACTCTCGATACGGTTCATTGCAACAATATCCTGCGCTACAAGCTGAGCCTCGCGTATTGACGAGTCACGATTGTCGTGTCGAGGCAAGACGTTGATTGGCTCCGTCCTTGAATGGATTTGGAATCGCTAATAGGTGTCGCCAAGGATCACGATGCGAGTGATTTGCACCTGGAAGCCGGGTTGCCAGCAGCGCTCCGGATCCGAGGCGCTCTAAGAACGGTCGGCGAACCTGTTCCTTCTCGAACCCTCCTGGAGATCGCCAGGGGTCTGGTTGGAATGGAACTCTGGCCACAGTTCATGGAACGTCGGTCCTTTGACTTATCGAAGACGATCCACGGAGTTCGCTGCCGGGTCAACGTCCTGCAAACTTCCCGGGGCATCGGATTTGCCATTCGGCTGCTTTCCTCATTTCAAGCCACAGTTGATAAGCTAAATTTGCATCCGGACCTCAAGAAGTTCGTCTCACATGCGAACGGCCTCGTTTTGGTCAGCGGCCCGACCGGTTCCGGCAAATCCTCGACGTTGGCAGCGCTAATACAGGAGATTAATCTCAATGAGGCACGGCACATTCTGACCATCGAAAGTCCTATCGAATATACCTTTCGCCCACGCCGTGCTTATATCCGGCAGCGCGAGGTGGGACGTGACACTCCGAGCTTCGAGCAAGCACTTTTGGACGCCCTGCGAGAGGATCCCGATGTTTTGATGGTGGGCGAGATGCGCGATCCGGAGACCATGCGGCTAACATTGAATGCCTCGGAAACGGGACATTTGGTTCTCGCCACCGTCCACTCATCGACGTGCGTGGAGGCGTTGCAGCGGGTCGTCGCCGCATTCCCGGCCGAGATTCAAAACACGGTCGCTGCTCAGATGGCAGACTGCTTGGTCGGAGTCATTTCACAGCGGCTTCAGTTCCGTCCCGATCTCAACATTCGGGTGCCTGAGTGCGAGATTCTTGTTCCGACAAATGCGATCAAGAACTTCATCCGCAATCGGGAATTCTTCAAAATCATGTCCGTCCTCGAAACAGGCGCGGACCATGGGATGTGGACCTTTCCTCGCTATCGAACGTGGATGGAAAAGCGATTGAGCTGGTATATTCCTGGCCAGAACCCGGATGTGCCCGATACCGAGCCAACGGATATGGTGCCGCCGACAATGAACCTGCCACCTCTCGTGACCGCTCCAAAATCGGCGAAGGCAGAGAAGAACCCTGAGTCGCCTCGGGAAAATGCCGGCCAGAAGAGCGGGAGCCGGATTGAAATCGAGCCTATCGAAGGTGGCTTTGAAAAAATCTTGAAAAAGCTCGACTAGCCCAACATGCGTGTCGTGCTGAGCCACAAACATCTTACCTCAGCGCCTTCGAAAACGCTGCAAAGGGAGAAAGAATGATGCCAGAGGCGCCAAACGTTGTTGCGGTGTTTATGCTTTAGCTGCTCTGGCGTGTAAACATCCTAAAGGGGGGACACCGAACCGAGCTCGTCTAATTCACTTGAGATCGGATTACGGCACCCGTCGTAACCGGAAGAACCGGGCATCGGACGAGACTGTCACACTGATGCGAAACTGTCCGCCCGTGACCGTTGGTGTTTCCGTTACCCGTGTCCAGGGTGCGCCTTCTACAGCGGCGGCGGACTCCAAAACAAATCCTTTGGCGGCTTCCGGCCAGGATAATTGTACGACGCTTCCGTCCGTCGTGACTTCGATCGCCGGTCGTGCGCCTTCAGCAACACGCACCACGATGGGCAACGAGAAACTTGTCTCACCTGCGCCGCCGCTCAACGCAGTGTTGCTGCGGAACTCGCCCGCGCGATCCGCTGTGACGGTAACGCTCAACGTCGCGCTGGCGCTGTTCGTCAGCGCGCCCACGTTCCAGAGGAGCGAACCGTTGTCCGTTGTCACCGTGCCGGCAGAAGGCGATGCGGAAACCAGGGCCAAGCCATTCGGCAACGAGTGGGTCAATGCCAAGCGGTCCGCCAA
>CAMAWP010000428.1 GCA_945861765.1 Akkermansia muciniphila | reverse complement strand
CACCAGAGAGTTGCTAAAGTTGCGCGGTGAAACAACAGGGCTTCGACTCCGTTTGGCCAGTCTAGGGTCCAACCACTCCAAACTCGCCTCCGAGTCCATTCACGGCCAGCTCCGCCTGCGTACCGATTGGTCAGACAAAGGCAACCAGGATCCGTTTGCGACAGTCGAAACGATGCTCTGGGCAACTAGCCAGGGGCAGCGGTCCCGGCTTGCGGATGTGGCAACTCCCGAAGCTATTGCCGAAACCCGCTGGCCGATCTTTCCCTCGGAGCAACCGCCCATCCAGACGGTGGGCACGGTCAACATTATCTCTTCGTTTCAGAATCAGGAGCACACGAGAGCGATCGTCACAGCATTTGTTCGCGAAGACTTCATGGCCCCACCTGGTGGGACACCCTACACTGTCAACAAGCTAAGAGGATGGCGGTTGGTCAATTCGGATGAAGGCTGGAGAATCTCCAAATTACTGTTCTTCGACCTGGGACGCGATTGAGACCGCAGCGCAATCTGTGGCTTGGATTGCCTCTGACAATCCCAACGGGATTCCGTCCTCCAGCCCAAGGTTGCGACGCAGGCGCTACCTTGGGTTCACGTCCCAAATGATTCCCAACCCCAACGGGGTTGTGGCTGATCCGCTTTCCAGGAACCGGAGCGCCGAGCATTGCTCGGCTTTGGAGTGTTCGCCCACCACTGCCGAGCAATGCTCGGCGTTCCCCATCTCAGGACTCAATCCCGTGGGGATTATTCTTCGCGCCTTCGGCTTTCGCGTCTTTGAGCGTCCCGGCTTGACCGCACGTTGCGCGACCATAGTCTCGTCGAAACAAAACCATCTGACTATGAAACGAATTACCACGCTGCTACTCGGCCTGCTGGCGGCATCACTTCTCGCCGCCGATTCCACGACGACGCCCGCGCCCGCGCCGACGGCGGATCGAGTCGGGTTCCCGAAAGCGTACGCGGAAACTTTTCAAGTCCTGCGCACGGTCAACAAAGAGAAGGAACTGAAAGTCGTCACGGTCTATGGCAACGGGCCGGCGGCCTCCGTCACCCACGCCGCGCAGCTTCCGTATCCGTATGGCTCCGTCATCGTCATGGAGACAGCGGGTGTGCTGACGAACGCGCAGGGCAAACCGTTGCTCGATGAACAGGGCAGGCTCCGCCGGGACAAGGTCGCCGGCCTGCACGTCATGCGACGCGAAAAGGATTTCGGCGCGGCCTACGGCCCGAACCGCACCGCCGAGTGGGAGTATGTGGAATACCGCGCGGACGGGAGCCACATCACGCCGCCGCAAAAATCCGACGCGTGCGCCGAGTGCCACGTCAAGGCGGGAGCGAAACGGGATTTCGTCTATCGGGGCCGGCTGCCCGCCGACGCCTCCAAATAACCGCCGGGCGCGGAACTCCGCCCCTCGCGAACAACGAGCCGGGCCACTCATGGGAATCTCGATTGCGGTGGATCAGTTCCTGGCCCCGGCAAGTTTTGCGACGAGGTCCTTCAGCGCGGCCAGTTCCCTTTCCAGAGTTTGAATCCGCGCCTCCTTCTGCTCCACTTTCTGGTTCAAGCCCTGGAGAAAGACACCGAGGATGCCGTAGCTGGGCCGCTCTTTGGCGCATGGGGAGTGTGCGCACGCCGAAACTGCGAATGTCCACCGTGACCGCACCTTCCACCACGCCGGGGAAGGCTTTGCGAGGAATGATGACGCGGGGATTTGGGCAGCGCTTGCCGGAAGCATCTTCGATATGTTCCCAGGCGAGCGCGCGGCTGCCGGGCACGGCGTCGATGTTGAGAAACAGCAGAGGCTCTGGCGGTTCGGCGGCCAGCCTCTCCAGATGCACATCCGTGCCGTACTGTTCGAGATGATTGACGCGCACAAACCAGGCGTTCTCCGCGTCGGTGAGAATCAATTTGCCTTTGCCGTCCGGCAGCGAAGGGTGGCACAACGCCATGTCATCCGTCACGGCGCGCAGCTCAACTGCGCGGGATTTCGGTAAACCACCTTTCGCCGGTGACGATGTCCTCGCCCAGCAGCAGGCGGCCATCTGGTTCACGGTGGGCCTGCTCCAGCATTTCGCTTTTGCCGCCGCCGCTGGCGCCTTCGTGCATGATGGTCACCACGTTGTCATAAGGCGTGATGACCTGGACAGTGGAACAATGGTTCGTGACCCAACCCTCGCGTTCTCCCAGGCCGATCAGCACGCCGTAGATGCCTTTCTTGGCGCTCGGACCGGGATACAGGTTGTACGAGAACAGTTCGTGCAAGCCGTCGCGGCGGTTATGCACCACCACTTGTTTGCCGTTGAAATGAGACCGGCGCCACGTAAATGATCGCGCGCGGCACAAAGCCGGCCCGAATCTCGTCGTAGGGAATAATACCCTGCAGCATGGCCAGGCCGAGCGCGAAGAAGCCGACATTGGCGGGCGCAATCACCAGCGCGTCCGTGCCCATACCCGCGCCACCGGCAATGAAGCCGAACATCGCCAGTTCCTGGCCCTTGAGCCACCCGAACGTCTGCTGGCGCAACGGCGCGAACTCAGTCCCGAAGCGTTGCTGGAAGGCTTCCTTGTCGGTGGGCAAGCCGTCGCGATCACCATGCAGTCCGGATCACGGCGGCGCATGTAAGGCTCGCCATAGTTGGCCGCAATGCCGTTGCGCACTCGGGCGCCCGTCGCTTCCGTGATCGGTCCTTTGCCGGGAACATCCTAGGCGACTTCAAAGTAATTAATGTTGGGGCCGCCGCAGGCCAGGTCAATGAGTTCATCGGTCGTGCTGACGATGGTGAGCCGTTTGCAATGAGTGAGAATATCCGCCGCTTCGGCGGGAGGATTATATTTTTGCCGGTTCATGGATGCATTGAAACAAATGCCCAGCTTCATGTAAAAGGATTCAGTCGGATGACTGGGCGATCACGGCGAAACGCCGGTGACGCAGAGAGCCTTTAAGCCTGGCCTCCTTTCGCGTCGTGCGCCGCTCGATTTGCTGGCGCAGCTTCTTGGTGACCTTCAGCCACGCGGCTTCGAGCGTGTGGTCGCGGGCGGCGGCGTGGATGTCCGGGCCGGGCACGGCCAGATGGACATGAGCGCGGAAGGCTGGTGCGCTGTCCGGCACCCGTTCCAGCACCACTTCGGCGAAGGAGACAGGGATGAGTTGATGCAAGCGTTCGAGCTGCTGTTGCAGCCAGGCGCGCAGGGCGGCGTTGGCGTTGAGGCCGCGAATTCGGAATTGGATTTTCATAAACGTGATGTCGGTGTTTTCGATTTGCGATCAGGAGTATTTAATTGCGCTGCCTCCCCGTGAGCAGCGGCAGCAGATACCACAGGAAAAAGATCAGTGACGAGATGAACGCGGCCACGTAGGTCCAGCCGGCGGCGGTCAACACCTGGCTCACGGCGGCCCGTTCCGATCCAGCTTGAATGAACCCCATCTGGTTGAGGACGAGCTTGGCGCGGCGCGAGGCGTCGAACTCCACCGGCAGGGTGATGAGGTTGAAAAGCATCATGATGCCCCACGCCACGGCCATGATGAGCAGGCCGGTCTTGGCGGCCAGCAACCCGGTGAACATGCCGAGGAGCGGAATCCACATCACCAGTTGGCTGGCGAAGCTGGTGACGCCGACCGCCGCCATGCGCAGTTGCAGCGGGGCGTAGGCTTGCTGGTGCTGCATGGCGTGGCCGCATTCGTGCGCCGCCACGCCCAGCGCCGCCGCCGAAGTGCCGTGGTAGTTGGCCGAGGAAAGGACCAGGCGTTTATGGCGCGGGTCGTAATGGTCGCCGAGCAATTCCTCGTGCTCGATGATGGTGACGTTGGTGATGCCGTCCTGCCGCAGAATCGTGTGAGCCGCTTCCGCGCCGGTGTAACCGGATTGCACCGGCGTGCGGCTGTGCCGGACATACGTCCGCTGGACGTGCCATTGGGCCAGCAGGCCAATGGCCAGCGTGCCGAGGAACAGGAGGAGCATCATACGGTTTGGGCTTTCGTTAGCGGACTTGTTTTGGGCGGAGGAGCGGACGCGTCACCTGGCTGGCGCCTGGTTTTCGCATACTCAATAGCCAGGGTCACCATGCTGGCGGGCGCCAGGATACAGCCCAATCCCACCACGGCCAGGAGGGCGGCCAGAGTGTTGCAGGAGTTTTCTCACGGGCTTTCATTTTGAGGTAGTCCTCCAGTTCTTCCGTGGGTGATTCGCGATGATGCAAATGAGATTTCGAAATATTTCATGCGAAACTCTCTCAGGCGAAAAGGGCGGCGTCCGGCTCATTCGCCAAGCTTTTCTCCTGAAGCCCAGTGCCCGACAGAGTTTCCATTCTAAGGAGCGGGTGACCATATTTCGGGGCGGAACAGGGTCGAAGTCCAAAGGTCTTCGTCAACTCTTCGAACCAGAGTGGAAGACGCCGGGTCCATTTGAGTTTCAACACGACCTTGCTTCCAAACAGTAGCACCGGCCGGGTCATCTCCTGGCATAGGCGGGCGTTTGTCTCCGGTTCAGCTTGAACTTGGCGATCCATGGTCACTCGTAACGAGTTCTCGTCCTGCTGGACCCAAGCCTCTCGGAAATAGGAAACATGTGCCCTTGGCCTGGCATTCAGTGACTTCATGATTTCACAGAATCGTTGAAGAATGGCGAGTTGCTGCCGTTCCCGTGCAGCCAAGTGCGAAAGCTCCGGCCGGTGGCCCGTAAGTATCCAATCCAACGCGTCGCGCTTGACCCCGCAACGTTCCTTCTGCACATGATCATCCCTGCGGCGTTTGGTTTCAAAAAAGATCGGCGCTTCGTGACGATCTTCATAAAAACGGAGTCTCAATTTGAAGCGGCTTTTTTCCGCATTCAAGGTTGCTTGATAGAGCCTGAGATCATCGGAATCCAGATAGAGGCTATGCACTGGGTAGGAAGAATTCGGCCAGGCTGCGCCGTAATGATCACGCTCAAGATGAGGGATGATCAAGTCCCGGATCGCCATTGCGACGGGTTCCTCAATGAGATAGTTCAGCTCGAACCGTTGGAGTTTGAGTTTGTCTCGTTTCATAATTCCTGGGATTGATGGGTTGCAGTTGGTGGTGGCTTCAAGGCTCTGAACAACACCGGCAACAAGACCACCGAAGCCACGAGCATCAGGGTGATCAAACTCGCCGCAAACAGTTTTTCCGATTGGCCATCAAGCACGGCCAGCCATCCCACGCTGGCCCGCCACACGAAAACGACGACAAGCAGGCCGGTGGTCACGATCGCCGCCGGGAGGCTCCAACGAACACGCCGCGCTCCCAATACGCCCCAGAGAATTGAGAGCGCGCCGAAGGTGCCGCCTGACATCAAAGCCGTCTTCGCCTTTTCCGGTTTGGACAAAGAGCCGAGCAGCCCCATGACAATGAGAAAGCCGCCATAAAGAATCAGATAGCCGGCTGTTTTGGTGTTCATGGGGCGCAACATTCGTTTCCTTTCATTCGTGCGGTGCGGTCGCCGTTACTTCAGCGTCACCTTTTCACTGGCCGGGAGTTTGTCGCCTTCAGGTCGCGGCCCGGCCAGATAGCGGAACAGGGGCGAGTCCGCCGACAGCAGCAGCGTGCTGCGTTTGCCCAGG
>CAMAWP010000427.1 GCA_945861765.1 Akkermansia muciniphila | reverse complement strand
GGGAAAAACTTTAACAGGTGCTGCTTGTGCTTGTTTACAGATCGACTAACCTCTGGATCATGGATAGACCTTGGTACCAAAAGTTGTTCGGCCGCTCTCAATCCCACAACCTGGAATCCACCCAAGCCAAGGCCAATGAGGGAGACGCGGGCGCACAATTCAGTCTCGGACTAAAATATGCCAGCGGTGAAGGAGCAGACCAGGACTATGTTCAAGCCGCGCAATGGTATCTCAAGGCGGCGGACCAGGGCCATGGTCTGGCCCAGTTCAACCTCGGCACAATGTATTCTGAGGGGCAGGGCCTGGTCCGGGACGATGCCACCGCGCTGACTTGGTTCCACAAGGCTGCCCGCCAAGGAGACGCTGGGGCGCAATTCAGTCTCGGGATGAGGCATTATCGCGCCAGCCTTTGGGGACCTACGAAGGATTCTCTCGAGGCAAGGACTGAAGCTTACAAATGGTTTTGCCTGGCGCTGGCCCAAGGCTACATGGGTTCAGCCTCAATCTGCGAATCTCTGAATCTGAGCATGACTCATGAAGAAGTGGCAGATGGCAACCGCCGCGCTGCCGCGTTCGTCGTTGCAGGGCCAGCATGATCACATTCCGGCCAGGAAAAATCACCGCGAGCACGGCCATCCGAAGGAGCGTAATTTGCCGCGGAGATCATCAGCGTCCAATGAAAGCCGTAAACCGATGAAAACAGCAAGAATCCTGGACCGGGAGCCCGATGCTTTCGATCTCGAATACGATAACACGCAGGGGAAGAGAAACATGATGCGCCTCGATGCCCTCTCGTACGAGGAAGCCATCCGCGAAGCAAAATCCTTCCTGGGCATCAACGAAGATAATTTCGATGAGGACAGGATCCAGTGGGAAGTCGAGTGAAGGGAGATGTCTGGCCCACGGTTTGTTTACAGAATAGGCTGGCGAAGCAAATCTTAGACTTTCGCCGCCCCGGCCCGAACGCGCCGACCGACCGATTTTCCAGCCGAATCGAGACCTTGTATTTCTCGGCATCATGAGACTCCGACGATGTCTCCATCTGTGAACCGACCGCTTCCCGGAATCATAGGAACGGTTGGCCCGCTGCTCATGATGTTGTTCTTCGGTTGCGCGGTCACGCCCAGCCACCGGGAAGCGAAACGTTTTGAAACTGAGATCGCGCCACTCCTGCACCAACGATGCCTGAAGTGCCATGGGATCGAAGAACGCGAAGCTGGGCTGGACCTCCGAACGCTGCGAGGCCTTCTACGAGGAGGCCAAAGTGGTCCAGCCATCATCTGGGGCAAACCGGAAAAGAGCCTGTTGCTCAAGATGGTGCTAAAAGAGGAAATGCCTCCGAAGGGGCCGCCTTTGAATGCGAATGAAATTGGGCTCTTGAGACGGTGGATTCAGCGAGAAATCCCCCGGCATTGAAGTTGACAGCATGAAAGCATGAAAGTTGACATTCGATCGACTTTGCTTTTTTATCCACCACACCAACCCCTCACCACGGATTGACTATGAAATCTGATTTGTCCGACCACTCACCCTCTCAGCCAGCGCTCTTGACTCGCCGAGCATTCACGACCCAATCGGTTCACGCGCTGCTGACCTTCTCGCTCATCCAGACTCTCTGCCGACGAGAATTGTTCGCCGCGAGCGTCAATCCGCAAATGGCGAGCTGGCTCAAAGATGTCAACCAATTAGCCGAGAGCCTCAAGCACCAGACTCTCGATCAAAAGGTCTGGCAGACCAAGATCGAAACCCTGTTCCGCCAAGTCGATTTGCCTGAGCTGTTAAAATTCATCGACTTTGATCAAATCGACAAGCGGGCCAATCCACCGAAGAATGGCGCTCAAAGCATTCGCTTCGATTATCCCAAAGCGGAGGGCGCTCCGACGAAGCTGGTGTTTGGCCAACAAATCTTCGCCTTGAGGAAAGACCGTTCTGTCGTCCCGCACGGGCACAACAACATGGCCACGGCTTTTATCATCCTCAAAGGCGAATTTCAGGGGAAGCATTACGACCGGTTGGAGGACGAGAAGGACCATATGATCATCAAACCGACGATCGATCGAAAGTTTACTCCAGGGGAATGTTCCAGCGTCTCTGACTATAAGGACAATGTTCACTGGTTCAAAGCTCTGACCGGTCCGGCCTACATTTTCAATTTGCACATCCTGGACGTGAGTCCTGCCAATGAAAAACGAACCGGCCGACTTTACGTGGACCCCAACGGCGAAAAAGTTGCCGGCGGCCGTATTCGAGCTCGCCGGATCGACGACGAGGAGGCTCACCGCCTCTACGGATAAGAGCTTGTCAGAAAAGTCCATCCTGTGGCCGCGCGCCTCAGAGCCTGTTTGAAAAGTAGCACCCGGCGTGAGGAGGCTCTGACTTCTTCCACGTCTCGGGTCGGAGAGCATGGATATTTGAGCCTCGTTACCTCCACCCTCCGCAGTACTGCTACGGAGGACGGGTCGGCTGCCACGATGACTCGATGAGTTTTCAAACAGGCTCTTGGAGAATCCCCGCGGTGAAGGTTCGGTGAAGGAGACTCCTGGCCAAAAATTCTCTGTCTTTGCCTCGATTACTGTTTGTGGAAGCTCTTCTTCCTTTTCAGCGCCTCTTTTGTGGCGGCTTGCAGGGCATCCAGCTCCTCCTTCAACTCCTGCTTTTTCTCGCGCCCCATGCGATCGATGAAGAGGATCCCATTCAGATGATCGACCTCGTGCTGGATGGCGCGCGCCAATAGTCCGCCACACCGAAACTGGATTTTTTTTCCTTTTTCGTTCGATGCAGTGACTTCAACAAAACCAGGCCGGCTGATCTCATTGTAGATTTCTGGAAAGCTGAGACAGCCTTCTGGACCACGAACCGGGTCGCCCATCGGCTTTATCTGAGGATTGATCAGAACGACCGGCATAAACGCCTCGACATCGGCCGGCTTTCCGTGCAATTCCAACGTGGACGGTCGGTCCGTCACTCCGCTGACATCGACGATTGCGAGTTGCAAAGCCTTGCCCACTTGCTGGGCGGCCAAGCCGACCCCCTTGGCCGCATACATCGTTTCTCTCATGTCGGCGATCAATTCCTGGATCTCCGCCGTAATGGATTCGATCCGGGCTCCTTTTTGTCGCAAGACCGGGTTGCCGTACTTCAAAATTGGAAGGCTCATGCAACAATCATCAGATGCAAGGTGCAGCGCGCATGAAGGACCTCCTAGCTGGTCGGCCAGTTCCTGAGCATCTCGACAAGTTCAGGGATGGACGGACTCTTGGCGCTCCGAACATAATATCCGCTCGTGGTCACACCAGTAAGAACGCTGAGTTGATTGTCCAAACCAAGCAATTTGCCGAGACAAAACCCGGAGTTGAAGTGGTCGCCTGCGCCGGTTGTGATCAGTGGATTCGCAACGAAAGGACCTTCCACCAAATCGACACTCCCGCTGCTCGCCGCTAAAGCGTATCGAACCGGATGAATGACCAAAGTCGCTATGTCCAGCACGCGCACGATTTCGCGAGCTAATTCAGATAAGCCCTCCGGGGTGGCAGGTCGCGGCCCAATGCCAAGGACCTTACTCAGCTCGAACGCCTCCTTCTCGTTGAGCCCGAGGATGACATCGAAATGTTCCTGAAATCGAACGACATATTCCAAAGCTCGAGAAATATCGTTCAGGAGTCGCTTCTCGGGATCCGCGAGATCGAAAAACATCAGCCGCCGCGGGCCGGTGAGCGTCGGACAAAGCTCCCGCTGGAGCCCCTCCCAGATCTCGGTCATATAAGGGATCATAGTCCAGTTCACAAAGGCGACGAGATCGGCCTTTGAAAACTGAGCCGCGAATTTCTCCCGCCCAAATCTCTCCTGAATGTTCGCCCAGTTGACCTCGTTAAGCTGAATGCTTTTACCGAGCATCACCTTGCCGTCCTCAAACTCAAGAGCGTCCGTATGACCAGGCTCGGCGATGGAATAAATCTCCGCCCGCTTTCCGAAGCTCGAGAAAACGGGATGAATATTCGGATAACCCAACGCACCGAGATACATTACCTTAAGCCCGAAGCTGGCGAGCGCATTGGCGAGAATTGGCCCGTTCCCGCCGAGCTTCGTTCGCTGGGTGACAAGCTCTATGTTCGTGCTCTTGCCAGCGGCCGCGGTGATTCGTTCGGCCAGCTTGGAAATGGTGGGAACCCGCTGAAACGACTCGGCGTTATCCCGCTTGTCCACTGCATGGATGATCTCATCCACGAAACCGTCCAAGCCCGCAAATACGTTTAACTTACTGGCGCGAGCTGCGGCTGCCGACAATTGCCAGGCGCATTTTTCACGAAGTTCAGGAGTGTTCATCTGGTTCGGTTCTTAATCTAAATTGATGCCGATGATCTGAAGGATGCGCTCCAGGTCGTCGTCGTTGAAAAAGCGAATATCCAAAGCCCCTTTCCCCTGGCGATAACGCAATTGAACTTTCGTTCCGAATCGTTCCTGAAGGCGGTTTTCCACGTCGGCGATATGAGCATCCCGAGCGAGTGGTTCAGTGGTTCTCCCTGATTTAGCTGAGGGCGCCGACGCAGTGCGGTGTTGCAGTTGCGCGACCAGATCTTCCGTTTGCCGGACGTTCAAGCCGTCTCGCAGGATTCGTTCCGCTGCCAGCTTCTGCTCATCGGGACGGCTCAGCCCGAGAATCACTTTAGCGTGGCCAACCGATAAGCGACCATCGCGGACATAATTTTGAATCTCGGTCGAGAGTTTGAGCAATCGCAGAGCGTTGGCAACCACGGCGCGGCTTTTGCCGACTTTCGTAGCGACCTCTTCCTGGGTGAGTTGAAACTGTTCGATCAATTTTGAGTAGCCGAGAGTTTCTTCGATCGGATTCAAATCTTCACGTTGCAGATTTTCAATCAACGCGAGTTCCAAGACTGACCGATCGTCGGCTTCTTTGAGGATTACGGGAACTTCCGACAACCCGAGCAGTTGAGCTGCTCGCCAACGACGCTCGCCAGCAATGAGTTCAAACTCGTTGCCTTTGATTCGAACGATGAGTGGCTGAACAACGCCGTGTTCCTTTATAGAATCAGCCAGTTCTTTCAATGCATCTTCAGAGAAGCTTTTGCGAGGTTGAAATGGACAGGGATGAATGCGCTTCAAGGCGACACGCTGCACCAATTCCTGATTCCCCACGATGGTGGGCCAGGAATGTGTCGGAGCCGAGTGAGCTGGCACTGCGGCCGCTTTGGAAGCTGAGGAGATCCCTCCCAAAAGCGCGCCAAGCCCACGGCCTAAAGCTGGTTTCGCCATGCCGTCAGAGTGTCGAACGGCCACGGAGTTGTCAACGATCTGAAGCGAAAGGCCGGATTCGCAATGCGGGAAGCCCAGTTACTCCCATCCCCCATCCCGTCCTCTGAATTCTTCGTTTCACACTTCACGCAGCACGCATCCGGTCCTAGACTTTCAGCGTGAGCAAAAAGGTGTTCCTTCGGCAAGAGTGCGTGAAGGTAGCGGGCGGGACGAGCTAGGGTTGCGGCATGAAATCAACCACCGAGGCGGACGAATTTTCCACGCGCGATCTGAACGCACTGCAAAAGCAACTCGACACCTGGCGCCGCCAGCAGCGTC
>CAMAWP010000426.1 GCA_945861765.1 Akkermansia muciniphila | reverse complement strand
GCGCAACCCGCAGGGCGGCAGTTCTTTTTCGCGCAGACTTCGTTGCTCACTCCTCACAGATCGCAACGGATATGCTCGTCATTCGCGCCTCGTCTGAGCGAAAAATCCCTTGCCGCGAATGTATAGTTATTTGTGAGACACTACACTAGGACATTGGGGGATTCGGCCGTCCCTACGGGACTTATGCGGTGGCTAATTCGAACCCAGCAGTGAACTGCTGGGCTATTCTCAAATCTCCCTCCGGGAGACGAAAGCAACCGATAGGTTCAAACTCCCACCATCCCGGCTGGCTGTCCTGCCTGTCTTTGGAGATACAGGCAGGGCAGAATCAGCGAGATAGCGTCAGGTTCTGGATTTATTTCTTAAATGTCCTTACGGAGGCGACTAAAGCTTTTATCTCATCATCAGAGAGTTTGTCACCGAACGGCTTCATCTTTTCCTTGGTGCCTTCTTTCATCCCTTCTTTGAGATGCTTGAACATCTTGTCGTCGGAGAGAGTTGCCAGATATTTTGGGTCCGTGAAGTCCTTAACCTGCGCTTTCTTGCCGGCCTTGGTTTCTCCTTTGCCGTCCTTGCCATGACAGGCGACGCAATGTTTATCCCAGTTCTCTTTGACGTCGGCGGCTTGGGCGGACCAAGTGACGAGACTAAGGCCAGCGACCGTTATGAGTAATTCAATTTTCGATTTCATATTCTTCCCAGGTTCGAGGTTATTATCGGCGTTGTGAAGCATTCGCCCGCGGACAGCTCAGAATCGGAATTGCATACTCGAGTACACCAGGTGAGCGTCGTAGTTATTATTTCCTCCCGAGGTGACATCGCGGTTGCTGAAGAAACCGTATTTAAGCGTCCAGAGGAGATTGGCCCGGATGCGACGAATGAGGCTTGCCGTAACGCCATGCTCTTCAGCACCGGCTCCATAGGGCTGGCTGAACTGTGAGTTATCTTCGTAATTGTTCGCCCGGTAATAGGAATACTGAGCTTGGAGATCGGTTTTATCCGTCAAGGCGTAACCGGTCAGAAAACTGGTATTCCAGTAATTATTCTTCGAGTTCAGCACAAGATTGGTGCTGCCCGTCATGCCGTCCGCCGGAGTGTCAGTTCGGTCCAACACGTAGTTGATGCTGCCTTGCAGATAGAGCCGGCTCAACGGACTCCATGTGACACTTTCGCTGAAGATGTGACTCTTCATTTCAGCGCTCTCGGTCTCGGCAAGGAAATCGCCCGTCGTTCTCACGGTTGAAAGCTGAAAATCATACCGGCTGACCAGAGTGAGGTTATTCAGCAGACGCCATGTGACTCTAAAATTGACATCGTCGGTCTCGAAATCATGGTCGGTCAAGAAGGCTGGATAACGATTCGAGCTGGGAGGGGCATTGGTCGAGGGGAAATCGGCCCGGTGATCGTAGTCGTTGGCTCGAATTTTATGATAATATTGGCCGCCTAGGTTGAAACGTTTGACAGGGTACCAATTCGCTCCTGCAATGTACTTTTGTGTGAACCGGGTCGAGTCCGTATCTCGGAACAAATCGAGCGTACCTGTGGTAGGTTCGGTTTCCCATTCCTTCAGGTCCCCATCACCCTCGAGCCATTCACCGCGAGTGTAGAACACCCAATTGGTCAGTCCGGTGTAACGGGCTTCAAGGCTTTCGGAAACATCCAAAAAGCCGCGTTCCCTGGTGTTGAGCAACTCGTCTTGGATCGCCGCGAAAGTGGGCGAGGCCCCGAAATTCGTTTCAGTAAAACTGGCAACACCCTCTTGATTCTGCTTCTCCACTCGCAGCGCGGGGACGATTGTAAAATGATCCCAGGGCGTGAGCATGAGATTGATGTTCATCACGTACTGCTTCACTTGTGATCCCCCGCTGAGAGCAAAAAAGCCTTCATCGCGTTGCTGCCTTCTGGCAAAGAGCGGATCGTAAACCGCCTCGTAACCACCTCCATAAATTCGGCTGCCAGAGATATCGGTATCCAATGTCGTGAACGAATAGCCGGTAGTAAAAAGAACTTTTTCGTTGAATCGAGTTTCGCTAAAGGCATGCACATTGAACATGTCCGCCACGATTCCTTCCCGTTGCGTGACGTAGCGATCAAGGGCCGGTTCGCCGGGGCGACGGTGAATATTGCGCGAGTTGTCATTGTTTGAAATCTCATAACGCAGGCCAAGCCCCAAGTCCGTGTTCCCGAGCGTATGTTTAACATCACCTTCAAAAACATCCCGACGCTCATCGATATCCAAAAAGGTTGGAACAATCCCTCGACCTGGATTCGCCACCGTCACGCCGGTCAAATTGGAATCGCCCCAGGAGGTCGAGTCCTTTTTCCCATCTCGGAACAAATGCGAATATTTGAAGCTCAACTCAGGCCGATCCGGAAGCGTCAGTCCGCCTTCGAAAAAAGCTTCGCCTCGGTCGAGAGCAAAATCCTCGTCATAGAGAGAAAACCATTGACGGTTTTTTGGAAAGAAACCGCCGCTGCCATCGTACCAGGTGCGAAATTCCCGGTAGCCAGCGCGCAGGTAACCAATGTCCGGATGGGACAAATCAAGCTTCATGGAATAATCGTGATTGTCGAAGATACCGCGCCCATCGAATTGAAGGAGACCTTTCTTGCCGATGTCCTGTTCGTAGTGGAGATCTTCCACACCGCCAAAGGCACCCTTGGACACACCCTGGCGATGCTGAAACTGGGCCTTGTCGCCAGTCACGAACTGAAACCCAGACGAAACGGTAAACCAATTGCGGTAATCGACCGCGCTCTTCTCGTCTGATTTTTCCAAGACGGGATTCTTGGCGTCGGCCTCTTTGGCTTGAGTTGCTGACTCGGCTGCTACGACGGACCATTCCATCAGCCCGGCGCTGAGGATCAACACACTGGCCTTAATGATTGGCTGCAAGCTGCTGGATTGGAAAATGAGTGTTTTCATCGAATCTCCTCATGGGTTGTTGAGTTATAGGTTGTTAAAATCTGAGCGATGAGCCAATTTGAGAACCATGCACGGCTTCGTGGCAGCCAGCCGACCAGCAGGTGCCCCTGGCTAAGCGACTTGAGTGGTCTTGGCCTCCAATGAAAATCTTGCCGGGCGCGGTTTGCTGCTGAAAGTGGCACTTCAGACAGAGGTTTGAGTTGCGTTCCCGGAGCAGCCGGGGATTGACCGAGCCATGAACCTCATGGCAGGTGGTGCATCCTTCGCGCGTGGCCTCATGCTCGAAGACAAACGGGCCTCTTTGAGCGGTATGGCACTTCGCGCAAGTTTCATTCTCCGCAGCCAAGGCAGTTCCGCCCCCCTTCACGGCCGGTCCTTTGTGAGGATTGTGGCAGTCGGCACAACTCACTTTTCCTTCCAAAACCGGATGATGCGAAGGGAGATTGAATTGGCCTCGTTTATCAACATGGCATTGGAAGCATGTCTCGGGCGATTTACCAGGATTGATGATCGTGTGATGAGCTCCACCCGTTTCATGGTGAATGCTGCCAGGTCCATGGCAGGATTCACAACCCAGGTTGACGGCGTTTTCGCCTTCGGCTTTGAGAAGCGCATGCGTCGCGGTCTTGAAGTCCTTGGTGATGTTCTCGTGGCATTGCGCGCAGTTATCCGATCCGACGAAATGCGCTCCGGGAATTTGCGGAGGGGCCATTACGACCCGGGTAACACTGACACAGGAAACGAGGATGGTCGCAGCGAGCATGCCGCAGAGGGCTACAAATGCCTTTGTGCGGGGGATGCTGAAAAGTCCGGTGTCCTGCGTTGATTGGGGGGAGTTAGGTTCAGGTTTCATAGGTCTTAGTCAGGTTCTTATCTGCGTCGATTCGACATTTTGTGCTCAGTGAGTGCAACTCATCGCTTGGCATTTGATAAACATTTTTTGCAAGAGCCCTATCCAGATATTGCTCACACACCTCTCGCACGGAGTTGCGACCGTTCTCGGACTCACGAGATCAATGACCCCGTTAGCTTAACTGCGCCGCGGCCTCTTGGCTTTGCATAAATTGCTAAATGGTTTGCATTTTTTGGCTTGCTCGCGTTGCCCAAGGAGTTTTTGTCAAAAAAGGGTCTGTGAAAAACAAAACCGGTGTAGTCAGGCATTGCTTTTTGACTAGGGTCGATCCCCAACATGCAATCCGCGACCACCTCAAGTTCATCGGACCAGCCCGAACACCCAGATTCATCGGCCATTCCGCTGAGCCGAGTACGCGGCGGGTCATCGGTTCGAATCAGACAGTTGCCCGATTCTCCGAGCGTGACCCATCGTTTGCGAGAAATCGGCTTCTGCGAGGGCCAATGCATCAAGCTGCTCACCTGCGGCTCCAATATCATCTGCCAGGTATGCGATGCGCGACTCGCCATCAGCGCTCGCCTGGCCGAGACAATTCTGGTCGAACTCATCTCGCTCCGCGAAGCGGCGTGATCGGCCAAGGCATGTCTGGAACAAACCGATGTCGCATTGCAAACAGCTCGTCCTGCCGGATGAACTTTCCGTTGCTCTTCCGTTGGCCAAAACCAAAGCCGTCGCTATTCGAGAGACATCCGATCGACTGCACTCGTCTCTTGAAAAACAACAGGTCTCGGAGGATTGCGGTGGTTGGCTTAAGAATCGTCCCGTTGCTTTCGTCAAGAAATCAGCAGTTCTCTCCATGAACCCTCGAATGTGCCGCCAGGTTTTGGACTGCGGTGACGGAGTCTGCGAAGTCACCGCTTTGGCAACGCTCACAGCTCCGAAACTCGCCGACGCCGAAACCATCCCAACCCAAAGCGGCAACTCCGCAGGCTCCGTTGCCGCACTCCAAAAGCTGGCGCACCAACCTATGCCCCGACAGTTCATGGTCCCGATGCGGGTCCAATGTCGGAGGTGGAGGCTCTCCATGAACCTGGGTGGGGTGAGAGTCCCCTCGAACCCTGACCTTTTCTGGCGATCGAGCATGTCAGGGCTCGACGGAGTCTCGCCCCACCGTTCAAGGGCGCAATGCGCGCGCAAAATTCGGGGTGGTCTCATTTTGGCTTCCGACCACCTGAAGGCGGGACCCCGTCCGTTCGCCAGGTAGGTAGTCCCGGCTTCAGCCGGTGGGGCACCGACACTTCCAGACGCGTTGGATTGTTTGACGCGTTGCCGCCTGAAGGCGGGACTACGTGCCTAGGGAGTCCCGGCTTCAGCCGGTTCTTGGTGTTATCTGCGGCCATCCGTGAATTGTGCGAAGAGTGAATCTTTACAATATCCTGATGGTGTCGCACAATTGCTGTTTGGGTAGCCTCATTTCGCCGGTCTCAAAGCTCGGCGGGAAAGTTATTAATCTATGAAATTGTTGAATCGTAAACCCAATAAGATCCGCGCGGCTTTCACTCTGATCGAGCTCCTGGTGGTGATTGCGATCATCGCAATTTTGGCTGGGATGATCCTTCCGGCTTTAAGCCGCGCCAAGGAATCCAGCCGACGCACCAAGTGTCTGAACAATCTCCGGCAGGTTGGCATCGGCATGATCATTTACGCCGATGACAACAGCGACGTCATGCTCCAAGCGCGATTCGACGGCGGCAACTACGTCCAGATTTGCCTAAACCCACCCGAGGAGAAAGCCGCGGCGACTGTCGGCTTGATCGTCAATACCAATTCGAC
>CAMAWP010000425.1 GCA_945861765.1 Akkermansia muciniphila | reverse complement strand
ATCGGCACCGTGCCGATTTATCAGGCGCTCGAGAAGGTCGGCGGCAAGGCCGAGGATCTCACGTGGGAGATTTACCGCGACACGCTCATCGAGCAGGCGGAGCAGGGCGTGGATTATTTCACCGTCCACGCCGGCGTGCTGCTGCGCTTCATCCCGCTCACCGCGAACCGCATGACCGGTATCGTCAGCCGCGGCGGCAGCATCATGGCCAAGTGGTGCCTCGCGCATCACAAGGAGAGTTTCCTCTACACGCACTGGGAGGACATCTGCGACATCATGGCCGCCTACGATGTTTCGTTCAGCATCGGCGATGGACTTCGTCCGGGGTCAATCGCTGACGCAAATGATCAAGCCCAGTTCGGCGAACTCGAAGTGCAGGGCGAACTCACCACGCGCGCGTGGGCCAAGGGCGTGCAAGTGATGAACGAAGGCCCGGGCCACGTGCCCATGCACATGATCGAGGAAAACATGGCGAAGCAACTCGAGTGGTGCGGCGAAGCGCCGTTCTACACGCTCGGACCGCTCACCACCGACATCGCGCCCGGCTACGACCACATCACCAGCGGCATCGGCGCGGCGATGAGTGGTTGGTATGGCTGCGCGATGCTCTGCTACGTCACGCCCCAGGAACACCTCGGCCTGCCGACCAAGAAAGACGTGAAAGACGGCGTCATCACTTACAAGATTGCCGCGCACGCCGCCGACCTCGCCAAAGGCCATCCCGGCGCGCAATACCGCGACAACGCTCTCTCCAAAGCGCGCTTTGAATTCCGCTGGGAAGATCAGTTCAACCTCAGCCTCGACCCCGTCACTGCGCGCGAATTCCACGACGAAACCCTCCCGCAAGAAGGCGCGAAGACCGCGCACTTCTGTTCCATGTGCGGCCCGCACTTCTGCTCGATGAAGATCACGGAAGACGTCCGCAAATACGCCGCCGAACAAGGTATCGCCGAAGAAGAGGCGCTGAAAAAGGGGATGGAAGAAAAGTCCCGCGAGTTCACTGAGAAGGGCAGCGAGCTTTACGCGAAAGCATGAATCTGATATTCATCGAACACTGACAATGCACCGAATCAGCCACATTGAGATTCAGAACTTCCGAGCCTGTCAGTCTGTCTCGCTCCCTCTCGACGACTTCACGCCGCTGGTCGGACAAAACAACGTCGGCAAGTCCACGATCCTTGAATCGTTGCGGTGGCTTCTGAAGCCGGATGCCCGTTCCGCCAGCGATTTCGCGGATGCCAAGCAGCCGATTGTGGTGACGGCTCGAATCGAAGGAATCAGCGCAGCGATTCTAGGTCTCATCCCCGAGCCAAAGCATCGGACTGCGATTGAGCCTTTCTGTCCGAATGGTGTGTTGTGGATTCGCGTTAGAACCGAGGGCGCTAAGACTATCAAGCAAGAGGTGTGGAATCCGGAGGCAGTCGAAGCGAACGGTAATCCGAAGGAGTGGCGTCCATATCCAACAGGTCTTCCTCAAGCAGTGTCCGCGATTCTGCCAGAGCCTCTGTCCATTCAGGCCATGAAGGACGTGCAGAAAGATTTCACGAGTGTTGCTGCCGGAACGAGCATCAAGAAGTTGATTGAGGAGATTGCAGAACCAGTTACGAAGGCAAACGCGGCAGATATTGATGCAGCTTTGAAGACCATCAATGATCTGCTGACGGGCGAGGGTGAAACTCGCTCAAAAGCACTCAACGCTTTTGACCAAGAGGCCACGAAAGTTCTCGAAGACTTTTTCCCCGGATTGACCCTGCAACTCGAATTGCCGGAGACGAAGATTAAGGAGTTCTTCAAGTCAGGCTCTCTCAAAGTTGGCGAGACCGGGAGACCAGGTGTCATGGAATTCGCTCAACTTGGTAGCGGTGCGCAAAGAGCGATTGAGATGGCGTTGATTCGTTATCTGGCAAGAGCAGCAGCCGACGCGGAAACGAACTGCGCCAGAAAACTTTTGCTGATTGATGAGCCAGAGCTTTATCTGCACCCGCAAGGTGTCCGACGAGTTCGCCATGCTTTGGCGCAGCTTTCGACTAAAGGGTTTCAAGTCGTCTTCTCCACTCATTCACCGTTGATGCTAGACCGGGCAAACGCCGCACACACTGTCATTGTGCGAAAAGAACCGGGCGCGGGTGCAGTGACCCGGAAGCCTCTTCAACAAGCCGTTCAAGACGCGCTCGCGGAAGCTGAATCGCAATCACGAGTGCTGTTCGAGTTGGGCAATATCGCGGACATCTACTTCGCGGAACGAGTAGTCATTTGTGAGGGAAAGACCGACCGCAGAATTCTCCCTCTCGCATATGAGCGCATTTTTGGTCGCCCGCCAGAGCTTGACCATGTTGCTTTCGTATCCATCGGAAGCTGCTCAGATATTCGTAAAGCGTTGGCGGTGCTCCGTGCGATGAAGATTCCGGCGTGCGCGATAACAGATTTAGATTTTGCTTTCACCGAAGCAGCGAAGGGAAACGCCCCGCTGGTAGCAAAGAATGGCCTGGAGATTTCAAAGGCCAAAACCATTCTAAAGCGCCTCCAGCCCGTTCATGGGTTCTCGCTCGCTGCGAATGACCTGCCCGAAAACAAGAATGGTTTCCGGGCCGCTGACGTTTGGGCGCTGTTGGCTGGCGATGCTGAAGGGAAGACCTTGGCATCCGAAGTTCACAACCAACTCAAAGGGCACTCAGTCTGGGTTTGGAAGGCGGGCTGTATCGAACACATTACTGGCACGGCGAATAAAGGCGAAGATGCCATAATCGAACGCGAAGAAGCTCTGCGGAAGATGACTGCCGCAGATGTTAGCGCTCAAATGGCGGCGTTGGTCGAGTGCTTCGATTGGATAAAAGCCTTTGAGAAGCCGCAACCAAAAGCAACCGAGGTAGGCTCTTGAGCATGAAAGACGAAATCCGAGCACTGGCCGACCGTTATGCTGCCGAGTTGAAGCGCAAGATTGACGAGCGCGTGGTGGATATGGAGCAGGATGACCGGTCGCACGTCCTGATTTACCAAGTGCTCGGCGTTTCTGAGAGCGAGGGGAAGCTGATTGACGTTTATCAAAACAAGGGGCGGTTTCTTTACAAGTATGCCGGCTCGTTTCTCGAAGAGGCGGCGAAGCTTTGCTTCAAGGTGAAGTTTCCCGACTCCGGTTCGGTTCGCGTTCCAAACACGCACGGCAAAAAGCCAAAACTTTTCGGCGTGGATTGTCTGGTGGGCAGCGATGCCTTGGAAATCAAGTGGCGCGATGCGACCACGGATGGCGACCACATCACCAAGGAGCACACGCGGATGCAGGCCGTGCGTGATGCCGGTTACAAGCCGGTGCGCGTGATGTTCTATTATCCGAATCGCGACCAAGCCATCCGTATCCAGAAAACTTTGGAGAGCCTCTACAAGAGCGTGGAAGGGGAGTATCACTACGGCGACGCGGCTTGGGCTTATGTGAAACGACGCACAGGCGTGGACTTGCTCGGCATCCTGCGCGATCTGGCAGCAGAAAGGACGGCGCAACATGGCAAGTGAAGTCCGTCATGGCGATTGCCTAGATGTGGTGCGCGGCTTGGCCGCCGAATCGGCGGACTTGGTCTATGTTGATCCGCCGTTCTTCACGCAGAAGACGCATTCGCTCGTCACGCGCGACCGAGCAACTACGTTTCAATTCAGCGACGAGTGGAAGTCGCGCGCGGAATACATCGAGTTTTTGAGCGTTCGCTTGAAGGAATTCCGGCGCGTCCTGAAAAAGACCGGTTCGCTATTCTTCCACTGCGACACAAACGCGTCACATCACATCCGCTGCCTGCTGGATGAGATTTTTGGCGAAGCAATGTTTCGCTCGGAAATCATCTGGCACTACCGCCGTTGGTCGAATTCGCAGCGCAACCCGATGCCGTCGCACCAAACCATTTTCTTTTACACCAAGACGGACGCTTACCAATACCACCAGCTTTTCGGCGACTACTCACCCTCGACGAATGTTGACCAGATTCTCCAACGCCGTCAGCGCGACGAACACGGCAAAGCCGTCTATGCCCGCGACGGCAGCGACAACGTCATCCACGACGGACACAAGAAGGGTGTGCCCATCGCCGATGTTTGGGATATTCCGCTGCTCAATCCCAAAGCAAAGGAGCGCGTAGGCTATCCGACGCAGAAACCCATCTTGCTTCTCGAACGCATCATCGGATTGGTCACGTCACCGGGCGACTTGGTGCTCGACCCATTCACTGGCAGCGGCACAACGCTGGTCGCGGCTGAATTGCTCGGTCGCAACTCGCTGGGCATTGACGTTGCTGCCGAAGCTGTCCAGTTGGCGACGCAACGGTTAGTTGAGCCGGTCAAAACTTCATCGGAACTGCTACGAAAGGGACGCGATTCCTACGTCCAGTCCGACGAAGATGCGTTGGCGTATTTGCATGGCCTGCCGATCATTCCCGTCCAACGCAATCGCGGCATGGATGCAATCCTGAAAATTTCACCGGGCGAGAACCCCGTGCTAATTCGAGTTCAGCGGCGCGGTGAGAGTTTAGCCGACGCTGCCGAGTTGCTTCACAGCGCAGGTCAAAGCAAACAGCCAACAACGTTGGTTTTGATTATCACCGATTCGCAGCAGCCCGCCGGTTTGTTCAACGTGATGCCAGCGGATGTGTTGTTGGTCAACTCCACCACGAGCGAATTGATTGAACGGCTTGCGGACAGAGGCATTGGCAAATTTTACGCGAGTTGAATTTGAAAAGTTTTGCCCAAGTTGAATTGAGTTACGACCACATCACCAGCGGCATCGGCGCGGCGATGATCGGCTGGTATGGCTGCGCGATGCTCTGCTACGTCACGCCCAAGGAACACCTCGGCCTGCCGAACAAGAAGGACGTGAAAGACGGCGTCATCGCCTACAAGATCGCCGCCCACGCCGCCGACCTCGCCAAGGGCCATCCCGGCGCGCAATACCGCGACAACGCGTTGAGCAAGGCGCGCTTTGAATTCCGCTGGGAAGATCAATTTAACTTGAGCCTCGACCCCGTGACCGCGCGCGAGTTCCACGACGAGACGCTCCCGCAGGAAGGCGCGAAGACCGCTCATTTCTGTTCCATGTGCGGGCCGCACTTTTGTTCGATGAAGATCACCGAGGACGTGCGGAAATACGCGGCAGAGCAAGGCATCGCCGAGGAAGAGGCGTTGAAGAAAGGGATGGAAGAGAAGTCGAAGGAGTTCGTGGAGAAGGGCGCGCAGGTTTACGCGAAGGTGTGAGCCGCCGCCGCTGACCCTCACATGGCAACTCTCGGTAAACGCAATCTGCTCTCCATCGTCAGGGAGTCCGCGCCCGGCTTGTATCTGGATGGCGGTGCGCTGGGTGAGATTCTGCTGCCCGGTCGTTATATCCCGGCGGACCTCAAGCCCAAGGACAAGCTGGATGTTTTTGTCTATCGCGACTCCGAAGACCGGCTCGTGGCAACTACCGAAATCCCGCACGCCACTGTCGGCGAGTTTGCGTGCTTGGAAGTCGTCAACATCAACGATCGTGTCGGCGCCTTCCTCGATTGGGGATTGTCCAAGGATCTGTTGCTGCCATTTCGCGAGCAGCAAAAGCCGGTGCGCGTGGGACAACGCATTGTGATCTTCGTCTATCTCGATTCAATTGATCCGAAGACCGAACGCATCGTGGCGA
>CAMAWP010000424.1 GCA_945861765.1 Akkermansia muciniphila | reverse complement strand
TGGGCTATTCTCGAATCTCCCCTCCGGGAGATGTCAGTCGGAAACAGCTCATCGGATACAACAGCACACGGCCGGGAAATGTCCAATCTCTACAAACTCTATGCACCCCTCGGGAGTGAGTTCTCCTGTCCGGACACGGAAATGATTCCACCAAAACAACGGAGAACCATTGTAACCAGTGAAAACAACTCAATTGCATACTGATACCCCCGACCTTCGCATGCCAGATGGCAAGCTTGACGCAACTTCCGGCCAACGTTTCAATCTCGCGATGTCTTTCGTTACCCATCTGGAATGTGCCAATTGCGGGCAGCGCTATGATGCCACGCAAATCCATAACCTTTGCACTTCCTGCCAGCGACCGTTATGGGTGCGCTACGATCTCGAAAGGCTGAAGCAAAAATTCACCAAGAGATCGCTCTTTGGTCGGCCGTCCACCATTTGGCGCTATCTCGAGATGCTTCCTGTCAACGATCCGGCGAACATTGTTTCGTTGACCGAGACTGTCACTCCTATTTTGGAAACCAGACGCCTGGCGGCCGAGTTTGGTGTGGAGCATCTTTTTGTGAAGGATGAAAGCCGACTGCCGACCGGCAGCTTCAAATCGCGCGGCATGGCTTTGGCGATTTCAAAAGCACGGGAGTTTGGAATCACGCGGGTCGCCGTGCCAACTGCGGGCAATGCGGGAGGGGCGATGGCCGCCTACGCCGCTCGAGCGGGCATGGAAGCCTACATCTTCATGCCCGAAGATACGCCGTCCATTAACAAGAAGGAATGTTACCTGGCGGGTGCAAAGACTTTTCTCGTCAATGGCCTTATCACAGACTGCGGCCGTATCGTCGGTGAAGGCAAGAAAGCCAAGGGTTGGTTTGATGTCTCAACGCTGAAGGAGCCTTACCGTATCGAAGGCAAAAAAACCATGGGACTTGAATTGGCCGAGCAATTTGATTGGGAGTTACCCGATGTCATTCTTTATCCGACAGGCGGCGGCACGGGCCTCATCGGGATGTGGAAAGCCTTTGCCGAACTTGATGCGCTCGGCTGGTTGAAGTCGGCGAAGAAGCCAAAGATGATTTCTTGCCAAAGTGATGGCTGTGCGCCGATCGCGACGGCATTCGCCAATGGCGAGCGCTTTGCAAAGAAATTTGAGAACGCCTCCACCATTGCCAGCGGCATTCGCGTGCCCGCAGCCGTTGGCGACTTCATGATCCTCGACGCCGTGCGCCAAAGTGGCGGCGTCGCGATCGCAACGCCGGAAGCCGATATCCCGCGATGGATGCAGTTAGCGACGAGCAAAGAAGGAATCGCACTGTGTCCAGAAACGGCTGTTTGTCTCGGTGCCTTGGATGTCCTGCTCCGACGCGGCACTATCCAGCGCACCGACCGAATTCTGATTTTCAACACCGGGGCTGCGCAGAAATATCCCGAGGCGATCAGCGAACAATTGCTCCGGATTGATATTACAAAACCGGTTGAATGGGAGAAAATTTAACACATTAGCCCAACGCTTCCTCCGCCTACGGGCGACCGGCGATGTATTCCGACGATGGACCTCGTCAAGAGATGAACGTCCGGGCTAGAACCGTGGTGCTTTAATTCAAGAAACTATGGACATCCTAATCTCAGAAGAACTGGCCACGGCTGCTGTGGATCGTTTGACGGAAAAATTCGTTGTGGTCCGTGACGGCTCCCTGTGGAAAGACCCTGCCCACCTGGGCCGAGCACTCGGTGACGCCCGCACCATCATGATCCGAAACCAGACTCAGCTCACCGCCGACTTGCTCGCGGCAGCGCCCAAGCTCATCGGCATTGGGCGGCTCGGCGTTGGGCTGGACAATATTGATGTTCAGGCTGCGTCGAGGCTCGGCATCGTGGTCATCGCGCCGCTGGACGCCAATGCCACCAGCGTGGCTGAGCTGACCATCGGGCTTCTGCTGGCGCTGGTTCGGAAAATTCCACGGGCGGATCGCTCAACCAAGGCCGGCGATTGGGACCGGAAAGGGTGCATGGGAGTCGAGCTTGCGGACAAAACGCTCGCCATTTGTGGCTTTGGACGCATCGGACGCTTAGTGGCTGCACGCGCGCGCGCCTTTGGGTTGCGCTTGGTAATCTTCGATCCTTTCATGAAGGCGGACTCGCCTGCATTGCTGGAGAGCGGGGCGACCTTAACCAAGACTCTGCAGGAGGCGTTGATCGAAGCCGATTTCGTCACCACTCATTCGCCGCTCACGGCGGAGACACACCAAATGTTTAACGCGCAAAGCTTCGGCGCCATGAAGGCGGGCGCTTTTTTCATCAACACATCGCGAGGCGGCGTGGTGGATGAAGCGGCGTTGCTGGATGCCCTCGGGCGCGGCCATCTGGGTGGCGCTGCTCTCGATGTCCGACAGATCGAACCCCCCACGCTCAGGGTTGGTTTTGAGAATCTGGATAACGTCATCCTGACGCCGCACCTTGGAGCCGCAACGATTGAAGCTCAAACTCGGACTTTCGAAACGGTTGCGACGGATCTTGACCGGCTGTTGTCTGGGAAACCTGCCGTTAACTATGTCAACTTCGCATCGCCTCGACGCTGAAACGAAACTCTACTTCCTCGACCGAATCACTAAATCGACTATTTCACCAGGGTACATCTTCATGGCGGGCGGCAAGCTGACCGCGATCGGAAGGCCCATATCGTTCGCGATACCTGGTCGAGTGGCTGCCAGCGAACTGGCAATGGGCTCGACTTGAGAACCCACTTGCACGATGTGGCCAAGGCCAGCCATTGGTCTCTGGGCGCGATTCCGAACCTCTACATTCATCCCGATTTCGGGCTCAATCGGAAAAGGCTGGCGCAAGTAGCCAACGATTCGATCCGACTGCGGGGCTCGGATAGCCGCGATCGGATCTCCATCCCGGAGGTTCTCTCCGGCTTGCCGGTAAACGACGCTCACCATTCCTGAGATGGGAGCCGTTATGATGATCGGGCCCAACTTGGATCGAGTCAACCGGAGCTTCTCTTCCTCCGCTTTGATGGATCCGAGAAAGTCATCTGGAATGGATGATGAAGCCTCGGAATTAGCCATCAGACTGAGCCGCTGCAATCCCTGACCCAAGTCCGCAACCAATTTCGTCCTTTCCTCCACCTCGATTTGAAGCGCCTCCTTTCGCTTCAGACTTAAATCGTAGAGTTCGTCGGAGATCAGCTTGGCCTTAAACAATTCTTCGTTTCGTTTGAGCTCATTTTCTGCGCGCGCCAGCTCCACCCGAGTCGTGGCCAATTCCAGCTTTTGCAGCAGCCAATCGAGACGAAGCTTCTCGTGGTCAGTCGCGTTGCGCTGCAGAGTCAAACGCGGCTCGATGCGGGCGCGAAGGATATCGATTTCCGACTGAATTAAAGCCAGAGACGCTCGCGGATCTGTAGGGGTGACCACCGCGATCTCTTCACCTTTGGACACCAATTGAAAGCGGCTGACCTTGAGCTGTGTTAAGACTCCGGCCTGCGGCGTTGCCACCTGGGCTTGGATGGCTTCGACTTCGCCCTGGAGAGTTGGCCCGGCGATGTTTTGTTTCCAGATGAACGTTGCAGCGACCAGTCCGGCAACGAAAATTATTGCGGGCAAGACCTGAATGCGGAATTCGCGCCACCGTTGCCCTGGGGGCGTGGGGATGGGCGGCAGAGGGTTATAATTCTGATTCATCTTCAGCTTTTAAGCTTGTGATCCGTGACACGCCGTCGAGTTCACGCAATTCCTTGAGCAAGTCTTCCACGCGATTAGAATCTCGTAACAAAAGGCGATAGGAAAGATCAATTCCTTCGTAGCCTTCGTTCGAGCGCTGGCTGGCGCATTGAGTCTTTAGGCTATGTCGATTGAGCAACCGAGCCAAGGCTGCCATCTCCGCAAAGGGGCGAGCCCAATGGAGGTTCAGTATGAGATCGAAGCGATGGCGGCTGCCAAAAGCGGTGTACCAAAGGAGGATCATCACACTCATGACCACCAAACAGCCTAGGACCGCCGTCGTAAATTTCTGCGTGCCGCAGGCCATTCCAGTCACAATGACTGAGAGGACGTAGGTCGTGTCCAATGTATCACGAAGGATATTCCGGAAGCGGACGATCGCGAAGACCGCCATCAAGCCAAACGCGGTCACTAGGTTATTGTTGAGGACCTGCATCACCAAAGCGACCAACATCGGCATGATCACGAGCGAGTTCACGAAGGAACGGGAATAGGAGAGGCCGGAATGAGTCAGCATGTAAACCCAAGCGATGACTTGCCCGGAGAGAAAGGCCAACAAAAGCCCCAGAAGCAAGATCGGCAGGTTTAGGGGAGCTGATGCGTAGTCGCCTCGAGATAGCCAATCATTCATGCGGGTGCTTGGTTAACGATGGTTCCGCGGGCGATTTTTTTCAAGAAATCCTTTCGAGCATTCAAATTCTGCACCGCCTCGGGAACCTCGCGGAGGAGGTGATAGGAGGACGTGAATCGCGATTCGCCATGGAGCGCCACGCCATCCGCGTATTTGGCAGCCGAACATTGTGTCAGACCAAAAACCCGAACCAACTCACGAAACCAGTCCGGAAAGCGACCCGTGAATTTCAGCTCCAAAACTACGTCTCGGCCGAAAACGACCACGGGATGACGCATCTCGGCTGAGAGCCGCGCCACAGGTTCTGGATCGACTCTGACATCGCGGTCCATCGTGACGCGCACGGAGTTATTGACCGTGCTGATCCAAGCCTCACGGAGGTAGAAAACGTGCGCCTTCGGTTTGGCATGGATTTGATTCATGTTTCGACTGAAGCACTGGAGAGCGATCAGTTGCTTGGGATCACTGGAAACCAAGTGCGCCGGTTCCGGCAAATGGCCCGCCAGAATCCAATCCACGGCATCGCGGCGAACAGCTCCTCGCTGTTTTAAGATGGCGTCATTCATCCTCCGTTTGATCTCGAAATAAACAGGGGCTGTCGGGCACTTGTCGTAAAAGCGCAATCGCAGTTTATAGCGGTTCTTATTGCCATTGATCGTGTGCCAATAGGTCGTTAACTCATCTGAATCGAGATAAAGGCTATGCACCGGATAAGATAAATTCGGCTCCGAAGCCCCGTATTCGTCAATCGCAAGATAGTTTCGGACGAAGTCCCGCACCGCCAAAGCGACATCTTCTTTGACAATGTACTTAAGCTCGAAGCGCTGAAGCTGAAGATTATCTTGAGCCATACCCGGTGCTTTCAGGCTTATATTGAGCTGAATTCATTACCACCGACATCGTCACAAAACCGTCACAAGATTGTTACGTAAGGGTCACGGCTGCCACAAGAGCCCTGTTTATTTAAAGACTCAAAACGGCATTTCATGATCCCGCACATCGGCCGCAACCAATACGAGTCAATCATCCTCAAACTACTGAACTCATCAACAAGACGACAATGTGCAGTTAACATCCTATGCGCAATCCATGTCTTTGGAAGTGAATAATAGCGGAACAAGCGCCGCAGCGGGCATCTCCGAATGAGGCCAGGCGCGATGCGGAGTCTTCCTTCCTCTCCATGAACCTGACCTGGGAGCGCTGGCGTCTCGCCGGCGTGTTCCTAATTTCGCCACAGCAACTCGCCGGCGAGACGCCGGCGCTCCCAGGTTCATGGTCCCGATGCGGGTCCAATGTCGGAGGTGGAG
>CAMAWP010000423.1 GCA_945861765.1 Akkermansia muciniphila | reverse complement strand
ACGGGCTGGGAGTCTTGGCTGGCCCGGTTCAGCATGGCGGCGTTGCTGTTCGAAGCGGTGTCGGGGCTGGCCATCACCTGCGCGTCGTTTCACGCCGCGATTCAGTGGAGCGTGGTGCTCCACACTGCGATCGGCGCGCTCACGCTGCTGCCGCTGGCTTGGTATTGCGCGGCGCATTGGTGTAAATATCGATGGTGGGCATTCTCGCACATCGTGCTGCTGGGGTATGTGGCGTTGCTCGGACTCGCGGTGTGCTCGGCATCTGGCCTGGTGCTGACGTGGCAAGGGATTTTCGGAATCAAAACGTCGGCGATCTGGCGCCAGGTGCATCTCATCTCAACATTTGTGACGCTTGGCGGACTGGTGCCACACTTGTTGCTCGTCGCGTTGAAGGCTTTCAAAGGAGAGGCCTCCGCGGCGGCGCGGGCTTACTTGTGGCAGACGGGCGCGGCGGTGCTTTTCGCTGTGGCGGTCACAGCCGGGCTTTCGCTCAATTACTCGGGCAGTACTTACTCGAACAAGTTTCCCGACGACTATAGTTATCTTTACGGCACGAATCGCCCGTTCGCGCCGAGCCTGGCGAAGACCGACACGGGCGGCGCGTTCGACGCACTCTCGCTGGCCGGCTCGCACTCGTGCGGCACCGTGGGTTGCCACGAGCAGATTGCGCAGGAGTGGCAGCCGAGCGCTCATCGTTACGCGGCGATGGACAAGGTTTTCCTCGGCATTCAGGAGGTGATGGCCAAGCAGAACGGAGCGGAGTCCACACGCTATTGCGGCGGCTGCCACGATCCGATCTCGCTTTTCAGCGGCACGAAGAACATTTTCGTCGAGAACCTCACCGGCTTGCAAGGGTACCAGGAGGGAGTCTCGTGCCTTGGATGCCACGCGATTCGCGAAACGGACATCAAGGGCAACGCGAATTACACCGTCACCCAGCCGCGGGAATACCTCTGGCAATGGCAGACAAACGGGCTGGCGAAGCTGGCGCGTGATTTTCTTATCCGCACCTATCCCGCCGAGCATGGCAAGCTGGCTAAACGCTCATTCAAGAAGCCCGAGTATTGCGCCGCGTGTCACAAGCAGTTCATCGATAAGGAGGTCAACCGCGTCGGCTGGGTTCAGCTCCAAAACCAATACGACAATTGGGCCAACTCTCACTGGAATAAGAAAGGAGACGCGCGCAAGACTGTAGAGTGCCGCGAGTGTCACATGCCCCTGGTGAACTCGAACGATCCCGCGGCGGGCGACACGCTGGATTACAACCGAACGGCCAATGACAAGAAGCACCGCAGCCACCGTTTCATCGCGGCGAACACGCTCATCCCGCACGCGCAGCGCGACGCATTGCCTGGCTGGGAAAAGCAGCTCCAACTCACCGAGCAATGGCTCAAGGGCGAGCTGGCTGTGCCCGAGATCGCGGACAAGTGGGCCAGCGGGCCCATCGTGACGGTGCAGCTCAGCGTGCCGCCCGCAGTCTCGCCAGGTGAAGAAATCCCGCTCAAGGTCACGATGGGATCGAACAAGGTCGGCCATGATTTTCCAACCGGGCCGCTGGACATCATTCAAAGCTGGCTTGAAGTCACCGTGACCGATGACCAGGGCCGCGCCGTCTGGGCTTCTGGCAAGCGCGACGCGAAGAATTTCATCCAGCCCGGCACGTTTCTGTTCAAGGCCGAACCTGTGGATCAGCACGGGAATTTGATCGACCGCCACAATCTCTGGGAGATGGTCGGCGTGCGCTATCGGCGTGCGCTCTTCCCCGGCTACTCTGATCAGGTCCAGTTCCAGATTCCTTGTTCCGGAGCGCTCGCCACGGACGGCACGAACGCTCCCGCCACCCGACCCAATCTCTTCGATGTGCCCACGACGGCCGTGCCCGCTCCAGACGCCCCCGGCGAGTATCGCATTGCCGTCGCGCTGAACTATCGCAAGGTCGATCAATTCCTCTTAAATTTTCTGTTCACCGAAACAAACAAGCTAACCGCGCCTGTGACAGAGATTGCGCGGGCCACCGCCACAGTGAAGGTGAAACCGAAACAGCAGGCGGCGGTGAGCGTTCCGCAAGCGGTCGATTCAACCGCGCGTTTGTCGAAATGAGATGAGCGACGACCGCCCTCAACTCAGCCGCCGCCGTCGCCGCTTGCGTCTGACGATGGCGGTGCTGTCCGTGGTCACCTTGCTCAGTTCAGCGCTGGGCGCGATCCTCTACTGGAAGACTCGCCCCGCGCAGTATCGTCCCGACGAACAAAGCGCCGACATCACGAGCGAACTCGCGCGCAATTTGCCGCCGGAGACACCGAAGCCGCGTTTCGTCGATATGACGCTCGCGGCGGGCCTGGGCGAGTTTCGCAATTTCACCGGAGCGCGCACGGCCGAGATGCCCGAGGACATGGGTCCCGGCTTGGCGTGGGGCGATTTTGACAACGACGGTGACGACGACCTATTTCTCGTGAGTGTGGGTGGCGCTTTGAACGTGCCGGAGAATCAGCTTCAGCCTTGCGCCCTGTTCGAGAATCTCGGCGATGGTACATTCCGCCGCGTGACCGAGTTTCCCGATACGCGCATTCACGGCAACGGTGCGGCATGGGGCGATTACGACGGCGACGGATTTCTCGATCTAATCGTGAGCGGCTATAATGCGCTGTTGCTTTTCCACAACGAACCGATTGAGGTTGGCGGACGGAGATTTGTTCGCGACGCGCGCCTGCCGAATCCGCCCGGCTTCTGGGCTGGCGTGTCGTGGGGTGACTTCGACAACGACCGCGCGCCCGATCTCTACGTCTGTGGCTATATCGACTACGCGATCTCGGACGACGACCGGGCCAAGTTCTCGACGCAGACCGGCTCGATGGTGCCCTTCACCTTGAACCCGGCGTCATTCAAAGGTGGAACCAATCTTCTCTTTCACAACAACGGCGACGGCACGTTCACCGATGTCGCACCCGGGCTGAAGGTGACCAACCCAGAAGGGCGCAGTCTCGGCGCGCTCTGGCATGACTTTGACGACGACGGCTGGCTCGACCTCTATGTGGCCAATGACATCTCAGACAATGTATTCTTCCACAACACGGGCGGGAAGTTCGAAGACATCAGCCATCCGGCTCTCGTGGCTGACTACCGTAGCGCGATGGGGTTGGCGGTGGGCGATTACGATCGCGACGGAGACGATGACCTGTTCATCTCGCATTGGGTCGCGCAGGAGAACGCGCTCTACGACAACACTTGGGCAGATTTCAATCACCCACGAGTAGCTGCCGACGTGAGGAGGCTCACGAATGGACTCCGAAATGAACAGAGCCTCGTCACCTCGGCTGCTACGAACAGGTATCCCCTCCGCTTCATGGACATTGCTGACCAAAAGGGACTCGGCCAGATTGCCCTGCCTTACGTCGGCTGGGGCACGGAGTTCCTGGACCTCGACGGGGACGGCTGGCTTGATCTGATCGTAGCGAACGGGAGCACCCTCGAAGCAGACGGTCCTGCGCCCAGGAAGCTCAAGCCTCAGGACACGCTGCTCTTCTGGAACCGGCGCGGCGAATTCTTCCATAACATTGCGCCGCTCCATGCCGGTCTGAGCGAAAAGCACGTCAGCCGCGGTCTCGCCGCATGCGACTTTGACAATGACGGCGACGTGGATTTCATTATCGCCGATCTCGGCGAGGGCGTGCGGCTTTTCCGCAACGACATGCAGACTGGCCACTGGCTGAAGATCCGCCTGCACAGCCAGAACCATCGACGCAAACCTGTCGGCTTCGGCGATGGCTCGAAGGTGATCGCACATGTCCGTGGCGTTGCGCTGCGTCGGAGCGTGTCGAGCGTCAGCTATCTTTCACAGAGCAGCCGGACGTTGCACTTCGGTTTGGGCACGGCAAAGAAGATGGAACGTCTGGAAGTCCGATGGCACGCCGGCGGGACGAATTTCTTCGAGAATCTCGACGCCGATTCGAGTTATGAAATCACGGAAGGCGAGACTGTGGTGAAGCGGCTCCCCGTTCGTAGTCCCGGCTTCAGCCGGTCAATCGCCACGGATGGTGCTGACACGATGTCTGCCCCGACGCGGAGACCGGCTGAAGCCGGGACTACGAGCAGTGACAAACAGCGCGCCCGAGATTTCTGGGCGAAGCAGCGCGCCGCGATGGACGCGATGAAGGTCGAGAAGGACCACGCGAAGGCCATCCATCTCTTCCGCGAAGCCCTCGAGTTGAACCCTGGGCACGAAGACTCGCTCTATTACCTTGCTTCCTGTCTGGCCAGCCTGGGCGATACCGATAGCGCGCTCGCGCAGCTTGCCGAGCTCAAACGCATCAGCCCGCAAAGCCAGCGTGCGTTCGCGCAGTGGGGCACCCTGCGCGCCATGTCCGCGACATCGCCCGCCGATCTGCAAGCCGCCGAGGCATCGCTTGCCCGCGCCCACGCCATCAACCCTGAAGAAACCGGTGCGCTCCTCGTCCTTGGAGAAGTGGCGTTGCTTCGAGGCGATGTCAAACTGGCCGACACACGTCTCGCCGACGCCTGCCGGACGAATCCGAAAGCGGCGAGTGGTTTTTTTCTACGCGGCTACCTCGCTTGGAAACGCAACGACCACGACGCGGCAACCAAGTTTCTCGAAGACACCCGCACCGCTCTCGGCAAGGAGTGGCAACCGAAAGGCGGGTCCAGCGAGGGTGACGTGAAACAGAAACAACATGTCGAGAAAACTCCTCTCAATCTGTTCTTGGAAAGCTGGGATGGTGCGTCCGATCTAGGCCGTTCTTTTGCGAAGCTCGAGTCCTTCCTGAAAAGTGTCCGACGGTGAAGCCATGCGCGAGCCTCAACGGGACCTGTGCGTTATTCCGGCACCCGCGTGGGTTCGGTGCCGTCGGTTGGGGTCGTCTCGGTGGAAAAGCTGTGGCGGATGCGCACCAGGCGAAACTGGTTGCCGACAAGCATGAGGGTGTCCCACCAGTCGGCGCCTTCGTAACGGTAGCGAAGCTGGAGTCCGCGGACGGCGCGCGCCGCCAGGAGTTCGCGAGCTTGGGGGAGCGTGACAGCCGCGGTGTCTGGAACGTATCCGCGCGCGGCGAACTTCGGAATGATCTCGGTGATCTGGGCGCAGAGTTCGATGTCGCGAAAGAGTTGATCCACCTGCGCGGCATCCAGCAGGGTCATGTTAAGGTCGGGCAGCTTGATGGGCGCCGGATCGTCGGTGGGCGGTGGGAAGGGCGTTTCCGAATTCATGCGGCGGCGGGTGGCGGGGGCGGCGAAGTGAAGCGCGGGATTCTGCGGCGCGGGAGAACCAGGACGGCGTTGGTCGGCGCCGGGCAAACGTCGTGGCAGACTCCGCAGCCGGTGCAGGCGTCAGCGACGACCATCGGGATGCCTTTCTCCACTTTCATTGCGTTCGGCACGGGGCAGCGTTCGACGCAGACCGTGCAGAAGGAGGTGTAAGCAAGGCAGAAACGGCCCTGGATGACGGCGACCCTGGGCTGGGGAGCAGATGCAGGCAGCGAGTTCTCTGCTCTTCCCGAGAGGGCTTGAGCGGCTTTTACCCCTTCGTCAGGCGCGCGAAAGGAGCGCGCGAAAAGCGAGAACAACCCGCGTCTGGAAAGGCCGGAACTCATCGTGACTTCGTGGCGGCCCCCGTGAGGAGGCTTTGGTTTGTTTCGCTAAAAGGAGGAGTCATC
>CAMAWP010000422.1 GCA_945861765.1 Akkermansia muciniphila | reverse complement strand
GCAACTCACGGTTTCCGGGAGGTGTCGTTCGGAGGACAATACCTACCGCAGAATGGGAAGAGTTAACCACGGATAACACGGATAGCACGGATAAAGTACCCATCTCAGCTCCCTTTCCTCATCCGTGTTATCCGTGTCATCCGTGGGTGCGCTTCAGCGTGGTTAAGCGGCGGGATAACCGCGTCAGGGGAGGCGACCTCGGATAACGTGAGTTGCACCCCACTTGGCAAGATTGTTTATTAAATTCTCGCCACTCAAACGGCGCGTGATATTTTTTCGGCTTGAAAACGACGTGACTTATTTCGACCACAACGCCACGGCCCCGCTGCACCCCGTTGCCCGGGAGGCCTGGTTGGAGGCGGCGGATAACTTTATCGGAAATCCCTCCAGTCCGCACCGCGTGGGGAGCCGCGCGGACGCCGCTTTGGAGGAGGCGCGTTTGCGTCTCGCGGCCATGCTGGGCTGTCATGCTCACGACATCGTGTGGACGTCGGGAGCCACCGAGGCGAATAACCAGGTGTTTCAACACTTTGCCCGCGTGCTGCCGCCGGACGCGCCGATTCACATTTCGGCGATCGAACATCCCAGCGTGGCGGAATCGGCCGCGCATTATTTTGGCGACCGCGCGAGCCTCATTCCCGTCACCCCCGATGGGATTGTGGACTTGGATTGGCTGGCCGAAGCCTTGGCGCGACATCGACCGGGCCTGGTGGCCGTGATGGCCGCGGATAATGTGACAGGCGTGATTCAACCCTGGGAGCAAGTGGCGAACCTTTGCCGCCGTTGGGAAGTTCCGTATTTGTGCGACGCCGCGCAGTGGCTAGGCAAGGAAAACCCTATTGGCCTCGGCACCTGCGATTTTGTCAGCGGTTGCGCGCATAAAGTCGGCGGACCGCGCGGCATTGGTTTTCTGAAGTGTCCCTCGCAAGGCCGCTTGAAGCCGTTTCTCGTGGGCGGCCCGCAGGAGGAAAATCGCCGGGCCGGAACCGAAAACGTCGCCGGGGCGCTGGCCTTGGTGGCAATGCTTGATGCCCGCTGCGGTTTGCTGGTTGAAGTCGAAGCGCGCCGGGAGATGCGCGATCAGTTCATTCAACGTCTCACCACCGCGTTGCCTGAAGTCAAAATCGTCGGGGAGTTGCAGCCCAGGCTTTGGAACACCGTCGCCGCCCAGTTGCCCCAAGTCGATTGCCGTCAACGCTGGGTGGTGAAGCTGGACAAACTTGGGGTTGCCGTTTCGACGGGCTCCGCCTGTTCGAGCGGCAAGGAGGAGCCTTCCCCGGTTTTGCTGGCGATGGGCTATGCCCCAAACCAGGCCGCTCGCGTCTTGCGGTTCAGCAGTGGTTGGGAGACCAATGAAAAGGATTGGGAAACTTTGCTGGCCATTATCCAACAAGCTGCGCGGGAACTCGGGGTGTTGGCCTCGGTCTAGTTTTTCAAGACGCGCGCGGCCCGGCCCAACGCGGCAACAGTGAAAATCACGGGATATAACTCCTCAAAATACCACAGCTTGGCGAAATAAAACCCGATGGGCGTGGGCTGGCGCCAGGTGCCAGCGTCGATTTGATGGGTGAGCCAGGCCACGCCGCGCCGTATCACCGGCTTTAGATCGGCCTGAAGTTCGGCGCGGCATTCCAGAGCCGCGCAAAGTGATTCCACCGCCAGTGCCGTCTCTTCCACGCTGGAAGGCGCCGCCGCGAATCCTCCGCTCCAGCCCCCATCGGCTTTTTGCGCGCGAACAAGCCAGTGGATGGCCCTGGCTGCGGCTTCCCAGCCAAGTTTGGTTTCCGCCAACGCCAATAACACGCGTGAGGAGCCATAGACTCGGTTTGATTCATCCGGTTCGTGCTCGCTGCCGAACCAGAGCGGACACCATGCTCCCCCGGGCTCCTGCGTTCGCCGAAGGAACTCCACCGCACGCCCCGCTGCCTTCTTAATGTCACGCTGGAGTGGCGCGGGAAGGACATTCTCCCACGCCTTCCAGGCACGTAAGGCGTGAGCTGTGATGTCGGCGCTACTTCGGTCAAACGGCAGTCTCCCCCAACCGCGGCAAAACGTAGGAATTCCGCCGTCGCTATTCTGCAAATCCAACAACCATTTCACTCCGGCCGCAGCGGCTTGGTTGACTTTGGCCTCCCGCACTCCGAGCGACTTCAGGGCGAGCAAAGCCCCTGCGGTGTCGTCCGCGTCCGGAACTCCGCCTGGAAGATATGTCCATGCCCAACCGCCCGGTGCCGCGTTGGTGTAGGGATGGCGCTGACGGTATTGCTGCCGCAAAAGCCAGTCGCACAATGCGATCTTTTCAGGCTCGGTCATTGGAAGCGCGCCGGTAGCCGCGAGACTGTTTATGGAGAGCGTTGTCACCCAGGTCGCAAGATTGGTGTCTATTTGCCAGCTTCCGTCCGGATGCGCCGAATTCACGATAAACTCCAAACCGCGTTTGACAACGGGATGATCCGCCCGGCCACTGGCGGCCAGGCTCATCACGACGAAGCTGGTCAGTGGGATGGCTTCCAGAAATCCTCCGTTGGGCGGCTGAACTGAACCCAATACGCACAATGCGCGTTCCGTGGCAAGAGAACGCACCGCGCGGATGAAAAGGTTTGCCGAAGGCGCATGAAAATGCCGCGCGAAGCCGACAGCAATCAGGGCGGGCAATGCGTAGCTTACCACTGGTAATCTCAGCGCGGCAAACCAAGACGGGGGGAAAACCGCAAGTTCAAACGGAAGCGGAATTACTTGTTCCCATGCTTCAAATCCCAAACCCAGCCGCCCGGTCAGCACGCAGTGAGTGAGAATTGGAACCGAGAACGTGCGATCGGATGCATAGCTCTCCACAATTTTTGCCGCCAGGTTTTCCAAATCAAATGCGCCGATTCGTTCTGTCAGCCACTTCTCGGCGGCCGAGAGGGTCGGTTGATATATCCCGCTTACGTCCGGCCAAACCCCAAAAGCCGACCAGACCAGGGTGGTCGTGCTAAGATTGCTACGACTGCGGACGGTGTCGCCCCAGCCACCATCTGGGTTGGCGTGGGTTGCGAGCCAGCGCAGGCCTTGTTCGATCAACCGGTCATGCTGCCCATCCGTCAGTCTGAGTTCCCGTTTCGCCAGTGCCAGCGCCACGACGGCAGTGGCGGTGGAAAGGGCGCTTGCAGACAGCTTGCCGATCCACCCGGTGCCTGTAGAACGAGCGTCCAGCAGTGTCGCTCGGGCCTGCTGTAAAGCATGTTCAATCAACGGATTGCTCAATCACTTGTTCCAATGTGATTCGAATCGCGATCGAATGTCGAGGCTGGAAAATCTCGGAAGAGATGGCGTTCTGCTGCCATGATGTTGTTTGTACTTTACTTGCACTTCTTCATTTAACCGATCCGTGGCAGATAACGCACGCCTGAATAAGGGTGGCGCGATCCAATTGCTCCGCGTTGAGTGCCAACGGCGATGTCGGCCCGCGTGTCGATGTCCAGCCCGCTCATCTCCGCCTGCTCGGCGACATACACCACGCCGCACCCGCCTTCGCCCACGCGCTCCAGCAGCTTGTAGCGCCCCAGCGTCTGCCCCACCGCTTCGTCCGAGGCATCGGCGATATCGAGCTTGATCGTGGGACGGGCGTCCTCGGCTTTTGTGGCCAGCAGAGTCTCCGGTCGTTCATGCGCGGCGAGCAGCGCCTCGAGGCGGGCACGCAGACCTTTGTCATCGCCGCACTCGCGGTCGAGCCACGTGGCGCGCTCGGCGGCTGGTTTCGTCAGCGCCAGCGCAAAGAGAGCTTCTTCGGGTGATGGATTCATGGGGAGGTGTGCTTGAGTCGGGCTGGGCTGCGGATTGACATTAGATAGCATCTATTCCACAGTGCCAGCCATGAACATCGCGTTGACCAAGCATTTCGAGGAATTGATCGCGCGCCTGGTTGGCAGCGGGCGTTACAACAACTCCAGCGAAGTCGTCCGTGCCGGCTTGCGCATTCTGGATGCCGAGGAAAAGTCCGTGGCGGCAGGCTCGTTTCCGCCCGGCTCGCTGCGCCATCTCTACACCAAGACCGACAACCGCGCCGAACGTCGCACCGCCAAGGCTTCCACACTGAAGGTCGAGGCCGAATGAAACAGTGGGACATCTGGACCTGCGACTTTGCCGACGCGGGGCCGCATCCGGCGATTATCGTCAGCCACCCGGACCGTGTCGCCCGCGCGCCGCTGGTCAATGTGCTGATCGGCTCCAGCCAAAAGGCGAGCCGTCCGGCGGGCGAAAATGAAGTGGTGTTGAACGGGGCGGATGGCCTCGATTGGGAGACGCTGGTGAAGTGCGACCTCATGTATCTGGTGGAGAAAGAGCGGCTTTATCGCCGCCGGGGCAGTGTCGGCACGGCGCGGCGGCGTGCTTTGGTCCAGCGCCTCAATGCCTGTTTCGGATTCACCCTGGTCTGAGCCATCAGCGTCATCATGCTCGGGAGGAAAAGCGGCCGAGGTCTGCCGGAGTCCAAGACGCTTCGCGAGTCACGGGGCCGCAAGGAAGTCCGCCAGGGCTTGGACTGCGCCGGCAAGTCGGACGCGACGGCGCTTTCGAGCGGGCTGGCAATCGTTGAACTTCGATAACTTTGCGCGCGTTCCCAAAGCGGTGTCGCCGCTGCGCTCTGCTACCGCAGTCCAAAACGGTCCGGGTTCATGGCTTCGCCCCTTTCTGGTCAGCCGCTTTGGCGGCCTGCTGGAACGTGGCCAGCCTCTGTTTCCACTCGGCGGCATGGGAGGGTTTGCCCCAGGCGTCGTAGAGTTGCACCAGCCGTTCGAGGGATTCCGTGATCCGGCGCGGAGCGTTGAGATACGGGGGCAGGCTGGCTTGGCGCTGTTGGAGTCCTTCGCAGCTCTGAAGGAGGAGCGGTTCGGCTTCGGCATAATTCTGCTGGGCCAAACGGACCGCGCCAAGGTTGGCGATGGTCTGCGGGTTCGAGAGGGTTTATGACGTTATGAAGAGCGCCACCGGGAGCGCTATGGTTTTTGGCGACCGACCTGTCCTCCGTAGCCTTGGCGGAGGTGGATCATCGCCAGGGCCGTGGAGAGGTTCCTGGACTGTGGCGACGTCGAGCAGGCTGGAGGCTTAAGGCTGCAGGCTGTAGGGTAAACCGCCTATGCGAGATCATACGAGAGGAACTTCTTGAGCAGGCGCAACGGAATCCGGTCGTCTTCGTTGATGAACGACTCAAGCTGGAGCAGGATCTGGCTCAGACCCAGGAAACGATCGCCCAACAAACCCAGACATTGGCGGAGCAGAAGTCGTTGATTGAGCAACTCAAGCGGATGCTCTTCGGGCCCCAGTCCGAGAAGATGACCGAGGAACAGAAGGCCGAACTGGCCCAGGTCGTGGGTGACCTGGCCGAGCAGCAGGACCGTCCGGCTAGCGATTGTGACGACTTGTTTCAAGCGGAGTCAGAGACCCCTGAGACGGAGGAAAAACCCAAGCCAAAGCGCAAAAGAAAGCCTCGGCAGATCCCGGTCAACCTGGAAGTCCAGACGACCGTTCTGGAACCGACCGACGCGGCGTGCGAGCACTGTGGACGGTTGGGAGACAAGATCGGCGAGGAAGTCAGTGAGCAGGTGGATTTGATCCCGGCTCGGTTGATCGTGCGACGGACGGTGCGCATCAAACGGCGTTGCCAGTGCGGGTGCGGCAAGATTGCCATCG
>CAMAWP010000421.1 GCA_945861765.1 Akkermansia muciniphila | reverse complement strand
GGGGAGTCGCTTCGCTGCACAGCAAGCACGCACCGGCAATGAGCTGCTTGTCTATGGACGTTTCTATCTGGCGTTCGGCCATCAATGACAGAAACTGCTTCTCGTAGGTTTCCCAATCTCCGCCATTTTTCTTGTATGCGTCTAACATTGATTGAGTCGGTGCCAACGCTGGCAAATGCACGTATTCAATACGGCCGACCTCGCGCAAAAAGAACCGAAGGTCTTCTTTCTTTGTGAAGCCTGCCAGTTGTGAAACATTATTCAGTCGCGTATCGAGAACGCGTTGAAGACCAGGTTGCTTTAGGCGGGTGAAGAACTGCTCTGCATTCTTTTTCGTGAAACCAATGGTGAAAATTTTCATAGAGCGGAAACCTTTTCATGCTGCTCCATGTTTTCGTCTTGGTATGCGACCCTCTCGCCTTGAATTGCATAAGCCTCTGAAACGAATTCACTCCGTGGCTTGAACATATCGCCTTCCGGCATCTTGCACGCGCGGAGAAGGCGAGACTCCAGCTTTCCATGATCTTCTAACGAACCATCTGCGTGGATGTGGGCTACTTCAATGCCCGCCTCATGAAGTCTGCGAGCAACCAGTAAGGTTCTATGGCATTCCAGCGGATCTTTTTCTGCACACATCAGCGCGACGCTATGTTTCTGCATCCCGTCAGTTATACGTTTTACCCCCTCCGCGAACTGGGGTTCTCGTGCCAAGCAGTCGTATTGGACTTTGCCTTGTTTGTAACAGGCGGGATTCTCACTCCTAGCGCCAAGCTCTTTGCCGAGGAAAACGTATGCAATGCCCACCCGCGCCAAGGCTGCCTTCAGCGGTTCGCGGGAATACTGCGGAACGTAGCGGCTATAAGGATGCGACCGCACGTCGCCGACGGCAGTAACCGCATGCCGATGAAGAAGCTCAAGGAAGGCTTCTATTGGGTGATTTGAATGGCCGATAGTAAAAAGCATTTAATTCACTTGAACCGTTCTACGTGCAGGACTCCCGCGATGAGTTTGTAGAAATAGCCTTGAAAAGGATCGCCAAGGCTGACACATAGGACAGGCTTGGCGATGTCGTATTGACCATCAACCTGCCCGAGATATTTGCGCTCTATAGCGGGGTCGGTTACATCCATGCGATATGCGGTGCCTCGGTAGCTGAACTCGCCTCTCACGCCCCGCTTGGAATCAGGATACTCCGGAGCCTTGCGTCCTACCAAGAGCCGGAGACGCTCGACCGCAATGAGGCAAAGCGATGAACCGTCCTCGTGCCCGATGTCCACGCGGTTATTGAGGCCTGCGTAGCTGCCTTGGCCGGTGCCCCAGAGCGTATTTGGTTGATCGAGCCATGCAGAAATGTCTTTCCATGCCAGTGTTCCCTGCGATGCCCAGTAGAACCCGGGGTCAATTACATGGTTTTCGCGTTGATGTGGCAAAGGTTGGGCGCTTTCGCAGGGCACCAAGACGATGTCAAGCAACTGCGGGTCTCGCCCGTCTTCGTATCGTCTTTCTTCCTCTGATATTTCGTGCGAGGCGCGTGTGCTAACCGGGCGCACCCATTCTCCGGACGTGCCGGCGTGCCACTCCTTTCCTGCGATGCAGCGCCCCGAGGTCTTGCGCGAGTTTGCAAAACAGACAATGGTCTTGCCGTATTTCATGAGCGATCCACCTATGTGTTCAGAGAAGCCTAACGACCCCAAGCTCAGCGACCCGGCCCACGAGGGCGTTCGATTGCAACCTGGACGCGATGGCCGGCCTCGCGGCAGCGCCTGGTTAGGCGTTGCGGCTATTCGCGATAAACGTCCTTCCGGTGCCTGACGCGCTGAACCTCGATAATCCGTGACTCCGCGAAAACCTCGTAGATGACGCGGTAATCTCCGACGCGAATCCTGTATGTCCGCTCGGAGCCGGAAAGCTTCTGCGAGCCGTGTGGCAGAGCGTCGTCGGCAAGCTCGCCGACCGCAGAAACGACACGAGCCACCTCCTGACGCGGCAAGTTCCGAAGGTCTTTCTTGGTCGAGTTGCGCCATTGAATCTTAAAGCGTTCCATCATGCTTCAGGTCGGCAATGAATGGGTCGTGAGGAATCACCGGTTCGTCGCGTCGCTCGGCGACTACTGCCAAGTCGTCCAAATCTTCGAGGAGCTTCTCGTAGTCGTTGATTGGAAGAACGACGGCAGTGCGCTCGCCGCGGTCGTCAGTGAGGTATTGAAGTGTCTGGCTCATGGAGAAAGGCTACGCCGCCGTTTCCGAATGTCGAGAGCGCGTAGTATCGCCTAACGACCCAGAGCTACAGCGACCCGGCCCACGAGGGCGTTCGATTGCAACCGGAGCGCGATGGCCGGCCTCGCTGCAGCGCATGGTTAGGCGGCATACTCAAACCACTGCTCCTGTGGTGGAGCCGGCAGTCTGGAGGCCGAGGCGAACCAACTTGATTACTACCTCCGCGCGTGTGCTTGGCGTTTGAGTCGCTGCGTAATCGTCGATCGCCCCGAGGAGATTTGCGTCCGCGCGGAAAGTCACCATCACGGATCGCTTCTCGCGAACGTCTAATTCCTGCCTGATCTCCTCCGGTGGCCTCGTCGGTGTGGCCTGGACCTTGCGAAAGAACTCAGCACGATGTTTGCTTGGCGTCTCCTTGTATTCCTTGGCGATCTGCTGCACGTAGCCGCTCCTCTCTTCCGCCGGCATGGCCTCAAGCACTGGGAGAACCTCCGGGCTTGTGACGATGGCGCGAACCTGTTTCGCGGTGGACCACGCGATCGTCGGTTTCTTCGAGTCGCCGCGCGTCCTCTGTTTGATCACTATTCCCGGAAGCTTATCCTGAAACTCGCCCATCAGGATCGCATCCTTGACTCTAGCCAGGTCCGGGCGCTTCTTTCCCTTGTCGTTGGAGAGCACCCAGCCGAGGTTTTGGGCGACTGCGCCGCGCCGCCTGTGCTCACTCCAATGCTCAGGCATCATCGCCATCATCATCTTGATAGCCCGGCTGAGTTCGGCAGCAGTGATGTCACCGCGCCACATGTTCTCATGGACTGACGCCACGAGGGCCTGCTGGTCGTCCATCTCAGCGATCCGGCACTCGATGGTGGTGTGTCCAAGCTTCTTGAGCGCCCGAAGCCGTCGGCTGCCCTCGACTACCTCATACACATCAGGCTCGTCCGGAACCTGGCGAACAACCAAAGGATGCTGCAAACCCACGGTCTTGATGCTTTCAGCGAGTGAGTCGAGGCCTTCGGGATCTGCCTCCAACCGAACATTGAGCTTGCTGACGCGAAGGTCCTCGACGTTGAGCTTGGCGCTGCGCCGAATGAGCGGCGGCTCCATTTGTGTAGGTGTCATGGGGTCTTCTCTTTGGTTGATTGTGGATGTCTGAGTGTGGCACGCGATGGCCGGGTTCGCTGCAGCGCATGGTTAGGCGTTGCGGTCGATTGGTTTTGGGTCATGGAATCCTTTAGCTTCCCACGCTCTGCCGCGTGTTCGGGCAATCGTGTTGTGCTCGCGGTCAGCGAATAGGTCGTAGCCATCGCGCAGTGAGGAATAGCGCGCCTCTGTCTGAACGGCTTGGATGAACGGGGGATTCTCGTAAAGCAACTCGCAAAAGCGAAGCAGAGCCACCCAACAAACAGAACCTCCGGGACTGCGGAGAAGGTCGCCTCGGTCTGGCAGTGGCAAAAGCTCGGAAGAACCGAGTCGCAGTTCCGAGCGCACCAAAACTAGAAAGCCTGCAAGGAAGCGTCGAGCAGTGTCGAAATCGGCAGCCGCCCAGCCCAACATAAATCTAGCGGACGCCTCGTAATCGACGCAGAGCACGTCGAGAAAATCCTGCTCTCTGAGTCCGGGCACGAGTAGCACACCTCGCTTCTCGTGCTTGTAGTTCCAGCATTGGACGTTCATGGGAGTCATACGAGAGCGACGCCTAACAGGTATTCGACCGCAATCTGCGGTTAAGCATCTCCGTGAACGGGTCAGGGAATGATGCGATCATGGCTGGAATTTAGGCAGTTTTCACTCTCTGTCCAGCCTGATTTTGGCCATAGTTGATCATGCTCGGGGGTCAAAATACTGGACCGGCAATTACCGCAGCCGGACGCCGCCCGAAGGAGCGGTAGATTCCCAATCCCAAGGCGCGGTTGCAGGAGCAGTTGCATGAGGTCTGCCGGTTCAAGCGGATGTCGGAGCGCACGGAGGAGGCGTATTGGGGCTGGGTGCGGCGGTTTCTGGTCTTTGTCCGCGATCGCCCTCAACTCACTCTGGGCGAATCTGTTCAACAAAGACGGCCTGCCCGCGCAGACCTTCCGCACGGACAACTGGAAATAAACCGGCCGCGCCGCGCGGGTTCGGGCAACGAAGCGTTGCTCTCACTCCATCGAGGTGCGACTCTCGCCGCACTCATGAAGCTCATCAAACCGCTCGGGTTGCTCGCCGTTCTTGTTTGCGCCACGGCCGAGAATCTTTGCGCCGCGCCGGTGGCGCTCTTCGACGGCAAATCGTTCGCCGGTTGGGAGGGCGAGACGAACAAGGTCTGGCGGCTGCGCGAGGGAGTGATCGTCGGCGGCTCGCTGGAGGGCAATCCGCGCAATGAGTTCCTCGCCACGCGCAAGAGCTACAAGAATTTTCATCTGCGCTTCGACTACAAGCTCGTCGGCACCCAGGGCTTCGTGAATGGCGGCGTGCAGTTCCGCAGCAAGCGCATCCCGCAGCCGCCGAATGAAATGTCCGGCTTCCAGGCGGACATCGGCGCGGGCTTCTCCGGCTGCCTTTACGACGAGTCGCGCCGGCGCAAGATGCTCGTGCAGGCGGACACGAATTTCGTCGCGCGGCTGGAGAAGGTCGGCGACTGGAACACTTACGAGGTCGTCGCGAGCGGCTCGCAAATCCTCCTCTTCATCAACGGCCAGCGCACGGCCATCTGGGTGGAGCGCGAGCCGGGCATCGAGGACACCGGCGTCATCGCGCTTCAGATCCACGGCAATTGCAAGGCGGAGATCTCCTTCCGCAACATCAGCATTGATGTGCTGCCCGACTCCGCCATCCCGCCTGAGGCGGAGATTCTCAGCCGCTTCGGCACCGCGCAGCCGAGCGCGCCCGTCGCGCCTTTCGCGGGCGGCAAATTCAGTCTGGCCACCAACGAAGTCATCGCGTTCGTCGGGCAGGAGAATCTGGTGCGCGAATCGAAGGCAGGCGAACTGGAATCGTTGCTGGCGTGTTCCTTCGCCGCGCAACGCCCGCGTTTCCGCTCGATGGCCTGGGAGGCGGACACAGTTTATGAGCAGTGGCGCGACCTGAATTTCGGTTCGTGGGCGCGGCAGATGGAGGCGGCGGGCGCGACGATGGTGATCGCGCAATTCGGGCAGATGGAGTCGCTCGACGGAGTGGCGCGACTGCCGGAATTCACGGCGGCGTATCACCGGCTGCTCGATCAGTTCGCCGCGCGCACGCGCAAGCTCGTGCTCATCTCGCCGATGCCGTTCGAGAAACCGCTCGCGTCGCACGCGCCGGATTTGACGAAGCGCAACGCCGACGCGGCCGCTTACGCCGATGCCGTGCGCGACATCGCCCGGCAGCGCGGCGCGGTGTTTGTGGATCTGTTCGCGCCCATCGCGCTGCGCAAATCCGGCGCGCGCCTCACGGAGGACGGCATTCATCTGACGGCCGAAGGACTGCGCGACATCGCGGCGATCGCGGCGCAACAGCTCGGCGCGAAGCCGAAGTTGTCCACGGAC
>CAMAWP010000420.1 GCA_945861765.1 Akkermansia muciniphila | reverse complement strand
CGCGCCAGTTTTCTTCGCCGTAGAACAGGGCGATGATCGCCGCCATCCAGGCAAGCCCAATAAGCATGCGCCGGATGGTTCGCCAACTGAACAGACAGCGAACAATCCGCACCGTCGTTGAGCGGTCCCACATCGAAGGTTGAGTTGGTTTATCCAGAATAAGCCATTGAGTTTGTGGATTGGATCTCGCCTCGACGCTTGGGAACGAATGAGGGGAGCACAAGCGACGGTTCACTGACGTTGGCCGGAGATTCGAGCAATTCCGCGATCTGCCGGCGATTCTCCCGCAAGGCTGCCAAGAGCTGTTGCGGTGAAGGAATTCTTTCTTTGGACATGGCCGCCACCGGACTCGGTGAATGATCGATGTTCAACAACGCAACGAGGACCCAAGCCGCGCTCATCCCCGCTGCATGCCACCGGAGTGAAAGAAGCATCTCGCGAATGCCGGACGGTACTTTTTCCTGGAGCGGTGTTCGCGCCGGGGTGAGAACTACTCGATTTTCAATCGCGCCTTGCGCCCCTGCACGGTGGGGCGAGACTGCATTTCGCGAAGCGAACGTCTCTTCCGGGCCCCTGACTTGCAGGGCTTGGGAAGCCAGTCCGTCGAGCCCTGACATTGCCGAGCGCATGAGAAGGTCAGGGCTCGAGGGGACTCTCGCCCCACCGAGGTTCATAAGCAGGCTCGCGAGTGCCTCGTGCCGGACGGCGTCGAGCTTGGGTTCAACGGATTGATGCCGTTGCCATAGAATCTCACGCGGCGTTTTCATGGTGCTTGTTCTTCAATCAGTTTCCTCAGGGCTTTTTTGGCGTCGTGCATCCTCGATTTCACCGTGCCCGGGTTCGCGCCGGTGATGCGGGCGATTTCCTCCAGCGAAAAGTCCTCGACGAAATGGAGCAGCAACACCGAGCGCTGTGGCATGGGCAATTGGTTCAATTGGTTCATAAACTCGGCTTGCTGTTCGTCCCGGAGGAACAGTTCGAGGCGAGCGAGGAATTCTAAGGGTTCACCGCGCGGGGATATGATTCAACGTGTAGTGGAATGTGTCGTTCCGTAGTTTCTGGCCGCTGGCGCTTTTCACGTCCAGCGCATGAACCCTAATGACATGGCGCGGTTGGCAGCCTTCGATGTACAGACGCACGCTACGCTGGTCGGCGGAAACGATGGCTTTGATCACGCGCGCGCGCGGGCCCGGGATTTTCTCGTCGCGATCCTTCTCCGGTGCGTTGTGATGGCCGTCGTAAGCGTAGGTGTATTGCGTGGCGTCCCAGTTCTCGGTGTCGCCGGCGCTCGCGGCATCGACGGGTTCAGTGAACGTCAATTCAAAGCCGTCCGGTTGCGCGCGCACGTCGCGGATCTCGCAGGGGATTTTCCCGGTGAAGCTGACGCGGTCGAGCGAGTACGGCTGCGGCGCGATGCTGGTCCAGTGGCCCATGCGCAGCCCGCCGACGTAGAGCTTGCCGTCCGGGCCGAAGGCGAGCCGGTTCACGCCCGAGGCGAAACCATTCACGAACGGAAAGACGGCGCCTTGCCACTCGCCGTTCACCTTCTCCAGCGCCACGCGCACGACGCTCGCGTTTTGAAACTCGCCCACGAGCATCTGGCCTTGGAACGGCCCGAAGCGGTCATCCGCGATGGTTGCGATGCCGCTGGCCGAGCGCACCCACGCGTAAGGAAACCACACGGCGGGAGGAGTGAAGCTCGCGTCACCGCTGAACCGGGCGAGAGGCGCGGGCTGCGCGGATGGGTGACCGTAGAATTTACCCGCCTGCAGGTGGTTCAATTTGTTCGCAGCGATCCAGTGTCCCTGGTTGTCGGTCATGAAAAGGTCGCCTTTGAATTCGCCGAAGCCATTCGGCACGCGCAGGCCGGAGCAGAAGCCTTCAGCCACGAGACGAGGGGAAAGCGACGATCGGCTCGCTGGCGATTTTTCAACCGTGAACCTTGAACTTTGAACGTCGCGTGAGACGCGGACGCACCACCCCATGAACGGCACGTCGTAAAGAGTGCGATGTCCGGTGACCATGACGTAGAAATTTCCCAGTGGATCCAGCGCGGGGCCGGTGGCGTAGGAGTGGTAGTTGCCGGTGTAACCCCAACCATCGCTGAGGCACTCGAAGAGGTCGGCCTCCCCGTTGCCATCGGTGTCCACAAGGCGCGTCAACTCGCACTTTTGCGTGACGTAGATTTGGCCTTTGATGACGCGGAGTCCGCCCGGCTCGTTCAGCCCGCGCGCGTAGCGACGCCATCGCGCCTGCGCCGGAGCGCCCGTGGCGCCTTCGACAACCCAGACTTCACCCGCATAGGTACAGACGGCCAAGTCGCCGTTCGGCAGGAAGTCCATGCCGCCGACCAACAGCTTGATCTCTTTCGGTACAGGGAAATGCTCGAGGGTGAAGGACTCGCCGCCAGTCGGCTTGTCCAGGAAGGCGGAGTCGGCGGTTATTGATGGCAGAGCAAAGACGGCTTTCGGGGGGCTGGTGACGACTGAGGGGTCGGACGGTTTGACGGAGGACACGGCGAACGCCTTCGCTAGAGCGGTGGCTTCGGCTGGATCGGCGCAGACGATGGTGGCAACTTCAACAATTTGCTCAGTCGGGCTGGCTGGCAATGTGAGGGTGACCTCCACTTGAGGGCCAGACACGTCGTTTGTCACGACCACGCTGTAAGGACCTCTGCTGTCGCGCTCGCTTTGCACGAACACGACGCGGGCGGCATTATCCGGGCGAGGGATGAGGACATTTGCCGCGAGACCCCGCGCGGCTACGAGGAGGAAATCGTTTTCGCGGCGGATGGCAAGAGCGCCCTCCGCGCCGGGCAACGGAACGAATTGGCCCGAACCGTGAAACGGGGACAATCCGACTGCTGCAACGAGCGGCGCGACTTCGAATCGGCGGACGACGGCAACGCGCGACAGGACTCGCTCCACCCGAGGCGTCTCCCGGACATGGATCGGTGAGCCGACGGCGGGGATCAGTTCGTAAAGGAAGCTGCTCTGCCCGCCCTTTGTGCTCATGCCAAGAAATCGAGTGTTCGCCGGTTCGAGGCCGCTACTGCCCGGGCGAGCGAATTTCCATGGTGTGACCGGCAGGTTTCCCCAGAGCAGGCGGCCGGTGACGTCGCAGATGAACCGCGTGGCGGTGCCGTTGAAAGGCGGGCCGTAGAGATTGAGCGGTGGACCTTCCCAGACGGTGTGCGTGCGGAGGAGCTTCGCGTCGAATGCGAGGTGCAGGTTCGTTGAAAGAGAGACCACGATGCTGCGGCTTGAGAGACCCATCGGCGCGCGACGGAACGGGATGTCCGGTGGATCGTGTGCCGGCCTGACTGCCTTGGGGTCGGACTGAGCCACAACGTCTGCGACCAAAAGCATCGCCGAAACAAACAGAGCAAAGCCGAACGCGGTGCGCAGCGACGTGGTCATGGCGACGAAAATAACCCCGGCGAAAATATCTTAGCGAGTCAATACTTCCGTGTGACCGGAGTTCCTTGCCGGCGCATCGCCGAATGAGGACAGGCGCTTGGCGGTCGTAGCGCCAATTTTCCTCTGCCCTGTCGTTGGCCGGTCTGAAGAATCCCAACGGGATTCCGCCGCGCAGCACGGGGTTGCGGCCAGCGAACGAAAGTCCATCGAGGACGAACGTTGCCGCGCCCATCCCAGATCGAAAGGGAGGCGTAACCCCGTTGGGGTTGAGCTCGTGGCCGACGTTTTCCCAGGGTAGCTCGTGCCTCGCCCGTCCTCCGTAGCAGCGGACCCCCCAGAGTGAAGCCGACCTCGAAGCTACTGCGGAGGGTGGACAACCCTGGGCTTTGGGACGAAATCCCGTTGGGATTTTTTGAGGCTGTCCTCATTCAGAGATGCGCCCCGCGGAAGCTTCGGACGCAGGAGTACGCAAGCTTTAAGAACGCTGCCTTGTCCCGGAAAGGACACCGCAGTGTATCAAGGTGGGAATGACCTCTGCGGTGAAGAGTGCGGCCCTCGACATCCATTCGCGGTATTCTGCGGCGCTATAAGCTCGTCCTTCCGTGACGCTAAACAAGGCGGCAGAATACAGAGCGACGGGGAGCGGACCATCCAGAGCGTCGTTCAGAAAAACATCGTGGATTAACAGGCGTCCGCCGACGGGCAACGCCATCGCGCAGCGTTTCACCAAAGCGGAGCATTCGGCCACGTCCCAGTCGTGGAGAACATTGGAGAGCAATATGACGTCCGCACCCACAGGCATCGGGTCAGTAAACATATCGCCCGGCCGACATTCCAATCGAGCTGACACACCACCTGCCGCGGCAAATTCAGCGGCAACTTTCAGAACTTCGGGCCGATCCCAAACGATCGCGCGCAGTCGAGGATATTTCTGCAAACATGCCACGCTGTAGATGCCCGTCCCTCCGGCAACATCCAGCAACAGTTGCGCCTCTTCCAGAGGAACACGATCGGCCAAGAGCGGGGCGACATTTTTGGCGCGTCCTGCGAGTGCCAACGTAAGCGCACGGGCGCTGGCTTCCTTTTCCATCGCGGACTCCATCCCCTCGCGGTAAATGAACGCAGCTCCCGATTCGTTTGGCTTGAAACCAGCGGGTCGGTTCGTTTCCAGCCGCTCAATCATGAGCTGAACGCCTGGCGACTTGGCAGCCAGCCCGATGTAATCGCTCACGTCGAAGATGCCTCCCGGAACCAAATGCTCGCGCGCGAGCGGCGAAAGATCGAAGCGATCCTGGCCATCCTTGATCAATAGCCCGAACGAACGCAGCGCGGTCAACATCACAATCGCAGGCCGCTCGGCCAACCGTAGTGCGTGGCGCAGGGCGTCGAATCCTAAAGGGCCGTCAGCAAGCTGGCCAAAGACATTGAAATGAGTCACGGCGGCTGCGAGCAGCTCCGTGCCGTAGCTACCGCGAAAGATTTCGAAGATAGGCGTGGGGTCGATAACTGGAGGGATCGCCGCAGAAAGAATGAAACCAGCCTGCTTAGGTTGTGAGTTAGGAGTCATAGATGACGTTCAGTTTTCGACATTGTGAGGCTGCCGTCTGATTTTGTCCACTAGGGCAAACCGCTGCGGGTGATGGTTTAATTTAAAGCGATGTGGGTTCGCGTCGCTTCATTTGCCGGTGCACAAAGAAGTAATACAGCCCGCCCACCACCAACAGAAAGCCCCCGAGCCAGAAAGTGACTTTATGCATTTCGCCTTTGTTGATCTGGCCGCCCACTTGCACCCCCAGCCAGCATAACACCGCGCTCCAAAAGCCAGCTCCGACCAGGGTGTAGAGTGAGTATTTCCAGAAGCTCATCCGGACAATTCCCGCCGGAATGCCAATCAGATGCCGCACCACGGGAAGCAGGCGCGAGGCAAAAATCCCAAACGCGCCGTAGTGCGCCGCCCAGCGTTCCGCGCCTTCGATTTTCTCGGCCGAGATGAAAAAGTATTTTCCATACCGCAGGACGAGCGGCCGTCCTGCCCAGCGCGCTACCCAATACATCAACGCCGCGCCCACCCAGGACCCGACAGCGCCGGCGATGACGAGGATGATTTGCGCCGTCCAGCCGGTGTAACGAGTGCCAAGGAGTTCCAATCCATTTCCGCTCCAAGCCTTGTAGGCGGCGGGTGGGATGATGACCTCGCTGGGGATGGGCAGCACCGTGCTTTCGGCGGCCATCAGAAGTGCGACCGCCCAATAGCCCCATTCATCCAGCACGTTGGAATACCAGTCCGTCAGTTGCTTTAACATGGCCGCTGGTTATAGCGAACATTGAAACCAGAGCAATC